>CAJTOB010000036.1 GCA_910578035.1 uncultured Muribaculaceae bacterium
CACGCAATGAGTCGAACCGCTGTATCACGGCATAGAGCATCGTCAACAAGTGAGTAAAGCCGTCAAAACTCTTTACATACTTCTCTCCGCCGTGTTTCCGGCTGATTTCAACAATTTTTTCGATGTTGAGCGATTTTATCAACTGTCCATATATCGGCTGTCCGAAGAAATTACTACTTTTGCTCATGGTTATTCATGGTTTGTTAGGTGACACCAAAATAACTAATTAGGGCTGCCTCCTGCAAATGGTAATCGACTTTTGTCGCTTGCCTTAGCAAGAATCAGCCTTAATTTTCAATCGCTCAAAAAAAGTTTAGCGGACAGTAATAGTAATATATAAAAATCAGGCCGCGCTCCATTTATTGGAGCGCGGCCTGATTTTTCAAGGTTAGGATGCAAATTTAATACGGAAAAGGCGTCTCGCCTACGTATATTTTGAAATTTTTGATAGCGCCTGGCACTTCGCTTTCCATGCGCGGTAAGTACTGTATGGCGCTGATATTATGGCTTGCGCCGAGGTCAATCTGGATAGCATGCGGGAATGGAGTTCCGGGAACGGTGCTCCAGTAGGTTGATTCCTGAAGGTCGAATGTTTTGTCGGCCGAGCGGTTTACGCCTTTCATGTCCTCACTGTCTGCGTAGAGCACAGTCCAGGGCTCGCGAGACAAGCGTTCGCCTTTATCGTTGAGGACATACATTTCTGCAATAGCGGCAACGTCTTTGCCATCTATGGCATCAATAGCTTCGATAACCAGATAGCGGCCTTTTACGGGTGCTTTGAAGTTGGCTTGCTGCCAGCCATTACCCGGTTTGAATGCACCTGTAAGCACTGGCTTTGCACTGCTGAGGTCAAGGCTCTCACCTTCGTTACGGTGTGTGAGGGGTTTCTGCACCAAAAGCTGGTCAAGCAGAGGCTGTCTGAGGCCTTCCGAACGGGCCTCTCTGGGGCCAAGTATATCGAAAACAACAATCTCGTTTTCTCCTTTTTTAAGCCAGCAGCCGGGCATATAGAGAGTCTGCTGCGGACCTATCTCCCAGATACGACCAATTGGATAGCCATTTACATAGACGAGGCCTTTGCCCCATGTCTCAAAATTAAGGAATGTATCGGAGGGCTTGTTGACGTTGAACGTGCCGCGATATACGCCTCTTGGCAGGCGGCCGTCGGCTGATTTCTCAACAGATTCCACCGGCACGAAATTCATGGCGGTGTATGTGTCGAGTTTGTCTTCGATATTGAATACCTGCCAGTTTTTCAGGTCGCATACAAAGGCATGACCGTCGCGGTCTTCGGTGACAGTGACTTTGTCAGTAATGCCTTTGAAATCTTTTATGGCACGACCGAAATTAATACGGCCCATGGCCTCTACGAATATGTCGAGAGTGGCACCTTTAGGGCAGGAGGGCAGTATGAGCTCTTTTTCTCCGTTGCGGCGGTCGAGTTTTCCTCTATACTTGCCGTCTACAAAAACCTGAGCGAAATCGTGAGCATCTTTGACTGTGAGAAGAGCCGGTTTGTCGAGAGCCGGGAGGGTAGTGCGGTAGAGTATGCTGCCGAAGCCCTGGTTGTATTCTTCCATCGTCTTGATGTCTGTATCAGTTTTAGCGGCAGGAAGATTATCGAAAATAGGGGCTACTTCGGTCAATTCAAATTGCTTTACGGCAATAGGCTTGATAGTGGCCGGCACCGGTGCTTGCTTTTTGCCATCCATATATTTGGCAAGAGTTTTGCGGAGTTCCCAATATTTGGGAGTTGTCTGGCCCGATTCGCTGATGGGGGCGTCGTAATCATAAGATGTCACATCGGGAGCGAAACCGGGCGAGTTGGCACCAGCCCAATGCCCCCAGTTTGTGCCTCCATGAGTCATATAAAGGCTGAACGATATATTCTTGGAGAGCATTTCGTCTATACCGGCAATCATGTCGGCGGCAGGACGTGTTTCATGGTTTGCGCCCCATTTGTCGAACCAGCCGCTCCAGAATTCAGAGCACATAAGCGGGCTGTCAGGACGCACCTCCTTGAGCTTTTCAAATTGCTGGTCGATATTGGCGCCGGTGCCGAAGTTCATTGTCCATACAAGGTCGTCGAGGCCGTTGTTGAGGAAGTTCGACGACCAGTCGCACTGAAACAATGTCACGTCTTTTCCAAAATTTTTGCGCAACATATCGCGAATCTGAGCCACATATGGTTTGTCGATGCCATATGAGCCATATTCATTTTCGACCTGCACCATTATTATAGGGCCTCCATTAGCAATAGTCATATCGCCGACCTGATCGGCGACTGCTTTCTGGAATTTGTCTACACGCTCTATAAAGTATGGGTCAGACTCTCGAAGTTTAATGTCTTTTTTCTTGAGCAGCCACCAGGGCAGACCGCCCATTTCCCATTCGGCGCATACATATGGCCCCGGACGAAGAATAACATACATGTCGTTTTTTTCGCAGAGACGAATGAACTCGGCGAGGTCATTCTGCCCTGAGAAATCGAACTGATCCGGTTGTGGCTCGTGAGCGTTCCAGAATACGTATAGGCAGACAGTATTCATGCCAAGAGCCTTGCACATTTTAATTCGTTGGTCCCAGTATTGACGAGGTATGCGGGGATAGTGGAGCTCGGCTGCTTTTACAACAAAGGGTTCGCCGTTGAGAAGGAATGAACCATTGCCGGCTTCGAATGTTCCTTTGGCGACGTCGGCTGTCTGAGCCGGAGCTGCACCTGCCGTCATTCCGGCCATGAGCAGCGATAGGGCTAAGATAAGGGGTTTCATTATATGATTGGTATTGTTAATGGGTATTAGAACAGGGCTTAAAATCCTCACAAAGATAGTATAAAAATGGCATACGAAAGTCTCGTATGCCATTTTTAAATGGTTAGAAGTGTAATTTTGACACAATAGCGACCCGTCGTGAACTATTTGTCTCCCCAGCGACTGAGATGTCTCTGTAGCATAATGTCTTCGGCCGGATTATTGCATGCATTCCAGAATTTCATATCAGCGATGGAATCGGGCCGGAATTGCTGAACCACAAAGTTGCCCGGATAGTTGTGGGCATAGAGATAATCCTGTCCATAGCCCATTTTTTTCATTAGTGCGGTCGGAGCATTTCTCAGATGGAGCGGAACCGGAAGATTGCCGCTTCTTTCTACTTCAGCGAGCGCGGCGTCAATAGCCATGTATGCCGAGTTGCTCTTTGCCGAGAGTGCAAGATAGATTGTACATTCGGCAAGCGGTATTCGACCTTCGGGCATACCGATTTTGCGGATAGCGTCGAATGTGGAGTTGGCTATCAGCAAGGCTGTGGGATTGGCAAGGCCGATGTCTTCTGATGCTACGATTACGAGACGGCGGGCTATGAATTCGGGGTCTTCTCCGCCGGCTATCATTCGGGCGAGCCAATATACGGCAGCGTCGGGGTCGCTTCCGCGGATACTCTTGATAAATGCAGATATGATATCATAGTGCATTTCGCCGTTTTTGTCGTAGGCTTGCGGATTTTCCTGCAAACGTTCGGTGACAACACGGTCGTTTATAACTATAGACTCGCCGTGTGGAGTAGACTGCTCAAGCAAATCGAGGATGTTGAGGAGTTTGCGGGCGTCTCCGCCGCTGTAGCGGAATAGAGCTGTCGTTTCCTCTATCTTCACGGGATTTCGAGACAGTACAGAGTCTTCCTTAACCGCACGGTCGAGTAATATCTGAAGGTCGTTGTCATCAAGAGGTTTAAGGGTATAGACCTGAGCACGCGACAATAACGGACGGATTACCTCGAACGACGGATTTTCAGTCGTCGCGCCGATAAGAGTGACTGTGCCGTTTTCTACGGCACCAAGCAGACTGTCCTGCTGGCTTTTGCTGAATCTGTGGATTTCATCGATGAACAATATCGGACGCCCGGCACCAAACATGCTACCGGCCTCTGTACGGCAGCGGTCTATGACCTCGCGGACGTCTTTGACGCCCGACGTCACCGCCGATAGTGTGTAGAAAGGGCTGTCGGTGTCGTTCGCTATTATTCTGGCAAGAGTAGTCTTGCCAACACCCGGAGGCCCCCACAGGATAAATGAAGCAATCTTGCCCGATTCAATCATTCGGCGCAGAATCGAGCCTGGTCCTACGAGATGCTGTTGCCCTATGTATTGGTCAAGCGTTTTCGGGCGCATTCGCTCGGCAAGAGGTGGTGTCATTGTTCCTTAGAAATAACGAGAGCCTCAGGTGCTACCCGAAGCTCTCGTCGATATTTTAGAAAGTACGTTTATTCAGCAGCTTCGGGGTTGAGAAGCTTGTTGATAGCGTTGTATTTTTCGATAAATTCTTTCAGTTTTTCCTCGTTTTTCTGAGCGCTGTAGTATGCCTGCTCAAAAGCGTATGCGTTTTTGTAGAGATTGAGCTGGTTGTTGGCGTTCTTGGGGTCCATGTTTGCAGGATCGGCATCGAGGAGTTCAATCATCTTGTCGAGTGCAGCTACAGCCTCGGCATTCGGGCGTTTGTTGTTGCCTGCGATGTTGAGGAACGCAAGACGCTGATAGAACTGGGGAATAGGCTTGATGTTGGGGTTCTCGATAACCTTGTTGATATATACGATACCTTTCTGAGCAAGTTCTTTCTGCTGAAGAGTGTCGGTGGCAGCACCGGCAGCCTGGAGGTAGCGTGTAGCCATGCCGTAGAAGTCGTCGGCAGTAGGCTGCTCCTGAAGTTCGAGGTATGCAGCGTAGGCATCTGCGCCCTTGGCATACTGCTTGTTTTTGTTGTAAACAGAGCTGATTTCTTTCAGAAGATCATCGTTGCCAGGGAATTTCTTAACGGCCTCTTCATATTTGAGAACAGCGAGCGAATCCTGGCCCATGCCGCTCAATGCTGAAGCATAGGTAGTATAGTCGTTCACGTTGAAATTGCCATTGGGGTTCGAAGAGAAGAACTTGTCTGCGTCTTTCACAGCCTGCTCGTAGTTACCCATAGCGTTTTCGGTGAGGAAAAGCACACGCTGAGTCTGGAAGTTGGTCGGGTCGCTGGCAAGGATTTCCTTTGCGGTAGCGATTGCCTCGGGATAGCGTTCGCCCCAATAGAGAAGTACGGCGTAGCGCGATTTGTCTTCAGGGAAACTGTTGGGATTCTGGATATACTTGCCGTAGAGATCCGAAGCAGCGCGCCAGCGGTCTGCCTTGAAGTATTTTTCGGCGAGTTCGCGCTGAACCATGGCCGATTCGGGGTGCTGGGCCAGATATTCTTCGAGTTTCTTGATTGCATAGTCTTTATTTACAAAGAAATATGCATTGGCATACTTAACATAGCCTTCAGGATTGTTGGGGTCGAAAGTGATGGCGCTTTCATAGCGGCCTGCGGCTTCGCCGTAGTTCTGCTGGTCTACCAGCATATCGCCTTCGAGCACATAAATCGACGGTTCCTGGCTTTTCGAATCCTTGCGGGCTTTCACCATGGCCTTATCGATTTCCTTGGCATATTTTACAGGGTCGGCGTTGTAGTAAGCACGAGCTATGGCAACGGAAACCTGTGCATCTTTCTTTGCAAATTTCTGTGCAGTCTTGAAGTTTTCGGCTGCTTCCGAATCATTGCCGTTGAGGAGTTCGAGAGCTCCGAGACCAACGTAGTTGTAGGCATTGTCGGAGTTGAGCAACATTCCTTTGTCGAAATAGGATTTAGCCTGGGCCTTGTCGCCTTTGGCAAGTGCTATCTGGCCGAGATAGTAGTTGGAGAGAGCTTTGTCGGTAGCACCGTCATTGAGAGTGCGGTCGAGGATAGTCTTGGCGTTGTCGTACTGGCCGGCTTTGTAGTATTCGATGCCGTCCTTGTAGCCCTGATGCTGAGCGGCACATGCAATGCTGCCGGCAAGCAGCAATGACAGGAACAGTTTGATTCTCATTGTGTAATTAGATGATAATTTATTTGTTTATTACTTTTTCCATTCTTGGAGGTCAACGCTCAGGCAATTCGACTTGCTGAATGTTGACACGGGCTGGCATTATGCCAGTTTTCATGATTATTTTCTGACCGATGGGGCCGGTGACGAACGAATAAAATCCGCCGGCAACATTCGACGTCGATGCTGTTGTTATCATATATATCTGGCGGAAAAGCGGATAGCTTCCTTCAAATATATATTGCTGATATGGTTTGTATGCACGGAATTCGTCATCGCGGTAAACTTTCAGCACCTTCACTCTCTGTGTAAGAGTGGCGCCTTCAATGGCTTCGTCGCCAAGCACACTCTCTGCCAGGTCTTTGGGGCTGACATCGGCCGAGTCCATGTCGGAAGTAATCCAGCTTACGCCAAGCACACCGATAGCATCAGGATTATTTTCTACAATCTCGAATACTTTCGGAATTGAGCCCGCCCCAAAGACAGTAGGGCCAAGAGGCGCTCCGTGCAGGAGTGAGTCGGTAAGATATGTTGCAAGGCTGGAGCCTGTCTGGTCAAGAATAACACGGATTTTTCCACGGGCGGAGGGCTGTATTTCGTCCCAGCGTGTGGTGCGGCCTGCAAGAATATCGGATATTTCTCCTACAGTGAGCTTTTCGCATTCGTTCTTAGGATTGACGATGAGAGCCACGGCATCTACTGCAATCATGGCCGACCGTACATTGACGTTTGCGTCGCGCTCGTTCTTGTATTTGGCTTTCAGGGCGCGTTTTTCTTCCGGAGTTATGTCGCGGGCGGCAACGATTGTACGTGTGTTCATGGTGAACAAAGAGTCGAAAGCCTCCTGCTGGGTGGCGTAGCGCACAAGAATGTGCGCGTCCGGGTATTGGTATTCAAACACGTCTACTTCCTGAGCGAAAATGTTCTCGAAAGTATTGTCGCATACAATGGTAGTTGTTCCAGATGTAGAAGTGTTGGCTTTCTTCTCATATTTCATGCAACCGGTCATGGCTCCCGCTGCAACTGCGAGAGCCATGACGGCTGCTATATGGTTTGCGTGGTATCTCATGCTGTCGGAAGTGAGAGGTCGTAAAAATCAGTCGATGCCCTTTACTTGGCGGTAGGCTCGCCAGAAACCGTAGATAATCAGGACGATGCCCACAACATATCGTGTCCAGGCCCAGTCGCCTCCCCAGTTGAAGAAGTTGATGAGAAGGAGCACGCCCATGCCTACATAGACTATAATCATGATGATTCCGAAAATCGAACGCATCACTTTGTTTGCGCCATTGCTGCCGCTTTCTTCCATACGCTGGCGCCGACGCTCTTCGGGAGTGGGAATGTTATTGTCCATATTATTAAAATCTTTAGATAGGTTAAATGTTATCGATTGAGGGCCGCATGCCTTAGCTACGGCCTTTAAATTTTTAACATTTAAGACCCATTAAAGTTCAGTCAATTCTGACGGCCGGAGGGAACTCCGACTAATTAGGCGTAAAATTACTAAAAAAGCCGTTAACAGAGGTGTTTTGATATGTGAAATATGCAAAATTCCGAAAAAATACTGTTAAAACGGTCATTTGAAGCAGGGGAGAACGCCATCTTCGCCCAAGCGGAGTCCTCTGGCGAAATCAGGGGCGGGCATCGCTTTTTTGCCTGCGGGCTGCACTGTTTCGAGAACGACCGCACACCCGTCGGCACACCCGCAGAATACGTCACGCCCGATTATGGCGAGTTCTCCGGGGCTGAGAGCTTGCGTACAGCCGTCGGATAAACGTGTTTTCAGGATTTTTACAGTCAGAATATTGCCGTCGGGATAATGCAGTTCGGTCCAAGCGCCCGGATGAGGCGCAAGACCGCGTACATGATTGTGGATACGGGCAGCGCTGCTGTTCCAGTTGATATGGCAGTCCTCTTTGAATATCTTAGGCGCCAACGTAGGCTCGATATCGCTCATTTTTAGCTGTGGTACAGCTTCTACTCCGCCTTCGGCAATCTGGCTGACGGTGCGGCAAGTGAGTTCGGCTCCAATTTCCATCAGGCGGTCGTAGACCGATCCTGCGTCCTCGTCGGGGCCAACCGATATTTTTTCCTGGCCTATGATGTCGCCGGTGTCTATTTCGTGTTTGAGGAAGAATGTTGTCACGCCGGTTTCTGTGTCGCCGTTCATCACAGCGCGGTTGATAGGCGCTGCACCGCGATAGCGGGGTAGCAGAGAGCCGTGGAGATTAAATGTTCCCATAGGAGGCATCGTCCACACCACTTCCGGCAGCATTCTGAACGCAATGACAATGAATAAATCGGCGCCGATAGCGCGCAGGGCCTCCACAAATTCCGGGTCCTTAAGCTTCTCCGGCTGTAGCAAAGGCAGATTGTGTGCCACTGCGTAATCTTTTACAGCAGATTGGATCACTTTGTGCCCGCGGCCACCGATTTTATCGGGCATAGTCACTACAGCCGCAACATCAAAGCCGTTTCGGACAAGTCGGTCGAGGCTTGCGACGGCAAATTCGGGCGTTCCAAAAAAAACTATCTTTAAATTCTTGTTAGCCATGTGTTATTCCGATTTTGAAGCACCCTCCTCAAGAGCTTTCCATAGCGCGTCGCCGGTCGGCACGGGCGCTGTGATGTCAATTTCTTTTTTCGACACAGGGTGGATAAACCGTATCCGTCGTGCATGTAAGGATATGCTGCCGTCCGGATTACTGCGTTTTGCACCGTATTTCAAGTCGCCTTTTACGGGGCAGCCGATGGCCGACAGCTGTACACGTATCTGGTGTTTGCGGCCGGTCATAAGCGTTACTTCGAGCAGATTGTATCTTTCGGTCGAGGCTATCAGTTTATAAGCCAGCCGAGCCTCTTTTGCTCCTTTTTTCGGCGTGAGGGAGGCATATGATTTGTTGTTTTTCTCCGTTGTGCATATATAATGGGTTAGAGCGGCCTGTGGTTCTGCCGGATGCCCGGCCGTCACGGCCCAGTATGTCTTGTGCACATCGCCTGATGCAAACATGGCATTTAGCCTCGTCAATGCCTTAGATGTCTTCGCAAATACGACAACGCCCGAGACAGGTCTGTCGAGTCGGTGTGCCACACCCATGAAAACATTTCCGGGTTTGGAGTCGCGCTCCTTGATAAAGCGCTTCAAGGTCTCTGACAGCGGTTCGTCGCCGGTCTTGTCGCCCTGTACGATTTCGCCTGAAGCCTTGTTCACTATTATAATATGATTGTCTTCGTAGAGTATCTCCATATTTTCAGCTAAGTTGCAACAAAGGTACGCAAAAAGCCTCTTTCCGGCAAATCCGTGATGCGACAAATTGGCGTGCTCCATCGGTCTGGCACGGAATTTGCAACAGAGGGTAGTGCGGCGACAAAACCAAACGGTATAGTCGCTTGTTAAAGTTATTAAATTGTCAAAATAGAGAAATAACATTCATCTCCCTTCATATTATGAACTTCAATAATTTCACCATCAAATCGCAGGAGGCTATCCAGAAGGCTGTTGAGATTACGCGCGGAGCCGGCACACAGGCGATAGAGCCTGTCTGCCTGCTGAAGGGTATAATCGAAGAAGGCGAATCGGTGGTAAACTTCATTTTCCAGAAAATCGGTGCCAACCCGGCAGCGGTGGCCCGGCAGGTAGATTCTGAAATCGCAGCGCTGCCTAAAGTGTCGGGTCAGGAGCCGTATCTGAGCCGGAGTTCCAACGATGTTCTGCAGAAAGCGCTCGACATAGCCAAGAAAATGGGCGACGAGTATGTGACCCTCGAGGCTATGCTTGTGGCTATCTTTGAAATAAACTCTCCGGCCTCTACAATTCTCAAAAATGCCGGTCTCGGCAAGAAAGAGCTCGAGGCGGCTATCGAAGAACTCCGTAAAGGCCGCAAGGCAACCGACCAGGGGGCTGAAGAGACGTACAACGCTCTGTCTAAATATGCCATCAACCTCAACGAGCGCGCCCGTGCCGGAAAACTCGACCCCGTAATCGGCCGCGATGAGGAAATCCGCCGTGTGCTCCAGATTCTGAGTCGCCGAACCAAGAACAACCCCATGCTTATCGGCGAGCCCGGCACCGGCAAGACGGCCATTGCCGAAGGGCTTGCTCACCGTATTGTACGCGGCGATGTGCCCGAAAATCTGCGCACCAAACAGATATATTCGCTCGACATGGGCGCTCTCGTTGCAGGAGCCAAATACAAGGGCGAATTCGAAGAGCGTCTTAAGGCAATTGTCAACGAAGTGACCGGGGCCGATGGCGAGATTATCCTCTTTATCGATGAAATCCATACCCTTGTCGGCGCAGGCAAGGGCGAAGGTGCCATGGACGCCGCCAATATCCTCAAGCCGGCTCTTGCCCGAGGCGAACTCCGCAGCATCGGCGCCACTACTCTCGACGAGTATCAGAAATATTTCGAAAAGGATAAGGCTCTCGAACGCCGCTTTCAGAAAGTGATGGTAAATGAGCCCGACGAGACAAGTGCCATCGCAATTCTCCGAGGCCTCAAGGAACGCTATGAGAACCACCACAAGGTGCGTATCAAAGACGAAGCCATTATCGCTGCCGTGCAGCTTTCGGAGCGCTATATCACCGACCGTTTCCTCCCCGACAAGGCCATCGACCTTATCGATGAGGCTGCGTCGAAGCTGAAACTCGAAATCGACTCAGTGCCGCAGGCCCTCGACGACATCACCCGCCGCATAGCTCAGATGGAAATAGAACGCGAGGCTATCAAGCGCGAAGGCATGGACGACCGTGTGAAAGAAATCGAACGCCAGATTGCCGAACTTCGCGAGGAGGAAAAGGAATACTCCGCAAAGTGGCAGGCCGAGCGCGATCTCATAGCTCGCATACAGCAGAATAAAATCGATATCGAACAGCTCAATTTCGAGGCCGACAAGGCCGAACGCGAAGGCGACTATGCCCGTGTGGCAGAAATCCGCTACTCCAAGATTGCCCAGAAGCAGACTGAAATCGAAACGACCCAGGAACAACTCCGTATGATGCAGGGCGAAAGAGCCCTTATCAAGGAGGAAGTCGATGCCGAAGATATTGCCGACGTTGTTTCGCGCTGGACAGGTATTCCTGTCAATAAGATGGTACAGAGCGAGAAAGACAAGCTCCTGCACCTGGAAGAAGAACTGCACTCGCGCGTTGTAGGCCAGGAAGAAGCCATCGCAGCCATCGCCGATGCAGTACGCCGAAGTCGTGCAGGCCTTAACGACCCGAAACGTCCTATCGGCTCTTTCATATTTCTCGGCACAACCGGTGTCGGCAAGACCGAGCTTGCAAAGGCGCTTGCCGAATACCTCTTCGACGATGAGAACATGATGACTCGTATAGACATGAGCGAATATCAGGAAAAGCACGCCGTGTCGCGACTCGTCGGAGCGCCTCCCGGATATGTCGGCTACGACGAAGGTGGCCAGCTTACCGAGGCCGTGCGCCGCAAGCCATATTCTGTAGTGCTTTTCGATGAAATCGAAAAGGCTCATCCCGATGTCTTCAACATTCTCCTTCAGGTGCTCGACGACGGTCACCTTACCGACAACAAGGGTCGCAGCGTGAACTTCAAGAATACCATTATAATCATGACCTCCAACATGGGTTCGAGTCTTATCCGCGACAATTTCGCCAAGATGACCGAGGAGAACCGTGTGGAGACAGTCGAGAAGACCAAAGAACAGGTGCTAGAAATGCTCAAACAGACTATCCGACCCGAGTTCCTCAACCGCATCGACGAGATTATAATGTTTACCCCGCTCAACCGTCGCGAAATCGAAGAAATCGTTGGGCTTCAGCTCAAGGGAATCCAGAAGATGCTCCGCCAGAGTTCCGGCATAGAGCTCGAAATCACTCCAGCGGCTCTGAGCTATCTTGCCGACGAGGGCTTTGACCCCGAATTCGGTGCGCGACCGGTCAAACGAGCCATACACCGCCTGGTGCTCAATCAGCTGTCGAAAGACATTCTCGCACAGAAGGTTGACCGTTCACATCCTATTGTTATCGATGTTGCCGATGGCGACCTCGTGTTTAAGAACGGTCAATAATAATTAATAATTCAACAAGTTGTACAATTATATGATAGTAAGAAACATGAAAAAGTACCTCCTCTTCCTGCTGGCTCTATTGCCGATGACCATAGCGTTCACCGCGTGCAGTGACGATGATGATTTACCCAACGTTGACTTCGACATAACTTACGAAGGTGCAACAAGTGTCGACGGCGTTCTCTACGTCGTTCAGGGCACATCGTTCGAAATTACAGGCATTACCGTAACAAACCGTGAAGAAGGCAAGGGCGCCGGTATCAGCGCAGCCGACTATTACTGGGATTATGTCTATGTCGGCACCTCTATCCAACCCCCTTACGGCTTCGAATTCAACGTTACCGAGAATACTCCTGTCGGTCGTCACCAACTTGATATCCAGAGTACTGTCTTCGCGGTCGACAAGACCATAGCACAGGCCGTATGCTCTTTCCAGGTTCAGGTAGTGGCTTCTGCTGATGATATCCCCGACGGTGGTGAATCAACCGTACATGTTACTCCTCAAGTATCCACGACAACCGATAAATAAAGACAACGTTCCATTATCCGCGGGGCGCCTCATTTGGGGCGCCCCGCTTTATTTGTTATTCAGATAGTTTCAACAGATTGGCCTGGAACATTAAGGAGCCGAGAGTATCGAGGCGTTTGCAGTCGCGATAAATTGAGCCAATACCGACTGTATGTGTGCTGTCGAGCTTGAACGTGTCTTTATTATACCAGTCTACGAAGGCATCGAACTTATTGGAATTGTCGTCATACCACTTGTCGAACTCTTCGGTGAACGCCTGGCTGAAGATAAAGTAATTGTAAGCCTCCCAGTGTCCGGCATCTATTATTTTTTTCTGGAATGGCAACAGATACATGGCATTGCCGAAGTAGTTGTCGGCAGCAGAAAAGTAAGTCTCCACAATGCCTTTGCGAATCTCAGACAGTTGGGAAATAGTGCCTGTAAACTCCTTGTCGGCAACTGCTATTTTTGTGAGCGCCCCGAGTGCACAGGCCTCATAAACGCCCGGAAATTCGACTACACCGGCATCGCCTTTGGAGCCAAGTATTATTCCTCTCGACGGCACAAGGCTTATCTTGGCCTCCGTCTTGCCGTCTTTCTGAGTGACCGAGATATTGTCCATGAAACAATCGTAGATTGCCATGCCCATGTCTGAATGACGCTCCCTGTTGTCGGGGCTGAGGAGTATGGCAGTTTCGGCATATACAAGCCCCCATACTTTGGCATTTTCAGAGCTTAGATATAGCAGACCGGCGCGGTAATAGTTGGAACTGAAGTCCGGCTGAACGTCGATACCCTTATTGAAACTGTTCAGAGCCTCATTGTAAGCTTTCTGCGATACATAGACATTCCCGATTTCCAGATATAGAGGAGCTGCATCGGGAAACTTTTTCAGCCCCTGTTTATATACATTGATAGCTTCTTTCGACTTGCCGAGAATATCGAGTACGTTGCCGTACATCTGGAACACAATAGGCGAGGCGTCTTTGTGCTTTATCAGTTTTTTAGCACCGGCCGCCACCTCCTCATACTTTTTGATATGATAAAGGGCGAAAAGGCGCTCGTACTGCACAATATAATTCTGTGGATATTCCTTGGCAAGCGCGTCGAAATCCGGCATAGCTGCTTCAGCCATGCCATTGTCTACGAGTAATATCGCATTTTTAAGTCGTTCAAGAGCCGGAGGCGGAATGTCTTGAGCCACGCAGCATACATAGCAGCATGTGATGGCGGTGAAAATTGCAATCAGTTTTTTCATGACAAAAGAAGATAAGCGTTATCTGGTGCTACTGTAAAATCAGGAGTCTGTATCAGCCAGTCTGTGACATTGTCTACAGAGTATCTGTCAACGTCGCCTGTGTGCATTGCGCTGACATCGTATGGCTCCTGCGTGAGGCGTGCTTCAAACTCATCGCCGTCGAATCTGATAAGTTCGAACCATATGTGTTCATGGTCATCTTCGCTCTCTCCATGGTCGGTTCGAAGAGCTATTTTCAGAATTACGGGGCAGTTCTTTTCGGCCATATACTTCACCATGCCAAAGCGTTCGCGGGCAAGGGCGCTCATGCGTTCAGTCTCACGGGTACTGATAAAGAACAAAGGGTTGTCTGCCCATAGCCCGTTGAACTCAGACACTTTGCGGAATGTGCGTGTCATTTCGTCCTTTTCTTCCTTATATAGGAAGACAATGGCAGTCTTCGTATTATGGCCTTGTCTGCGGTCTTCTATTCCGCCCAAATCAATACCGGGATATTCTGACAGCCCTTTTGTCCACGACACGTATGTGGCTACCATCGGACGGTTTACGTCGAACATTCCTATTCTTACACCCTCGCCGGGTTCGGGGCGGTCTTTGCTGTCGAGCAGAATGCTGGCAAACGTATTTATCACATTAAAATGATCTGAATAATTGTCCTGGTCCGAACCGAGCACTTCGAGTTCGTAGAGACCACATCGGTTAAGGCCGTGGGTATGCAGCCATACAGAGCCGTTTTCGCCCCCGACGGCCTGAACTGTGAAGAGCGACTGTGCCGACGGCGCCACATTCGACTCGGTAGCAAGCGTCACCCAGCGGCCACTTACGAGCCTCTCGGCGCTTTCGTCCATCACGGCCAGCAAATCTGGCATCATCGCCTTGACTACTTTGAGCTGAAGATGATATGCCTTGCGGCTGTCGCCCGGAAACTCCATGAAAACCGTCAGGGCGGATTCTGATCTGGCAATCGCCTCCATTTCTTCTTCCGTGAAATAATAGCCTTGCCGGCTCAGCATCTCCGGAAGAGAAAAGCCATCTTTATAAAATCCTATTTCATATATCTCGTCTTCGAATGAAAGCACAATATGGCCCGGTTTTTCCTCATCGGGAAGAGCGCTCTCAATAATATCCACGCCTGCAATATCTCTTACACGTAGTATCGTGTCTTCCGACACATCGACATATCCGCTGCTCGGCAGAGCCATCAGATACGATTCTTTCTCCCAGTAATTGAGTGGAGCTTCCTCCGGTTTAGAGTTCTTATTTTCTTTCTTGAAAAACTTAAAATCCATAATTAAAACACTTTTGTTGCAAATATAGCAAAATTTTACGTAATGACAGAGCACTTTGCCATGAAAAACTGCTTGCGGCTTTCATTGATAATGCTTATCTTTGCGCAAATCAAGAGTTGTTTCCAATCTTTTTTCACATTGCCTATGAAAAAAAGTTTTTTACTCGCGGCTGCTGCCGTAGGCCTGGGCTTTTCAATGCAAGCGCAGGACAAGTTGGTGGTGACGGGGAATGGAGGTAGTACCACTTCTGTGGAAATCTCTAAAATATCCGCAATCACCTTTCAGGGAAACGTTATGCTTGTCGCAACACCCGACGGACAACTGACGCTCCCTACCGACGACATAAATCAGATTGCTTTTGAGCTTTCGATGTCTGGAGTCGACAATATCAATGAATCTCTTTCAGAGAATTTGTCAATCACCAATGACAGAGGTGTGATTTCAGTAAATGCAGCTGATGGTTCCGCTATTTCGCTTAATATTTTCGATATCAAAGGCCAATGTCGCATGTCGGTGAGGGGCGACGGCGCAGTCACTGCCGATACCTCAGTTCTGCCTAAGGGCATATATATCATCAAAGTAAACGACAAAATCGTAAAATATACCAGATAAAAATATATGAAAAAGATATATACTCTCGCATTGTCAGTTTTCGCAGTTCTGCCTTTTACTGCAGTTGCTCAGGAAGTTTCCAACTCCATGCTCATCAATCTCAAGAGCGGTGAAACGGTTGAATATGTTCTCTCCGACATACAGAATATAACATTCAAGTCTCCAGAACAGACTGCTTCGGCCTATTCCATAGCTGTACCCAAGACTTTCAATACAGGCTGGGTTCAGAAAGTGATGGTCGACGGCAAGCAAGTTGCCGAAATATGCCGCGAATACATTAAATCTATCACAGCTCAGCGCGATGTCATTTATCCATGCGATGAAAACGGTCGCGCCGACCTCTCCAAAGGTTTAACAACCCTCGGCGAAACTGTTGTATGGGATCTCACCGCCAATACTGCTACGGTGACAGGCTCTGCGGCTGCAGATGCCGCAGCTACGGTATATTATATCGACGGGGAGATTACACTTGCTGAGGCTGGCGAAGCTGTTGCTGCGACTGTGATACCCGATGTAATCAGCGACCGCCGTGGCACCGAACTCAACACATATACCATCGTTAAGATAGGCACACAGTATTGGATGGCCGAGAATCTCCGCGCCACCAAGTTTACCGACGGAACAACAATTGAAGCTATCTCCGAATCAAATGCCGATGCATGGAAAGCCAACAAGACGGGTGCGTATCTCACCGACTCCGAGGCCGACTGGGTGAAGGTGGCCGGTTATCTCTATAATGGATATTGCGTGACCTCGGAACATGGCATCGCTCCTGAAGGCTGGGAGGTGCCGACTCAGGAACAGCTCACAAAGCTCCGCTCGGCCGGCAACCTAAAGGCCATGAACTTCAAATCTGATGTTCCGATGACATGGGGTGATGGTGCTACAGGCAACAATATCACCGGTTTTGCAGCTGTTGCTACGGGCTATTACAGCACAGCGACCGGTCTCAATAGCATGTACTCTGAAACTTGGTTCTGGAGTTCGACAAAATACTACGACGCGATGTCGAGAGGCGACAATCTCGACACCCTGCGTGTCACAAGTACTACTACGGGCAATGTCGTGGTAAGCAGTAGTACATTCGGCGGTCATGCGCTTGAATTCGGTCATGCAATCCGCTGCATTCGCAAGTAATATACTAAGCATATAAAAAAGATGCGCTCTGCTTCAGGCAGGGCGCATCTTTTTTATGGAACGATATTTTTAGAACATCTTCAGGGCGAGATCTGTGAGCCATATCCAGAGCGGACAGAAACCGATGAAGAGAATTACTGAAAGGGTGAGAGAAGAGGTGCCGGTAGCAACGTAGGTATCGTATTCGTCGGCGATGATGATGCCGGAGAATGCCGGGGGGAGTGCGGCTGCTACAACGAGCATTTTGAGGTTCAGCGGGTCCATGTGGCAGAAGAGGCCCATGATGAGCACTACAAGAGGCATCATCACCATCTTGAGGATAGAGCCGAGTACGGCCTGCCAGTTGAGCTGAATCTTGATTGCCGAAAGGGTGATACCGGCAGAGAAGACTGCCATAGAGGCGTTGGCGCCTTTGATGAGGTTGAACGACGGGCTTGCCCAGTCAGGCCAGGGTATACCGACCAGCACCCATACGACCGCGAGGATAGGAGCCCATGCAACCGGCTGTTCGAGTGCATGAATCACAGGTTTCCAGGCGCTTTGTTTCTTGCCTGTCGGGTTCTGCTTTTCGAGAGAGGCGTTCATCAGCGACAGGCCCACGGGAATGCCAACGGCATTGACAACGATGCCTACTATGGCTACCACGAGGGCTACCGACGGGTTTGTACCGAAGATAGGCTCCAGCACGGCGAAACCGAGGAAGCCGATGGTCGGCGAGCCGCTGATAAGAGCGGAGACTGCTGCGTCGGCTCCTGTATTCTTCTTGAACATCAGGAACACGAAGTAGACAATCATGAAGCACAGCATGATGCCTATGAGCGATACGAGAGACAGCTTGATGTCCTTGGCGAGCATTTCGCGACTCGCCTGGGCTATGGAAACGAAGAGTGCGGCGGGCAGCGCATAGTCAAGTACGACTTTGTTGAACTTCTTGGCGTCATCGCCTGTAAATATTCCCTTCTTGCCCGATATGTACCCTGCCAGCATTACCACTATGATAGGTACGATTGCGTATAGGATAATATGTTCCATAATAAATAGTTGAAGTTGTTTGTAAATTGATAATTAGAAGTTAGGAGCTGGAATTGCCAACTCCCGACTTCTAAATGGAAACCTCCGTCATCAAACGATTATAGTCTCGAGAGGTGCCGGGTTGAGATAGCCTATGTGGCCCGATTCCTTGCCGGAGTCTGCACCGAGCTGAACATCTATCAGGGCCGGACCCATGCAGGCGATAGCCGCCTTGAAAGCCGTCTCGAGCTCCTGAGGGGTGGTGACATAGTAGGTGGTTGCGCCAAAGGCGTCGCCGAGTTTGTCGTAGCGGGCGTGAATGTCGAGGGTTGTAGGAGCGGGGTCGCCGTCCTTGCCCATATTCTGTCCGATGCCGTTGTAGATACCGCCGTTGTTGAAGATTACGACAGTTACCGGTAGTTTGAAGCGGCATATTGTCGAGAAATCCATGCCTGAGAAACCGAATGCGCTGTCGCCTTCGATAGCGACTACGCGCTGGCCGGTAGCGACGGCGGCACCGATAGCCGAGCCCATGCCCATGCCCATGATAGCCCATGTGGCACAGTCAACGCGGCAACGAGGTTTCGACATGTCTATGCAGTCGCGGGTGTCGTCGAGTGTGTTCGCGCCTTCGTTCACCAGAATGATGTCATCGTTGGCCTCGAGGATAGGTTTGATGACGCCGAGAGCGGTCCAGTGGTCCATAGGCATTGCCTCTGCGTTGGCTTTGAGGCGTTCGGCAAATTTGGCGTTCTTGACGGTTGTATCTTTCTGAAGAGTGGGAACCCATGTCGGGTCCATGCTCATTGTCGCCTTGTCAAGACCGGCCAGAATGGCGTCGAGCGAACTTGCGAGGTCGCCGACAACCGGGGCGGCTATCGGGCGGTTGCAGTCGATCTCTTCGGGGTCGATGTCGAGCTGTATAAATTTGGTGTCGGGGTTCCATTTGCCATGTCCGCGCGAAAGCAGCCAATTCAGACGGGCACCGATAAGAACCACCACATCAGCTTCCTGCATGATGGTAGAACGGCACGATAGCGCGCTCAGAGGGCCGTTGTCGGGCATGACGCCTTTTGCCATCGACATCGGGAAGTAGGGTACTCCCGTTTTGTCTATGAGTGCTTTGACTTTATCTTCGACACGGGCGTAAGCCGCGCCCTTGCCAATGATTACAGCCGGTTTCTTAGCACCTGCCAGCAGCGACACAGCGCGGTCTACAGCCTCCTGTGCCGGTGGCATAGACGGGCAGAGGTCTACCGGCTGATAGAACAGTTTGTCGGCATCCTCTGCATTCATTATGGCGCCGAGACACGGTGTGGTGACATCAAGATAGACTCCGCCGGGGCGTCCTGAAACAGCCGCGCGATATGCACGCACCACCGCTGTCGGAATATCTTCCGGTTTATTGACGCGATATGCTGCTTTTACAAGGGGTTTGGCTACGTTGAGCTGGTCGAGACCTTCATACGTTCCCTGTTCGAGGTCTATAGGTTCGCGTACGCTCGAGCCACTGATCTGTATCATAGGATAGCAGTTGACAGTAGCGTTGGTAGTTGCGGTAAGGCCGTTCATGAAGCCGAGCGAAGATACCGTGAGGAGTACACCCGGTTTTCCGGTAAGATAGCCGTGGGTAGCGGCGGCCATGCCTGCCTGCTGCTCGTGGCGGAAGCTTATAAAGCGTATTCCGCGGCCTTGGGCGATATAGGCGAATTCAGTGACTGGAATACCTACGAGCCCGTACATCGTGTCGATGCCGACCATTCGCAGGGCTCGGGCGAGAATATCCATACCCGTTACCTGAGCCGGATATGAAGGCTTGTCCTGAGTTGTATTTGTAGTTGTCATGAGAGTTCTCTTTTTGGGAGTTGAACGTGTTGGAAAGTTAAGATAACAGCTGCGAATTGTTTTTACTACTCACCTGCTGTTATCTTAACTTATGCTTGTCAAAAAGTTACTTGGCCGGCGACGATGTCTTGGGCATCGGCGCGGTAGTGCCGTTGGCTTTGAAACGGGCCATATCGTCGGCAGTATAGCCGAGCGAGGCGAGAACTTCGTCGGTGTTGCCGCCGAGTGTCGGGCACGGGCCGTATGTGGGCTGATAGTTAGAGAGGGTGAAAGGCACACCGACAGTAACAAATTCGCCGATATTTCCGCCCTGATTTATTTTGACGAGAGTATTGCCGTCGTAAAGGCTCTGGTCGTCCATGATTTCCTTGGTAGACAGTACCGGAGCGACAGGCACACCGGCTTTCGATAGGATTTCGGTAACCTCATATTTGGTTTTGTCGATGCAGAACTGCTGTACGCGGGCGTAGATTTCCTGTTTGTGGCGGTCGCGGGCATCGGCGGTATTGAAATCGGGGTTGGTAAGCCAGTCTTCGAATCCGAGAGCCTTGCATGCGAGTTCGAAGTCTTTTGCACCTCGCTGTAGAATTACATATGCGTAAGCATTGGGGTCGGTTTCCCAGCCCTTGCATTTATATGTCCAGCCAAGAACGCCAGAACCCTCCTGATTGCCGGAGCGGGGAACAAAGTCGCCGAATTTCTGGTCGGGATACTGCGGGAACTGTGTGAGGTAACCGATACGGTCGAGTGTCAGCTGGTCGCGGGTCTTGATTCGGCAGAGGTTAAGACATGCGTTGTGCATAGACTGATATACATATACGCCTTCACCGGTCTTTTCGCGCTGCATGAGTGCGGCAAGCAGACCGATGGCGAGGTGCATGCCGGTATTGGAGTCGCCAAGAGCGGCACCGCTTTGGGTAGGCACATTGTTATCGCCTTCCCACCAGCCGGTGGTGGAAGCTGCGCCCGCTGTGACCTGTGCCACGGGTTCGTATGCTTTCAGATGAGCGTATTGCGAAGATACGGGGAAGCCTTTTATGGTTCCGTAGATACATCTTGGGTTGAGTTTGTGGACTTCTTCCCAGCTGAAACCAAGTTTGTCCATGGCTCCGGGGTGGAGGTTCTCAACAAATATGTCGCAACCCTGAATAAGTTTGGTAAGGATTTCTTTACCGTCGGGGGTTGCGGCGTCGAGAGCGAGCGATTTCTTGTCGGAGTTCAGCTGCAGGAAGTAGTAGCTTGGCTCGTTGGGGTCGAACTGGAGCTCTTTGCGTGTTGCGTCACCTGAGCCGGGTCGTTCAATCTTGATTACATCGGCACCAAGCCATGCCAGAAGTTGTGTACACGAAGGACCTGACTGCACTGCAGTGAAGTCTACAATCTTGATACCTTGTAGAGGAGCGTAGTTCATATCTTTTTGAATTTTGGTTAACTGATTTTGATTTTCGGATACGCTGTTGAGGCGTATTTTTGATAATCAAAACGCTATCCAAATCAAAAAGGTTCAGATATGCAGCCTATTCTTTCCTGTTGGCCGAACATCTGTCAGCGCAGTTTTATCCACACCGCCGGGTCGAGTTTTTCTTTTTCGTGGCGAACTTCGAAGTGCAACCTTGTACGGTTGCCGTCGGTAGTGTCTACATATACCGAACCGATACGGTCGCCAGCCTTGAGATGCTGTCCTTTTCGTACTGCCAGATTATCGAGACCGGCATAGACGGTCAGATATTCGCCGTGGCGCACCAGAACCACATTATGGTAACCCTCCATTACAATTACCATCGATACAGTGCCTTCGTGGACTGCACGGGCCGAGGCTCCCGGTTCGGTTTCGAGGTCTATGCCGTTGTTCTGCATTTTAACTTTTGAATATTCAGCATGTGTCTGAAGTCCGAACGGCACGGCAACCGTTGCTCCGCGGTCAAGCGGCAGCGGAAGCCTGCCTTTCATGTTGGCAAATGGTATTCCCGGTTTGACGGCTTCGACCGGTGTCGGAGTCGCTTTGGGCTTTGCCGGTCTGTCGGTCCCGGTATGCTCCTCTTGCTCTTGCTTCTTGCGGGCGGCCTCTTCGGCCTCTTTCTTTTTTCGAGCCTCTTCGGCTGCGCGGCGCGCCTCTTCCTCGATAAGGCGGTTGAGTTCCTGGTCGAGTTTCTGGGCAAGGCGTTGCTGTTCTTTGAGCACTTTTTCGAGGTTGCGTCCTTGGCGTTTCAACGAGGCCACAACAGTTTTTGCCTCTCGGCTGTTCTGCTCAAGCCTGAGACGCTCTTCAGATAAATTGGTGATATTTGCTTTTAAGACCTTGCGGGTAGAGTCGAGGCTGGCTTTTCTGATTTCAAGCAATCTGGCTTCCCTGGACAGAGACGAGGCCGTGCTGTCTTGCCAGCGTGCAAGGTCGCGCAGATACGAGGCTCGCCTGAGCGCCTGGCGGAATGACTCTGAAGAGAATAAAAAGGCGGAAGTGGAGCCTGCGGTCTGACGTTGGCGGCGTGCGGCCCTCAGAGACGAAGCCCGCGACTCTCTGAGCCGTTGTACCCGTGCTGTCGCCAACTCTACGCTGTCGGAGAGAATTTTTGTTTTTTTACGGAGAGAATCGTTCTTCGAGCTAAGCTGTGCAATGCGGGCATCGTTGCTTCGCATATCGCCTTCAAGAGAAGTCAGCCGGTTGAGTTCCCGCCGTGTATCGTCGAGATTGGAACTTATCTGGCGGCGGGTATCTTTTATTTTGCGTTCTGTTGCCTGACGTTCGCGTCTGATGTCTTTGGTGGTCCTGCGTGCGTCTGCCGCAGGAATCAAAGTCATTAAAACAAGTATAAAGATAAGGAAACAGCGCATCCGCTTATGTTTTTACAGCTTTTTTAGAAGTTCGGCGAGGCCTTTGGTCGTCAATCGTGTGTAATTGGAGGGAACTTTTGGCACGGAAGGAGCTATGCCCTTGTTCCATTCAGCACGGTTAAGGCTCCATATGACGTTGACTTTGAGAGATTTTTTACTCATCGTAGCCGCCATATTTACTTCCGACGCCACTATTCCGGCCGAAGTCTCGCTCTGGTCTGAAAACACGGCGGAAAGCGGTTGCATGGTGGCTGGCTGTACTATCAGCGCATTGATAATGGCTGCGATTCCGTCGCTGTCCTGCCGATATTCGCCTTCGAAATGCCACGATACGTTCCGTTGAGTCTTGGCCGGATTCAGAATCATTTCTCCGCTTTTTTCGCCCTGCTGGAGGCGGAAGTCTTTCTGCGATGCCAGAGTCAGAGCCCCTTTTCCAGGCACAAAAGCCTGGCCTAAAAGAAGGCTTTGAATATCTTCGAGAGCGAAACCAAAATTCTTAGAAAAATAGTCGAGAGATTCGACGTAAGCCATGCGTTGCATTTTCGACAGTATATATATCGAGTCGGTATCGACATATATGGCGCCGAGTTCCATGCCCAGAAGTCGCAGCGACATATAGACAGATTTGCCATATACCATGCTGGCTTTTCCGCTTATGGAAAACCGTTTAGGTTCTTTAAGTTCGAGTTTTACGGGCATTGATACATCTGTCCAGGGCTTATACGAGGCTGCCAGAGACGAAAATGCGGTTTTCAGCGGGTCTTTTTCAGTCTTGGCCTGTTCGGCAGATGTTTCGTACGATTGTTTGGTTGTCGATTTTTTGCTGCTGCATGATGAAAAAAACATGAGGCAGCATACTATTGCAGATGCAATGGCTATTCCTGTAAAATTGGTTTTCATTATTCGAAGAAGTAAGCGCGGTGTGTCACCTTTTTCTTTATTGCTTCATTTTCCGGGTCGAGCTTCAGAGCTTCTTTCCAGAAGTCTACAGCTTCGGCATGGTCGCCGGTCATAAAGTAGATATCTCCGGCGTGATCGTATATTTCTGTAGAAGGCTCGTTTTCGGGTTTTGTTTCCGAATTATCCTCCGAGACAGTGCTGTTGTTGATTATTCCACATATCTGCAGCACTTTGTCCATTACTTCGCGGGCTTTCGTATATTCCTTTTTCTTGAAAAATACCCAAGCCTGAGTGTCGAGATAAGTTATATTCTCGGGGTCTGACGCGCATGCGATAGAGGCATATATTTCGGCGGTAGCAAGATCGGTGCCGCGTTCGCTCATGTAATATGCGGCATTGTTCATTGCCATATAATTTTTTGGATTGAGCTCTATGGCACGCCGATAATCGGCAAAAGCGCTGTCGGCCTGTTCAACGGAGTAGAGGATGTCGCCGCGTGTACTGTATATGACAGATTTTATATTGTCGTCCATGCGGCTCATATCGAGTGTATCGAGTGTGAGCAGGGCTTCGTCGGTCCGTTTGAGTTGCGAAAGTGCCGCCGCGGCCGAGAGAGGGAAGTAGGGGGTATCGTTAAAGCGGTGTGTGGCGGCCTGGGCTGTACGGGCCATTTTTTCTATATCTTCAAGCTGGCCGTAGATTGAAGTGAGATTCTGCCACGCGCTTTCGTTGTCCGGTTCAAGGTCTATGCTGTAGCTGTATTGTTCGGCGGCGCCTGAGAGGTCGCCTATAGTGGCCTTGTAATCTCCATAGAAAGCATGGAGCACACCTTCTCCCGGATTTACGTCCTGAAGGACTTCGAACATGTGGTCGATGCGTCCGCGGAGGGTCGAGTCGGCGTATAGCTTTATCACGTAGTCGGAAAGGAGTTCGAATTTTGCCGCAAATTCAAGTTCGGGCGATTCAAGGGCGCGGAAAACTTCGCGATCGTATGCGGCACTATCGCCTCGGGTCTGGAAAAACGACGCGCGTGTGAGGTAGACAAGTCCGTTGGTTGAGTCGATTTCGCAGGCACGGTCAAAAAAACGCATGGCCGAGTCGGGCATCGACAGGGAGTGATATACCGTGCCGATGAATAATGCGGCCTGTATATCGGCCGGTGCGTCGGAGTAAAGAGTTTTGAGTTCTGATACGATATCGGCAGTATCGCTTTTGGCTGCGAGGGCATTTATTTTGCGCGAAACGAGTTGCACATTGCCTTTCAGGCCTTTCTGAAGTCTGTTGTATATATCGAGAGCGCGGTTTATGTCGTTTGTGTCAGGCCGGGAGCTTCCGCGGGCTACTAAGGCCGAAGCGAGATTCATGGCCGGGTCGGTGCGGTCGGGCAAAAGGCTGTCAAGGGTTTCCCATACATATATCACATCGTCGATGCGGCCGGCGCTTTTGGCGACAGAGGCGAAAACAGTAGCGTTGTTCTCGTCCGAGGGGTTTGCAAGCCAACGTCGCTCCAGATCGCGGTAAGCCTCTTCCATTGTGAGTGAGTCGCTTGCGCTGTTTGCCAGTTTCATTTCTGCAAGTGCTCCCGCAATAAAGGCGTCTTCGGGGTCAAGAGCGGCCGCATGGCGCAGAAGCATGAAGTAGTCGTCATACCTGGCTTCTGTATAGGCATTTGCCGCTTCGAGAAACAGATATTCGGCCTTGCGCTTGTCGGCATCTGTTCCTGCAGTAGGCTTTGCTGCGAACGAAAGCAGAGTTCCGGCCGCCAAGAGCAGTGCCAGGATGTATGAAGTGTGTTTTCTGTTCATTTTTTTGCAGCTTCTTATTTGACACCGCTGTGGCCGAATCCTCCATCGGCGCGTTCGGTGGTGTCGAGAGTATCGCATACCTCCCATACGGCATGAACCACCGGAGCTATAACTGCCTGACAGATTCTGTCGCCGTTGCACACTGTAAAAGCTTCGTTTCCGAGGTTGGCAATAATTACGCCTACCTCTCCACGGTAATCGGCATCGATTGTTCCCGGTGTGTTGAGGAGTGTTATTCCATTCTTTAATGCCAGACCGCTGCGAGGGCGCAGCTGCATTTCATAGCCGTCGGGAATGGCGACCTTCAGGCCTGTCGGAATGATGGCGCGGGCGCCGGGGGCTACTGTCACGGGCGATTCAAGCATGGCGCGCACGTCCATGCCGGCGGCAGATGGCGTGGCATAGGAGGGGAGGGGATTGGCCGATGTGTTTACTACTTTTACTTTTATGGTGTTGAAACTCATTTGGTAATGGTGTTTTATGCTCGCAACGGCATTGTGTGTTTTCAATGTAGTCACGGCAATATTTTATTTATAACACGCAAAACGACATCAAAGATTTATGCGGCGCGTCGTTGTGTCGGTTTTAAGTATATATATGCCTCGGGTGCCGAGTGTTAGGCGCACGGTTCCAGGCGATATTTTCCGTTTTGTGATGAGCTGGCCTAAAATTGAGTAGACTCTTACTTCAACGGTCTGTCCTGTGGTGATGTATATCTGACGCTCGCGTGTGGTGATTTCTATAGGCTCGTTTTCGCTTGAGGAAGCCTCTTCGCGTACCTCGACGGTTTCCCACAAAGGCACACGGTTATCGGCCGCGGCGAGCGGTAGAGCCATCGCCGCAAGTATTACAATCATCAGCGCGAGTATCCTGTTCATGCTTTAGGACGTGATAGAGTCATTTCGCCGGCGATAGAGCGGGTGAGCCTTTGCGATACCTCCTTGGCGTCATATCCTTGCCCGAAGAGGAACATCATTTTTGTGATGGCGGCTTCGAAGGTAAGGTCCTCGCCCGATACCACGCCGGTTTCGGCAAGAAGATTGCCTGCTACGTACCGCTTCGGGTGCACACCACCATTGACACATTGCGTCACATTGAGTATCACACGACCGCTCTCAATGCACTCGCGGACGGCTTCGATAAACCAGGGCGCTGTCGGTGCGTTGCCGGCGCCGTATGTGCGCAGAACAATACCTTTCACGCCGGGCGTGAACAATTGATGTCTAAGTACTTCGGGGCTCAGGCCGGGGAATAAATCGACCGGCATGACATTCGTATCGAGATTATAATGCGGTTTTAGAGGCTGCTCGTCTGAAACCTTGTGAAGCACATCGTGGTTAAAGTGTATGCCAAGACCGATTTTGGCAAGTTCGGGATAGTTGTTGCTTTTGAATGCGTTGAAATTGTCTGCGCTTCGCTTTGTAGACCTGTTGCCGCGCCACAGATAATCTTCAAACAGTATGGCAACTTCCTGTACGGTCGGTTTGCCGTTGATGTCGCGGTCTGCGGCAATCTGGAGGGCAGTTATAAGATTCTCCTCACCGTCGGTGCGCACTTCGCCGATAGGTAGCTGCGAGCCGGTTATTATCACAGGCTTATGCAGGTCCTCAAGCATGAAAGAGAGGGCCGAGGCGGTGTAGGCCATCGTATCGGTGCCATGGAGGACAACGAAGCCGTCGTAAGCGTCGTAATTGTCTGCTATGGCATGGCAGATGTGATCCCAATGTTTTACATTCATGTCCGAAGAGTCGATTGGCTGGTCGAACTGGATATGGTCTATTTCGTAATCAAGCATCTTCACCTTCGGCACATTCTCAATGAGGTGGTCGAAATTGAAAGGACGCAAGGCTTTGGAAACCGGGTCTTCAATCATACCGATTGTGCCGCCGGTATAGACTATGAGTATTTTGGGCTTCATCGAGGAAAAGACTTATCAAGGTTTGCGCAGAGTCCGACTGACATGCCAGACTCTGCAGACATAAGCTATTTGACTTGAGCGCCTGGGGTGGCTTCGGTCGATGGCGAAGCTACAGTGAGGCTGCCGTCGGCATTGAGAGCCGACAGAATCATGCCCTGCGATTCGATACCGCGTATTTTGGCCGGCGCAAGATTGGCCACAAATATCACCTGCTTGCCGACAAGAGCTTCGGGCTCATAGTGTTTGGCGATGCCTGAAACTATTGTGCGTGGAGTGTCTGAGCCGTCGTTTATGCTGAATTTTAGTAGCTTGTCGGCTTTTTTGACGCGTTCGCAGCTGATAACGGTGCCTACACGCAAATCCATTTTGCTGAAATCGTCAATTGAGATTTCAGCCTGCACGGGAGCGGGCTTGAAGTTGCGGATGTCGTTCTGCCGTTTGGTTTCTACAAGGCGGTCTACCTGAGCCTGGATTGTGGCATCGTCTATTTTTTCGAAAAGGAATTCGGGCTGGCCTATTGTTGTGCCTGCTGCCACCGGCTTGCTGCCAATCATATCCCAGCCGAGTGCGCCAAGACCGAGTATGCGGCTAAGTTTCTCGCTCATGAAGGGCATGAAAGGTTCCATTACCACTGCAAGCGAGGCGCATACCTGAAGGCATACATTCAGCACAGTCTCAACGCGGCCCGGATTTTCTTTCCATACCTTCCATGGTTCTGTCTCCTGAAGGTATTTATTGCCGGCACGGGCGAATGCCATGGCGTCTTTGAGGGCTTCGCGGAAATGGAAATTCTCGAGATTGTCGGTGAGCGACTTTTTGAGACCGTCCATTTCGGCATAGATGGCTTTGTCGATGTCTTCGAGCTGGCCTTCTGCCGGAACAACACCGTTGAAATACTTATGAGTGAGGACTATCACACGGTTGATGAAGTTGCCGAGGATAGCCACAAGTTCGTTATTGTTACGGGCCTGGAAATCGCGCCATGTAAAGTCGTTATCTTTGGTCTCGGGGGCGTTGGCGGTCAGAACATAACGCAGCACGTCCTGCTTTCCGGGGAAATCCTCGAGATACTCGTGGAGCCATACAGCCCAGTTGCGGGAGGTTGAGATTTTATCGCCTTCAAGGTTGAGGAATTCATTGGCGGGCACATTGTCGGGCAACTGGAAGTTGTCGCCATATGCCATAAGCATTGCCGGGAACACTATGCAGTGGAATACGATGTTGTCCTTGCCGATGAAGTTTATAATGCGAGTCTCGGGGTCTTTCCACCATGTCTGCCAGCTATCGGGATATAGCTCCTTGGTGTTGGAAATATAGCCGATAGGAGCGTCGAACCATACATAGAGCACCTTGCCCTCGGCTCCTTCGACAGGCACAGGAACACCCCACGACAAGTCGCGGCTCACGGCACGGGGCTGCAGACCCATGTCGAGCCATGATTTGCACTGGCCGTAGACATTGCTCTTCCATTCTTTGTGGCCTTCGAGAATCCATTCGCGCAGAGCCGGCTCCCAGCGGTCGAGCGGCAGATACCAGTGGCGTGTGGGGCGCAGTTCGGGCACGCTTCCGGTGATGGCGCTGTGAGGGTTGATGAGGTCTGTGGCGTTGAGCGATGTGCCGCAAGCCTCGCACTGGTCGCCATATGCTTTCGGATTATGGCAGTGAGGGCATTCGCCGGTCACATAGCGGTCGGCAAGGAACTGGCCGGCCTCAGGGTCGTAGAGCTGCATCGATTCCTTTTCGATGAACTGGCCGTTTTCATACAGATGGCTGAAAAATTCCGATGCCGTTTCCGAGTGAATATCTGATGTGGTACGCGAATAAACGTCGAACGAAATGCCGAGCCCCTCAAACGATTTCTTAATCAGAGCATGATAGCGGTCTACTATGTCCTGAGGTGTCACACCTTCGGCGCGGGCCTTCAGAGTGATGGGCACTCCATGTTCGTCGCTGCCTCCAACCAGAGTCACAGGACGTCCGGCAAGTCGGAGATAACGTGCATATATATCGGCCGGTACGTAGACACCGGCAAGATGCCCGATATGAACAGGGCCGTTGGTGTAAGGTAGTGCTGTGGTAATCAGCGTGCGCTTATATTCTTTGCTCATTTTCTATCGATTTCTGAAGGACGAAAAATGCCCTCTCGTTGAAAACGCAAATTTACAAAAAAATACCAAAAGCACAAAGCCGCAGCCCGGGGCTGCTATTAAAATCTCCTGTATATATGAAAAAGTGATGGTGAGGATTGAAAACATGATGATTATCCGCATGTAAGAGGTTGTTTAATAACATATGTGAAATCAGAGGGCAAAAAGTACGAGATGGATTTATATCTGAGACGAAGGAGCATAGCGGTGGCTATGTGACTGAGCCGAAGATATAAAGACGCTCGTAATTTTTGGAGGCGAAGCCTTTGTTTTCATTTTGACATATGTCATGCAGTTTGTCGTATGAGGCTGTTTTTAACATTAGTATTGTCCTGGTGTCTTTTTGTTAACTTGCCCATCATTCATCGGTCTCATAGCCACCGCTATGTTCCCTCCTCATAATGTGCAATTTAAGCTAAAATACACCAACCTGTGATTTCACATATGTTATTAAACAACCTCTAAAATTGCAAATGTAATGAATTTTTTCTGAAAAGTTAAATGTCAGGGGCTGTCGTTTAAAGCGATAGAAGGCTTTGCGGCGCCCGTAACTTTGCAATGTCAATCACAAAAACTATAAAGCTATGGAAGAAACAACCAAACCCGCAACAGAGTTGACCGAAGACGACGCCCAGCGCCTTCTTGCCGCAATCCGCACCAATCCCGAAACCGCCGAAATACTTGCCGGCATAGCCCTCGGCGGCGACCCGGCCGAGCTTCTCGCCGATCTTGCCCCTAAGCCGCCCGAGCCTCCGGCACCCTCTCAGCCCACCTTCCTGGGCTACGTCCGCGAAAGCTTCTGGAACCAAAACAATTGATAATTAATAATTAAAAATGAATAATTAATAATTACAACCCCGTTTTTCCCCTCCCCACCCCCACTTCTGCCTTACTTATTCCTTCTTACTTATTCCTTAAAAACACATGATTACTACTCTTGAAACCATGGCGCAGCAGTCGCCCGAATTACTGCGAAACAGCATCGACGAACGCATAGTGAAGGTGCGCCCAATGTCTACCCCCGTCGACCAGCTTTCACGCTGCGGCCGTGCACGCCGTGCAGGCTCAATGACCGTAGAATACTACTCGGTAGACACCAAAAAGACCGAAGCTACCGTGGCTGTGGCCTTGCCCGGAGGCACCGGCACGAAGAAGTCTGAAGACCTTTATACTCACGTGCTCCGGACAAGCGACGACTCTCTCTTCGAAGTGTCGGAGACTATCCTTGTGCCCTCGCAGCCGGGCTACGACAAAAAAGGCAATGTCTGCGGGTCGCTGGTGCTCTATGTCGTTGACCGTCTCCCGACCGGAGGGGTTGAAGTCGCTCCCGTCAATGCCCGAATGAAGGAGACCATGGGTAATGCGTCGCCCGACATGCCCCCGCTCAAGGTCGGCGACCTTCTTGTGCGCATGGCCCGCGCCGCCACCGAACTCGATGTGCAGACGGCGCAGTTTGCCGCCCTTCCGCAGAAGGCATCGAACAACTGCCAGATATTCAAAATGCAGGTGGAGCAGAGCACCCTCGCCAAAATCGCCGACAAGGAAGTGGGCTGGACCTTCTCCGACCAGGAAGAGGCTGCAATCATCGACATGCGTCTGGGCATGGAGAAAAATTTCCTCTTCGGCAGCCGCGCCAAGCTCTTCGACAACACCAAAAACGAGCACATCTACTTCACCGGCGGCATATGGAGCCAGGCCGGGCGCGAGCATGAACTCCTCCTCGACGCTCTCACCGAAGGCGACCTCGTAGACCTCTGCAGTGCGGCCTTCTCGCTCAACAACGGCTCGCGCCGCAAGATTCTCATCGCCGGAACCGGCCTTGTGGAGGCTCTGAGCAAGTTACAGTTCACCAGGACCCTCTCGGCCGGCGAAACGATGGTGAAGTGGGGCATTGAGTTCAAGGAGATACGCTCGAATTTCGGCTCGCTCTATCTGCTCCATTCCGAGGTCTTCGACCAGTGCGGACATCGCAACGACGGCTTCGTGCTCGACCCCGACTACATGACCAAGTATGTGCATGTGCCCTTCCAGGCCGAGACCCTCGACCTTCGCCGCTCGGGCCAGCGCAATACCGACGCCGTAGTGCTCACCGAGGCTTCCTGTCTGGTGCTCCGCTATCCCGACGCTCATATCCGTGTAACCGGCAGTATCGCAGGCTCATGAAGCTGATGCTGACCCGAGAGGAAATGCTCGCCCGCCGGCGCCTTGCCGGCGGCTTCGAGCCCCTCCGCACCGACTGCACGGTAGAGGAAACGGCCGGCACCGATATCAACGCCATGCTCGAGCTGCAGCTGCGCTGTCGCTATCTCGAACTGCTCGATACTGCCGATCCGGCGCTGCTGGCCCCGGAAGATGTGGCGGCCGATACGGCTGTAACGTCCTATGCCGACGGCGGTTCGATGCTCACACCGCCGGCCGCGTGCCGCCGTGTGCTTGCTGTTTGGCTCGAGGGCTGGGAGCGCGAGGCCGAAGTACTTCCGGCGGCTGAACAGAAGCGTGCGGTCCGGCTTCAGCGCAATCCGTTTACGGCCTCGACAGCTCATGCGCCGATGGCTGTGGCGCTTCCCGACGGCCAAGTGGCAGCATGGCCGGCCTCGGGAAAATGCCGGCGGGTGATGGCCATATGCGATGACGGGCCTGATATTTATAAAATCGACGAGCGGGCACTCGGGCTGCTCTGCGAGTCTCAGTACAATCCAACCTTATGAACAGTGTTTTTGAAGCAGCATATGCCGCATGGTCCGCCGGGGCGCGGCTGAGGGCACGCCGGCGCCGATACAAGCGATTCACCTACGGCGACCAGTGGAGCGACATGATAGAAAGCGCTGACGGACGCCTCATGCGCGAGGACCGATATGTGCGCCAAAGCGGCAAGCAGCCGCTCACCAATAATCTGATACGCCAGTTGGTGAAGAACATCGTGGGGCGCTACCGCATGCGCTGCGCCGAGACCGGGGCCTATGAGGCCGACGGAATCCGCCAGGCGGCTCTGAGCAACGCCCTTGCCGAGCTCGACAGCCGCATGCTCGAGGAGTTTCTCATTTCGGGCTGCGCCGTGCAGAGGGTGTGGAGCGGCGAGCGGGCCGGGCGCACCGGCGTGTGGGTGGACAATGTTGACCCTGAGGCCTTCTTTGTCAATGCCTTCCGCGACCCCAGAGGCTGGGATATAGACCTGGTCGGCATGTTTCACGATATGAGTTTCCCTGAGTTCGTTAACCGTTTCGCCGCTGACGACCCTGGGCGCGAGGCCGAGCTGGGGCGCCTTTTCGAGACGTGCGCGAGTTCTTTCGATATTATGACGGCAAGCGGCGCCGAGCTTGCTTCGGGGGTGAGCGCCCGGGCGGGGCATTGTCGTGTGGCCGAGGTGTGGACGCTCGACTCGCGGCGCGCGTCGCCCGATTCGCCGAAGCGCTTGTTTGTGTGGCATTGCCGCTGGTTTGCGCCCGACGGGACCCTCCTTGACGAGTGCGACTCGCCCTACAGGCACGGCTTGCACCCCTTTGCGGTGAAATTCTATCCTCTGACTGACGGCGAAGTGCACTCTTTCGTCGAAGACATCGTAGACCAGCAGAAGGCCATCAACCGTCTGATGGTGCAGATAGATCATATCATGGCGACTTCCGCCAAGGGTGTGCTGCTGTTTCCCATCGACCAGAAGCCGACCGATATGTCGTGGTCGGACATATGCGAACGCTGGGCTCAGCCCGATGGTCTGATACCCATTACGGGCGTAGGCTCGCAAATGCCTCATCAGGTGGTGACGAACAACGACAACAACGGCGCCTATCAGCTCCTCCAGCTTCAGATGAAGCTTTTCGAGGAGGTGTCGGGGGTGAGCGAGGCCCTTTTGGGCAAGGGCTTGTCGACGGCGCGCGGCACGGAGCTCTACGAAAGCCAGATACGCAACGCCACCGCCGCCCTCACCGACCTCTTCGAATCATTCGCCGCCTTCATCGCCGACCGCAATTTTAGGCTGAGCGGTTGAGCCGTTGGGCTGACAGGCGGACGGGCTACTTCTCTTAATGGCTGTGTCATGATATAAATGTGTCATGATATAAAGCGGTAGGGGCGCGCGTTCGGCG
>CAJTOB010000037.1:0-15941 GCA_910578035.1 uncultured Muribaculaceae bacterium
CGCTCGAAGCGCACCATCTCAAATAGTTCGTCCATGCCCTCGGGCAGGCACATCCATATTGCATCTGCGGTTTTCATGCCACAAATTTAACACTTTTCCCAAAATTCATGCACCGTGTTTTCGGCTTGACCCGTTATTTTTTCTTTTTGTTGGTGCGATTGATCTCGCATTGGAACTGCACTCCAAGCTTCACAACCATTTCTTTACCAAAAAGAATACGATTTATAGACAGTTTATTTCAGAACTGTTTCCGAGCAATCTCCTCCCCGCAAAATATTTTTATGCGTAATACAGTTTTAGACTGTTATTACAAAACATACTGCCATAATTCCAAGAAATTAGCAAAAAAGGCTTCTCAATTTCGCCGACGGTGCTTTTTTTTGTACTTTTGCAAGCGAACTCCGATAACAAGTACAATAATATATGAAGATAGGAACTGTTGATTTAGGCTCACGCCCGGTAGTGCTCGCGCCGATGGAAGATGTTACCGATACCTCTTTCCGCCTCATCTGCAAGGAGCAGGGCGCCGACATGACCTATTCGGAATTCATATCGGCCGATGCGCTTGTGCGCAATATCGCCGCAACCACCCGCAAACTCCACATTGCCGAGGGCGAGCGCCCGACAGCCATTCAGATTTATGGCCGCGAGGTAGAGCCGATGATCGAAGCTGCGAAAATCGTAGCCGAGGCCAAACCAGACATTCTCGACATAAATTTCGGCTGCCCCGTAAAGAAAGTCGCCGGAAAAGGCGCCGGCGCCGGCATGCTGCGCGATATTCCCAAAATGCTCGAAATAACACGCGCCGTGGTGCGCGCCGTCGACATTCCCGTGACTGTGAAGACACGCCTTGGCTGGGATTGCAACTCCAAAATCATATGCACCCTCGCCGAACAGCTGCAGGACTGCGGAATACAGGCGCTGACCGTGCACGGCCGCACACGCTCGCAGATGTACACCGGCTCGGCCGACTGGGAGGAGATTGCCCGAATCAAAGAAAACCAGCGCTTCACGCTGCCCCTCATAGGCAACGGCGACATATGCACGCCGCAGGCCGTGGTCGACGCTTTCGAGCGCTATGGCGTCGATGGCGTCATGGTTGGCCGCGCATCGATAGGCGCACCGTGGATATTCCGCGAAATGACCTCGTATCTGCGCACAGGCAGCGTGGCTGAAGTAAGCAACGCCGAGAAATTCGCCCTGCTTAGGCGGCAGATACACGAAAGTGTGGAGCGCATCGACGAATACCGCGGCATTCTCCACATTCGCCGCCATCTGGCCGCCTCGCCGCTTTTCAAAAGCATACCGGGCTTCCGCCCCACCCGCATAGCCATGCTGAAGGCCGATACACTCGACGAACTCGAAGCAATCCTCGAACACATAGAAAAAAACATATTATCACAATCAGACCAAACTACAATCTCACAATGACACTGCGAACAGCGCTAATTTCCCTCGTCCTCCTCATTGCAAGTATATATACCTCACATGCCGACGAGGCTCGGTACACCCTGAACGTAGCTAATTTCAATGCAATAACAGTTGTCGACGGAATAGGCGTCGACTATCACTGCAATGCCGACTCGGCCGGCTGGGTGGTATTTACCGCAGACCCCGAAATAGCCTCAAAAATATCATTTTCCAATAATAAGGAACATCTGCGCGTGCAGACCCTTGCCGACGAGAAGCCCCTCAAAGGGATGCCGCGCGTACGGGTCTACTCGGCATCGCTGCGCTACGCCGAGAACTCGGGCGACTCAACCTTGACGATAAACGCAAGCGTGCCCGTGCAGAAATTCACCGCCAAGCAAATCGGCAACGGAACGCTGAGCATATCCGGCCTCAATGTCGAGAAACTCGACGGCGACTCTGCCGCCGGCAACGGACAGCTCTCAATCGACGGAAAAGCCTGCAAGGTACGCCTGCGCAACGTCGGCACGGGCCTGATAGATGCCTCCACCCTCGCTTCCGACGAAGTTTCGTGCTTCATTCTCGGCCCGGGGATAGTGCATGTGCATGCTCCCGGCGAACTTAAAATCACCGGCGCCGGCTCTGGCAAAGTCATCAACCACACCACCGCTGCCAAAGTATCTAACCGCTCGATAGGAATCAAAGTCGAAGCCCCTGGTGAAGCGCAACCTTAAACAACGCACAGCAGGCTCGCTGAAGTGGAACCTCGTCGACCGTCTGTCGACACAGGTCCTCTATGCCATAACCGGCATCGTGCTCGCCCGGCTCCTGAGCGAGGAAGACTACGGTCTTGTCGGCGCCGTGCTCGTGTTTCAGGCTTTCGCGTCGCTGATTGTAGACAGCGGATTCTCTTTTGCACTCCTCCAGAAACAACGCCCCTCGCGGCTCGATTACTCGAGTGTGCTGTGGTTCAATCTTGGAGTGGCGCTCATCCTTTATGCGGCCCTCTTCATCGGCGCGCCGCTGGTAGCGGCGTCGTTCGGAGGCGATGTCCGCCTCATACCCCTGTCGAGGGTCATGTTCCTTTCGCTTATACTCAATGCCTCGGTCATCGTACAGACAAACCGTCTCATGAAAGCCATGGACGTCCGCATGGTAGCCGCCTCAAATTTCATCGGGCTCACCGCAGGCGGAATCGTCGGGATATCGCTGGCATTTGCCGGGGCCGGAGCCTGGGCAATGGTATGGCAGACCATCGCAACAGGAGTCTGCAAGGCCATTGTGCTGTGGACAACGACACGATGGCGCCCCCTTTTCCGCATATCGCGCGCTTCGCTGAGCTCTTTTTTCGGCATAGGCTCGAAGATGATGTTCACATCGTTTCTCAACACGGTCTTTCTAAATATATACTCTTTCATCATTGGCAACCGCCTCGGCATGGCGCCACTTGGCTACTACACCCAGTCCGACAAATGGAGCAAGATGGGAATATCGTCGCTGTCGCAGGTTCTTACCTCTACCTTCGTGCCGACGCTCTCGGCCGTCCAGGACCAGCCTGAGCGCTTCCGACGCATATGCTCCAAGATGAACCGCTTCACAGCCTATCTCCTTTTTCCGGCCATGATAGGACTCATGGTGATGGCGCGGCCTATTTTCCACACCCTCTTCGGCAGCAAGTGGGATCCGTCGATTTTTCTGTTCCAGCTCCTGCTGCTACGCGGCATTTTCACCGTGCTTATATCGCTCTACAACAACTATCTGCTCGCTCTCGGCCATGCTCGCATCATCATGCGGCTCGAGATAGTGCGCGACATCGCCGCCCTCGCCGCCCTCGGCGCGACACTGCCTTTCCTTGCCATGTCGCTGCCGGGCGACCCCGTATATGGAATCGGTATAATGCTGTGGGGGCAACTCGGCGCCTCAGCGCTCACATGGCTACTTACGCTGGTCTACACCGTGCGCCTTACACAATCAAGTTTCTGGAGCTATATCCGCGACCTCATGCCCTACTTCGCCCTCACTGCCGTCATAGTGCCGGTGATGTATCTCGCCGCAGGCCTTTTCGAGGCAGCCCCGCTCAAACTATGCGCCGAAGCGGTCACCGGCTTGCTGCTCTACCTCATTGCCAACCACCTACTGCGCAGCCGCGTGCAGCAGCAGGTACTCGCCTACCTCGCAGGAGCTTTTTAGGTACGAGGAGCGAGGTACGAGGAACGAGGTTTATAGTTCTTAGAGCAAAAGTGCGCTCCTCGCTCCTTTCCCCTGAAAAAACTCGCTCCTCGCTCCTCGTACCTCGTACCTAAAAAAACTCGCCCCTCGTACCTCGCTCCTCGCCCCTAAAAAGAAAACATGCACATCACTTCGGCGCGGCGGGCATAGCGGTGCTCGCCGCTGAAATTGCCACGCTTGCCAATATTGACCTCTGCGCCAAGCTGCATGCGCGGCGTCATATTCCAGAAAACATTGGCGGTAGCGAGCAATCCATACTTATACTCGTCGGGCGACGCCGTGTGGGAAGGCAGATAGCGCAACTGACTCACACTGCCGCTCACAAACAGATTTGGCCGGAAATTATACTGCACACCAAGGCAATATCCCGCCGAAGCCGGCGCGTAGAGCCAGCCCGGACGCACCGGATCGCTCACAAGGTCGTAGTCGCCGAGAAGGTCGCCCCCGAGACCGGCATAGCCATGCCCGTAAGAGCCCGTGACATAAGTCGTGACACGGTCGGTGACATGCGCTACAGAGCTGAGCATAGCGCCCCAGCCGGCACGGTTGCGGTTGACCCCGGCCGCCACATCGCGATACGACAGCGTGCGGACGATGCCCGACAGACGCACATGCTGCCCCTGCGCCCACTGATATTGCGCGAAAGCGGCGAAATCAGGCATCCAGTTGTCTACTTTAACGGTCGAGACTCCGTCGGCCCCGACTGCCGCCGAGGGCGTTTCGGCCGATACGGCAAACACCCATTTGTTGCGCACAACAGGCATGTAGCGCACCAGCACCGATGTCGGCGTTATCTTGTTGGTCGGACCCTGCGCGTCGATTACCGGCGGGAGTGCCGCCGGGTCGGAAAATGTAGACGTCGCATACCCGATAGTAAAATCATTGATGATGGCATAGGCCTTTTTCAGGGTAAAATCGCGGAATTGATATCCTCCGAAATTAGCCTCTATATAAAGCTGATACTCGCCGAGGGTCTTATTGCGCCCCAGCACACGGAAAAACAGACATGTTCCGGCCGGAGTGGTATCGAAATGCCGCTTTTTGGCCGGATCTGGGGTCATCGATATGAGATAGGGTATGAAACCGGGTCCTGGCATGGCGCCTCCCCAGTCGTAATACGCCCTCATGCGCACGGCGCCGCCTATACCCATGGCGAGCTGAGCGTCCTTGCTCATAAAAAGAAAATATGGGGCCGCAGGGTCTGAAAAATGGCGGAACTGGTCGTAATAGAACACCGAGATTTTCTGGCGGATAGAATCGACATAGGCCTGCGTGTCTTTGTCGGCGGGGCGCCCGTCGATATACACCAGTTTATGACTCTCCAGAAGCGAATCGGTCTGGCTGTCGACCAGACTCTTGGCCGAAACAGGCACCAACGTGCCGACTCCGAGCAGCAATGCAATAAGCAGAAAGAAGCGACGCATAATGTTGAAGATAGTTTATATCTCAACACCATACGCCGCCCCTTTGTTCAGATAATTACTACCCGCAGTAGAAATGCTCGCGGACGATTTCGAGCATGAGTTCAGGCTCGGCGAGGGCGCGGGCATATCGCTCGCCGTCGAAGGCCCGCAGACGCTTTTCTACAGCCTTGAGAGCGCCGGCGGGGAAAACGCCGTACTCCTCGAAGATGCTCTCGCGAGCCTCGAGACAGTCGGCCGACGCGGGGCAGTTGGCCGGCAGTGTAGGCAGTGAAGCAAGTTTCGCGGCATTTTCGGGTTTATGTATGTCTATATCCACATACTGGCGCTCGGCAATCTCGAGGGCGTCGGACATTTCGAAGCCATGGCGCACGGCAACGGCGAGGCCCGCTATGAGCTGATATATGTCGGCCGAGCAGTCTGCCGAGCGTATTTCGAAGGTCTGCTTCTGGTGTGCGTCTACATCGTCGCAGGGAGTGGCATGCTTCGCGCCGTTGGCAGCGGCGCACATATTGGCCTTTGCCGTCCAGCCCAGCGGCACACGCACGAGCACCGAGCGGTTGCGGTCGCCCCAGCAGATGTTGGTGGGCGCTTCCTGGTGAGGCACAAGGCGGAAGTATGAGGTCGGATTGGCATTGCCGAAAGCCGTCAGAGCGGCCGCCAGGTCCATGAGGCCGGCGATGGCACGGCGGGCGTCGTCGCTCAGGCTGCCGTCGGGCGCGAGCATGGCGCTGCTGCCGTCGGCATGTGTGAGCTTCATATGTATATGCAGCCCGGACCCGGCCTTTCCTACAGTGATTTTAGGCGCAAAGGTGATGTCGAGACCCTCGCGCTGCGCAAGATTGCGGATTACCCACTTGGCGAGCATGAGCTGGTCGGCTGCGTCGCGGGCGTCGACGGGCAGGAATTCGATTTCGTTCTGCTCGTAGACTTTGCCGTCGAGAGTAAAATTGCCAACCTCGGAATGCCCGTATTTTATCTGCGCGCCGGTGCGGGCTATATAGCTCATGCAGAGGGTGCGGAAGTCGTTGAACTTGGCAAAAGGCGCCGACTCATGATAGCCGCGCTGGTCGGTAGCCGGGAATGTGCCGGGGTCGGGTGCTATAACATAATACTCAAGTTCGCCCATGGCATGAAAATGCAAGCCCGTCACCTCGGTAAAGGCCCGGCAGGCCTTATCGAGCATATTTTCGGGTGCGGATTCGAGCGGTTTGCCGTCCTTGTCGAAATAGGAGCACAGCATCGTGAGCGTAGGCAACGACGCAAAGGGGTCTACGAAGGCCGTGCGGAAACGCGGAATCACATACAGGTCGGAACTTCCAGCCTCGATAAATGGGAACAACGATGAGCCGTCGACACGCTCGCCGAGCGTGAAGATTGTCTCGAGATATGCAAGGCTGTTTATAACGAAATTGAGAGTTTTCAGGCGTCCGTCGGCTGCCGGATACATGAGATTAATCATTTCGATACCGTTATTGGCAACGAAATCGATGATATCGGCCTTGGTAAAATCGGCCGGCGCTTTCTGCAAATATGCCACCACGGCATTCTTGCTCAGTCTTATATCTTTATCCATGGCTATAGTCTTTTAAGGTTAGTGTTCAGTGGTTAGTGGTTAGGGTTATATACCAGCGTGAGCCAAGCCCCTAACCACTAACCACGGATCATGCTTTCACCACGCCGATACCGGGGCGGTCTGTCAGAGTCACCTTGCCATCGACAATCTTCATGCCGTCGAAAATATCGTTTGCAATGAGGAGATTGCCGTCAAGGTCGGCCCAGTCTACCATTGGAGCGAGCTGAGCTGCCGCCGATACGGCGCACGATGTCTCGGTCATACAGCCGAGCATCACCTTCATGCCGAGAGCGCGGGCGAGCACTGCCATCTTGTAGGCCTCGTGCATGCCGGTGCTCTTCATAAGCTTGATATTGATACCGTCGTAGGCCTGCGCGGCACGACGCACGTCGGGCAGACGCTGCAGGAACTCATCGGCAATAATAGGCAGCGGCGAACGCTCACGCAGCCATGCCGTGTCGTCGATAGCGGCCTTGTCCATCGGCTGCTCCACGAAGAGGCAGTTGCGCTCGGCCAGCCAGTGGCACATTTCGAGTGCCTTTTCCTTGTTGTTCCAGCCCTGGTTGGCGTCTACGCATATAGGTACATCGGTGTAGCGGCGAAGAGCCTCTACGGTTTCCTTGTCGTGGTCGAGACCCATCTTCACTTTCACCACCTTATAGGGCGCCGTTTCCTCGATTTTCTTGCGCATTTCGTCGGGATTGGCGTCGTAGCTGATAGTGAACGAAGTATTGGGGCAGTTATCGGGATTAAGACCCCAGATTTTATACCAGGGCTGATTCATAATCTTGCCCGTAAGGTCGTGGAGGGCAATGTCTACCGAGGCCTTTGCAGCGCGGTTGTTGGGCGCCACCTTCTCCATATACTCATGGATATCCTCAATGCGGAAGGGGTCGGAGAACTGGCTGAGGTCGAGCTTCGAAAGGAAGTCGCACACCGAAGCCACGCTCTCGCCCAGATATGGCGGCATGGAGGCCTCGCCGTAGCCGACTACGCCGTCGTATTCTATCTCTACCTGCACACCGGGGGTTGTGGTACGCTGGTTGCGGGCGAGATTGAAGGCATGGCGGAGCTGGAGCTCATAGGGGCGGAACGAAAGATTGAGACGGCCTGATTTTCCCGTGGCCCGGGTGGCGCTGTCGAGTGCCGACAGCGATATGGGCGATGCGGCAATCATTGCGCCAAGCATGCCTGTTTTAAGGAAATTTCTGCGGTTCATAGCTTTGAGAGTGGAAAACTAAAAATACCATGGGTGGTCTATTACACGGGTGATACCCGGAGTGCCTTCGTTGCCGGCAATGCGCACGGCATGAAGGAACGGTGTTGTGAGATAGCCGTCGGCCTTGGGGTCTACACTGTTGCGCTTCACACGGCCTGAGGAGTGCACATACTCTCCGTCGTGGTCATAGATGGCCACATGGGTCACACGGCGCGTATCGGCATCGCCGAAGAAAAGGAGGTCGCCCTTGCGGCATTTGCGCCAGTCCTTGGCCTCGATACGGGTGCCAGTGACGGCTTGCTGCGAAGCGTCGCGCATGAGTATACGGCCATTGTCGAAGTAGCTCACCTTCGCCAGGCCCGAGCAGTCGAGCGCCTTGGTGGTCGTGCCGCCCCAGAGATAGGTTATGCCCATCATAGACGAAGCCATATCGATGATTTTGTCGGGGTCGAAGTCCTGCCCGGCCCAGATTTCAATCTTTTCAACAGCCGAAGCGGGCACATAGCCTTTGCGTCCGTCGGGAAGAACGACCGGCTGGTAGCCTCCGGCGGCTTCTCCGCCCGACTCGACTATACAGCCGTTCACAAGGTCGGAAACAACATCGGTGCCTTTCTTTATCTCACCCGGGGCGACAGATACATTTATCTGGAACGGCGATACAACGACAAAACGGTCGGCCTTGCGCCAGGCGGCCATTTCCTCCGGTGTCTTTTCGACAACCGACGACGACGGAATCCAGCCCGTATAACCGTCGGGGGTCTGGATATGCCACCAGTTGCCTTTCTCGATAACGCGCACGGGCATGCCCATTATTGCCTGAGTAGACATTTCGGCCGCATGACGGCCCTGGGTGCGTATCGAAGCTGCCGACAGGCGCACCTGCGCCCATTGGTCTACTGCCGATGCGCCGGCCTCAACAAGAGCGCGGGCGGCACGGGCGTCGTCTTCCTTCGTTCCGGCCGCGGCAAGGGGGCAGATGGCGGCCGCACAAAGCACACATATTATTAATCTGCGTAGTTTCATTTGGAAGATACTTCTACAGGTTCAACAGAAATGAGCTGGAAATATGAATTCCAGCCGGGATAGAAAAGATTGCCGCGCGAGCATTCGACCTCGCCGGCCTGGAAATCGACAGTCTCGCTGCGCACATATTTCTTGGGCGGATAGAGCTCGCCGCACACGCCCTTGTTGGTCGAGAAACGGTGCGAGTCCATGCCGTGCGAGTAGAATGTCTGCGCGTCTTTGTCGGCGGTGTTGCCGTAGCGTCCGAACGACACATCGATGGGCACCCAGCCTACGCCTTCGAAATATGTCTCGGCCCAGTCGTGATAGTTCTTCTCGCCCGGGTGGAGCATCCAGCCGCTTTCCCAGCGCGCGGGCACGCCAAGAGTGCGCATGAGCGATATATACAGAAGCGACACCTGACCGCAGTCGCCGTGGCGCTCGCGGAGCACATAGGTCGGAATGCAGTCGATTGTACTGTATTCGCGTGCTCCCGCCCAGGGGAACTGCATGATATAGTCGGCAACGAGCTCGCTCTGTCGGTGAGGATTTGTCTCCGAGCCGACAATGGCACGCGCCAGCGAGTCGAGGCGCACAATGTGCGGGGCCTCGAAGGCGGTATAACGGCGATAGAGTTCGCTGTCCTTATTGTAAGGCTTCATGCGGGCCTCTATTTCCTTACCCGAGGTAAATTTACCCTTGGTTATATATGTGCCGACATACTCGAAGCGGGCTGTATCGCCCTCGGCCGGAGCCGGCAGAATCATAGAAATGGTATTGTGCACCGAACGGTCGCCCGACAGGATATATTCTGCCGGCTCGGCGCCGACGATAAGCACATTCTCCTGACGATCGCAGAGCTCGCCTTCGAGAGGCACGGGCATCCACACCCTGATACTGTCGCCTTCGAGAGCCTTATGATAGGGTACCTCGATGCCGAAGCGGTAGGTCACACGATGAGCAAGGCCTTTGGGATTGGTTCCGCGATAATGGCCAAGGACAGAATCGACATACGAAAGTCGTTTCTCGGTGGCGTCGTAGCCGCGGTCGGTAATGCCTCCGTTATATGCCGGGTTGAGCAAATCGAGATTGCGGGGCGACTTGCGGTGCACGCGCATCACACCGTCGATTTCGCGGCCTTCGATATAATGACATGCAAGAAAGGAATCGACATCGGCGTCGGTGACCTCGGGGTGTCTCTCTCGTATTGCGGCGCGGGCCTCATCGAGGGTTAGTGAAAAATCCGACAGAATCCGTTTGTCGATAGCCTTCGCAGAATCAGCCTCGAGCCAGACAGGGTCGTCGGCGCGGCCTGTGACTTCCGCCTGAATCTCCTCGGAGTGGCGCGAAAGCTGATAAGCGCCTATGGCGCCTGCCACTATGACCAATGCGACAGTAATAGTTTTTTTCATGGGTAATTGTGATAATAGATCGAATTTTTGTCATACCTTGGAATAGGTATATTTTCGTTCAAAGATACTATTTTTTATCAGAACCCCAAAACGGTTTCAGCTTTTTTAGTATTTTTGCACAAAAACAATTTCCTATGAAACTACACACTTTATTCTGTTTTATCATCGCTCTGGCAGCCATGAGCTGCACCGAAAAGAAAGAGGCCACCCAGGCCGCGCCTCTCACTGTAGACTCGCTTATGACCGAAGCCGAGGCATTCCTTGGCGACACCGTGACCGTCGAAGGCACATGCTCGCATCTGTGCAAGCACGGAGGCCGCAAGGCATTCCTCGTCGGCGCCGACAGCACCACAGTGCTCCGCTGCGAGGCCACGCCTGAAATGGGTGGCGCGTTCGCACCCGACTGCGTGGGCCAAACCCTCACCGTGCGCGGCATCGTGCGCGAAAACCGCATCGACGAAAAGGCCGTAGCCCAGATGGAAGCACTCTATCTTGCCTCCGACACCACCGCCAGCAAGCACGAAGCCTGCGATACCGAAAAGAAGGCCCAGGGCCAGGCAGAACTAAACTCATTCGAAGCCCGCATGGCCGACTACCGCGCCAAAATAGCGGCCCGCACCGAAGCCGAAGCCAAGCCCTACCTCTCCTTCTACTACATCGAGGCGACTTCTTATTCTAAGTAAGAAATTCTAAGTAAGAAGTAATGAGTAAAAAGTAATAAGCTATACGTAATTAAGTAATAAGTTATAAGTTGGAAGGGTCAGGAAGATGGTGCTCAGTGCCATTCTCTTGACTCTTTCAACTTATTACTTTATACACTCCATTTACCCTCCGCGATTCTGTCGTTTCGGAAATTTGGGGGTATGAGGGAATTTTGCTATTTTTGTGGCAAAGATAAACATACCCATAATACACATATGGCAACAAAACCGTTTCATTACCAAGAGATGTTCCCTCTGGGACCTGATACCACCGAGTATTACCATCTCACCTCAGACTATGTCCACACCGAAACATGGGGCGGACACGAATTCCTGGTCGTAGACCCCGAAGCACTCACAGTGCTCTCGCGCCAGGCCACTCACGACAATGCCTTCATGCTCCGCCGCGAGCACAATGCCATGGTTGCCAAGATTCTGGCAGACCCCGAAGCAAGCGAGAACGACAAGTTTGTGGCTCTCACCATGCTCCGCAATGCCGAAGTAGCTGCCAAAGGCCAGCTCCCCTTCTGCCAGGACACCGGCACAGCAATCTGCCATGCGTCCAAGGGCCAGTTCGTATTTACAGGCTGCAACGACGAAGAGAAAATATCGCACGGCGTATATCTCACATACACAACCGACAATCTCCGCTATAGCCAGAACGCTCCCCTCACCATGTATGAGGAAGTGAACACCGGCTGCAACCTCCCCGCCCAGATTGATATCCACGCCACCGAAGGCGACGAATATCACTTCCTCTTCGTAGCCAAGGGCGGTGGCTCTGCAAACAAGACATATCTCTATCAGGAAACCAAGGCGACCATCAACCCCGACCGCCTTGTGCCTTTCCTCATCGAGAAAATGAAGTCGCTCGGCACTGCGGCCTGCCCTCCCTACCACATTGCATTCGTCATCGGCGGTACTTCGGCCGAAAAGAACCTCGAGGTTGTCAAGAAGGCTTCTGTGAAATATCTCGACGCCCTCCCCACAAAGGGCAATGAGTACGGCCACGCATTCCGCGACCTCGAACTCGAGGCTACCCTCAAGAAAGCCTCCGAAGAACTCGGCCTCGGCGCCCAGTTCGGCGGCAAATACTTCGCACACGATATCCGCGTGATACGTCTGCCCCGTCACGGCGCTTCCTGCCCCATCGGCATGGGCGTGAGCTGCTCGGCCGACCGCAATGTGAAGGCTAAAATCAACCGCGAAGGCCTCTGGATTGAGAAACTCGACGCCAACCCCGGCGAACTCATTCCCGAAGAATACCGTCGCCAGGGCGAAGGCGAAGTCGTGAAAATCGACCTCAACCGCCCCATGGCAGAAGTTCTCGCCGAACTCAGCAAATATCCCGTGTCGACCCGCCTGTCGCTCAAAGGCACCATCATCGTAGGCCGCGACATCGCACACGCCAAAATCAAAGAGCGCCTCGACAAGGGCGAACCCATGCCCCAGTACCTCAAGGACCACCCCATCTACTACGCAGGCCCCGCCAAGACTCCCGCCGGCATGCCCTCGGGCTCTTTCGGCCCCACCACCGCAGGCCGCATGGACAGCTATGTAGACCAGTTCCAGAGCGCCGGCGGCTCTATGATAATGATTGCCAAGGGCAACCGCTCGAAGGCCGTAACCGACGCCTGCCAGAAGCACGGCGGCTTCTACCTCGGCTCAATCGGCGGCCCGGCAGCCGTTCTGGCTCAGAACTCCATCAAGAACGTCGAGCTCCTCGAATACCCCGAACTCGGCATGGAGGCTATCTGGAAAATCGAGGTCGAAGACTTCCCCGCCTTCATACTCGTCGACGACAAGGGCAACGATTTCTTTACCGAAATCTCTGAAAAGTGCAAAAACTGCGGTCTGAATAAGTAATCACCGCCGCTACCAATACAACCCGCCCAGGCTCTGTCAACAACTCGAGCCCGGGCGGGTTTAAACCATTTTAAAAGCCGTTTGTCTTATAGCTATACGGCCTTTATGGCTATAACACCACTTCATCATGTACATCATGCGCAAAACCCTCTTTCTCATCTTCAATGCCATCGCCGCATTGTTTATCTCCCACACGATGACAGCTCAGACTCCCGATTTCAAAACACCCGACTTCGCATATCCCAAGACTGTCGAAGCCGATGCCAAGGCCATGCTGGAAAAAGCCTCCGGCCTCAAAGGCGATGCCGCTGCTGCAACCAGGCTGCGCGCCGTGCTCGAGCTATGCGCAGCGCAGACTCAGATAGACCGCAACAGCGCTTTCGCCCAGCCCGCTCTCATCGCAAAACAGGCCGCAGCCTCCGAAGGTGCCGGCCGTGCCATGCTTCTCACCCTCGAAGCAGCCAAATATGCGCAGATTTACAGCAACAACAGCTGGAAATACGACCGCGTCGACACTCCTCTGGAGCCATTCCCGGCCGACGTATCGGAGTGGAGCGGCAAACAGTTCCAGGCCCGTATCGCCGAGCTTCTGGACGAAGCCATGCAGATAGCGGCGCCCACGCCACTGGCCGTATTCGAGGCCTCTCTCGAATATTCGCCTGAGGCCTTGCAATATATGCTCACGACAGCCGATTTCATACGCTACAAAGCCTTCTGCGTGCTCAACAGCTCAGGTGGTTCTGAAAAAGCGCGGGCCGTAGCCGACGAAGCCATGAAGGCAGCCGACAAGACTTCGCCTGTCTACTTCTTCTGGTGCGCAGTCAGATACACAAACGACAGCAACATCCTTACCGACATATACAAACAAAATTCCGGCATCGAAGCCGCCCGACTGTTGCTACAGCGGATTGTAGACAATCCCGTATCATATCTCTACGAAGAAGAGAACGGCACCGATTCCGAGAAACGCACAATAGCCATACGCGACCGCAAGATTGCCATGATTCGCGAGTCGCTCGCTAAATTTCCGGCCTGGTATGGCAACAACGACCTCAAAAACTCGCTCGCCCGCCTCACTCAGCCCCGCGTATCATATTCTTACCCCTCTATGGCCGCACCCGGCAGCGATATTAAAATAAGCTGTAGCTATTCTTTTGCAAAAAACATAGAGGCCGCCCTCTATACTCTGCCCGCCAACGCCCAAAATATCGATGTGAACAGTCTTCTGAAACGCTCCAAGGCGGTTTCGGCTTCATATGCCCCCTCAGGCACCGACGGCAAGACCGAACTCACTCTCAAAGCACCGGCAGCGGGCGAATACGCACTCATAGTCACCATCGACGGCAAGCCCGGCAACTCAGGCTGGAGCGTTCCGGAAATTCTGGTTACTCCTCTGATAGGTTTCTCGCTCAACGGCTGCAAGGAAAACGCCGTAGTCGCCGTAGACTACACCACTGGCATGCCTCTCGCAGGCGTGACAATTAAATCGGAAACCAACAGCAACCGCCGCAATCAGGGCCGGACGTCGGCTCTGGTCGGCAAGACCGGCAGCGACGGCTTCCTGCTCACCGACGCCCTGCCGTCGGGTTCGAACAACCGCCACTATACTTTCACATATCAGGGCCGGACATATGATTTCGACAACAACGTCCGCATGATGGCCTTCTACGACGGAAGACCGTCTGAAGAGCGCTTCGATGTCAAACTTATGACCGACCGCGCCCTCTATCACCCCGGCGACAGCGTGCAGTGGGCAGTTGCTGTAGCCCGTCTCGGAGTCGAGAAGGGCGCAGTGCCGGTGGCCGCAGCCGATATGAAGCTCACCGTAGAGCTCCGCGACGCCAACGGACAGCCTGTCGCCTCGTCGGCTGTCGCCACCGACCGCTTCGGCCGCGCATACGGCTCATTCCCCACCAAAGAAGGCGCCCTCACAGGCTCGTACACCTTCCGAATCAAAGAAATAAGCTCTTTCTACGGCCGTGTGATGGTCAGCGACTTTAAAATGCCGACCTTCGAGGCCAAAATCGATAAAATAGAGCGCGACGTGCCCGCAACGGGCGACGTCCGCATCACAGGTTCGGCCCGCACATTCACCGGAATGGCAGTGGCCGGCGCCAAGGTAGACCTCACCCTTACCGGCGCGCGCCGCTGGCGATGGTTCTCGCCCGACACCGAACTTGCCGATTTCAACACCACGACAGGCGCCGACGGCACATTCTCCGTCGATATTCCCGCCTCGGCATTCAAATCGACCGACGAAGTATTCACCGACTTCATCATCGAGGCCGACATCACCTCGGCCACTGCCGAAACCGCCAAGGCATCGCGCAACTTCACCATCGGCAAGCCATACAGCCTCGCAATGTCGCGCACCCCGCGCTGCGCCGACACCTCCGCCCCCGTAGAGGCCCTCTTCGAGGCCTATAACGCCGACAATGAGCAGGCCGACATCGCAGTCCGCTGGAGTCTCGGCGCAAGCGACGGCGATTCGCTCAAGAGCGTTGTGGCAAGTGGCTCAGCCGTCACCGGCCACACCGTGAAGCTCGACCTGCAAAGCGTTCCCGCCGGGGTATATACCTTCCGCATCGAGGCCGCCGACAGCGCCCTCGCCGCCCCGGCCATGGCTTCGGAAATCATACTCTATAATGAAGCCAAAAACCGCGTGCCCGAAACAGGCTCGCCCGTCTTCATTCCTTCAGACATGTACCGCCCCGACGGCCGCAAGGCCAAAATCCTCGCCGGTGTCGCCGGTTCCGACAAGGTGTGCGCCTTCATCGCCGTCCGTTCGGGCGAGACACTCGTCTCCTTCCGCAAGGAAATGCTCAAGCCCGGGTTCAGTCACATAAACATCGATATGCCCACGGGGTCCGACAGGCTTCAGGTGCTTGTCACAAGCGTGCGCAACGGCCAAGTCTATACCGAAGACATCACCATAGCACGCCCCGAGCCCGCTCCTGTGAAAGTTGTCGCCGAAAGTTTCCGAAATAAACTCACGCCCGGACTCGGCGAGACATGGCGCTTCCGCCTCACCGACGGCGACGGCAAAGCCCTCGACGCCACAATGGTTGCCACGATATACAACAAGGCCCTCGACAAAATCTACAA
>CAJTOB010000037.1:15963-17746 GCA_910578035.1 uncultured Muribaculaceae bacterium
GCACCTGGCCCGGCAGTTTCATGACCGCCGGCAAGCCCGGCTGGCTCGACGTGAGCGCTCCCGGCACAGGCCGATACAGCAGATATGTCAACGGCGACATCACCCTCCTCGATGTCATCAGCATAGAATATCCCGATTTCAGATTCTTCAACCCCTATACCCTGCTGAACGGCACAGTAACCGGTTTTGCCGTCAAGCGCTCCATGAATACCCTTGCAAGCTCATCGGCAACAGCCGGCGGAGCGATGATGAGGACGGAAGCATCTGCAGAGTATGCTGATGATATGGAGTTCGAAGAAGAAATAGCTGCTCCTGCAGACGGCACCGCAGCCGACACCGGCGCCGACGAAAGCCCCGAAGAATTCGACTACCGCGCCGCAGAACTGCTCCAGGTACTCTGGCAGCCGGCGCTCGTGGCCGACGCCGACGGCAATATCGACATTGTCTTCACCATGCCCAATGCCATCGGCTCATGGCAGTTCAAGGCATTCGCATGGACGCCCGAACTCAAGGCCGCTGGCTATGCCGCCGAGTGCATGAGCACGAAGCCCGTGATGGTTCAGGCAAATCTGCCGCGCTTCCTCCGCCAGGGCGACAAGGCCAGAGTGCTCGCAACCGTATATAACAACAGCGACGACGATGCCGCTGTAACGACCACCGTAGAGCTCTTCGACCTCGCAAGCGGCAAGACCACCCGCACCGCCGTCAGCACCGACAGCATCGCCAAGGGCGCTTCGGCAATCGTGGCTATCGATATCGATGTGCCTACCGACGCCTCTGCCATAGGCTACCGCGTGCGCTCGGCATGCGGCGGCTACTCCGACGGCGAACAGAGCGCTATCCCCGTTCTCGCCTCGTCGGCAACGGTCATCGAAAGCACCGAGTTCTACCTCAACCCGAAAGAAACCAAGCCTTTCGAATTTACCGTTCCGGCCGCCGGCGACGCTTCTGTCACTCTCCAGTACTGCCAGAACCCCGTCTGGACCGTCGTCAAAGCCATGCGCGGTCTCTCCGAACCCGGCAATACCTCCAACCGCATTGTCGGCTCGCTCTTCTCGGCTCTCGCCGGCAAGCATATCACCGACAAGGACGCCAACATAGCATCGGCCATAGCGGAATGGAAGGCAAATCCCGGCGAAGAAGCCCTCGTCTCCATGCTCGCCAAGAACGAAGAACTCAAGAAGCTCCTGCTCGATCAGACTCCCTGGGTCCAGACCTCGAAAGACCAGTCGGCCCGCATGAGCTCGCTCAGCGACCTTCTCGACCCCGAAACCACTGCAAAGGCCATCGCCAAGCGCACCGAAGACCTCGCCAAGCTCCAGAACGCCGACGGAGGATTCGCATGGGGCCCGTGGAGCGACGGCTCGTCGGTATGGGCAACCGAAACAGTGCTTACCACCCTCGGCCTCGCCAACTCGCTCGGAATGCTCCCCGCCGACGCTAAAATCGCCGGCATGCTCCAGCCCGCATTCGAATATCTCCAGGCCGAAGCCGTGAAACCTAAGCGCCCCAAGACAGACCGCGACCTCGCCCTTATAGCAGCCTTGCTGCCCGACCTCAAGGTGAAGCCCGCAGCCGACAATATACTGCGTGCCACCGTGGCCGACATCGCCAAAAACTGGCGCAAGGACAACACCGTCGGCAAGGCCTACGACATTCTCATATTCAAGGCCAACGGCCGCGAAGCCCTCGCCAAGGACGTCCTCGCCTCCGTAGCCCAGCACGGTGTCGTGCAGCAGGGTAAAGGCCTCTGCTTCCCCAATGTCAACGACGTGCGCGGATA
>CAJTOB010000037.1:17756-24570 GCA_910578035.1 uncultured Muribaculaceae bacterium
GATATGCGACCATAATCCAGGCCTACGCCGCCATGAGCGCGCCTGCCGACGACATCGACGCAATGCGCCAGTGGATTACGGTCTACGCCCAGGCCAACGACGACCTCGGAGCATACAACCCCGACTATATCATAGCCTCCGTGCTCATGACCGGCAGCGACTGGACCTCGGTTCCCGTCAAAGAAAACGTCACCGTCAATGGCCGTCCGCTCGAAATCGGCAAAATTGAGAGCGCCACGGGCTACTTCGCCCAGACCCTCGTGGCCGACGGCTCGAAGCCTCTCGTCATCACCGTGCAGCCAAACGGCGTCACTCCGTCTTACGGTTCTGTAGTGTCTGTAGGCCGTCGCCCCATGGCCGGAATAGAGGCCAAGGCAGGCAGCGACGTGTCTGTTGAGAAGCGTGTGCTTGTGCAGCGCGGCGGCGAGTGGATAGAGACCAATGCCTTCGCCCTCGGCGAGCGTGTGCGCGTGCAGCTCGTCATCAAGGCCAAGCGCGACGTGCAGTATGTGACCGTCGACGACGAGCGCCCCGCCGCCTTCGAACCCGTAGACCAGCTTCCCGGCTACATCTACGACGGCGGTCTCGGCTTCTACCGCGAGAACGGCGACGCCGCAACACGCCTCTTCATCGGCTTCCTCCCCAAAGGCACATACCACGTGGCCTACGACATGACCGCCGCCGTTGAAGGCTCATTCATATCGGGCATTGCAACTCTCCAGAGCCAATATGCGCCCGAAATCACCGCCCACAGCGGCGCCGCCGCCATAACCGTAAGCAGCGCCGAATGAAATATCTCGAAGCGCTAAACGAACGTCAGTCCGAGGCCGTGACAACGACCGAGGGCCCCGTACGGGTCATCGCCGGTGCGGGCACGGGCAAAACCCGCGCCCTCACCGCGCGTTTCTGCTTCCTCACCGACATGCTCGGCATAGACCCCTCGGCAATCCTCTGCGTCACATTCACCAACAAGGCCGCCGCCGAAATGAAAGAGCGCATACGCTCAATGCTCGGCGATTTCGACCTCGGCTATATATGCACCTTCCACTCTTTCTGCGTGCGGCTGCTCAAAGAGGATATCCATGTGCTCAACTATCCCGCCAACTTCATCATAATCGACGAAGACGACCGAGTGGCCCTCCTGCAGAAGGTATATACCGACATGGGCCTGACTCTGAAGGAGCTGCCGATAAACAGAGCCGTAGACTATATCTCGGAGCGCAAGGCCGCTCCCGGCGACGAATATCTGCGATATATCGAAGAACTCAACAACACCGGCCTCGTTGGGCGCACAGAGCGCAACGCCGACCGTTTCGACGAAATTTTCCAGAGATATATCTACGAGCAGAAGAAGAACTTCGCCGTCGATTTCGACGACATCATAATCTTCGCCGCATATATACTCCGCAAATACCCCGACATTCTGCTAAAATGGCAGCAGCGCATGCAGTATGTGATGGTCGACGAGTTTCAGGACGTGAGCCCGCGCCAGTATGAGATAGCGCGAATGCTCTCGGCCGGACACGGCAACCTCTTCATCGTCGGCGACCCCGACCAGACCATCTATTCATGGCGAGGGGCCGACGTGAAGCTATTCCTGAACTTCGACAGGCTCTATCCCGACGCCACAACAATAGTGATGGACGCCAACTATCGCTCCACACCCGAGATAATACGCGCCAGCAACGCCCTGATAGCACACAACACCGACCGCTATCCCAAGGCGCTCCAAGCCGTAGGCGAGAGCGGCGACAAGCCCCTCGTGAACCACGCCCGCACCGAGAAGGAAGAGGCAAAATGGATGGCCGACACCATAGCCGGGCTTGTAGAGAGCGGCGCGGAGCTGTCGGACATAGCTATCCTCTACCGGGCCCATCACCTCTCGCGCGTGCTCGAGGAAATGCTCATAAAACACGGCATAATATACCGCATATACAGCGGCACGGCTTTCTACCGCCGCCGCGAGGTGAAAGACGTTGTCTGCTATCTGCGCATGCTCGTCACCGCCGACGACCTCGCCTTCGAGCGCACTTTCAACGTGCCTCCCCGCGGCTTCGGCAAGAAGAAAACGGCCTTTCTGCGCGCCGAGGCCGAGCGCACCGGCGCCACACTCATGGAGACCTTGCGCGCCAACATAGACAACCCCGTGCTTCGCGGCAGCAAAGGCCGCGAGTATATCAGGGCAATCGACACCGCGGCCGCTCTTGTGGGCAAGCTCAGTCTCGGCGACCTGATGCAGCGTGTGCTCGACCTCTCGGGCTATGAGGAAATGCTGCGCGGACTCAGCGAGTGGGAGCGTCTCGACAACCTTGCCGAGCTCAAACGCGCCATTGAAGAGGCCGGTCACGACGACGATGCCACTCTCGAAGATTTCCTTGCCCGCGTGGCTCTCATGACGGGCATGGACGCCGAAAAAGCCGATTTGCCGGCCGTAAAACTCATGACCGTCCACACGGCCAAGGGCATGGAGTTCCCCTACGTGTTCATATGCAGTCTCAACGAGGCTTCATTCCCCTCGCGCCGCTGCTCGGGGCCCGAGGAAATCGAGGAGGAACGCCGACTGGCCTATGTAGCCATGACCCGAGCCGAAAAAGGCCTTTTCATGAGCGACAGCGAGGGCTTCAACCACGACAACACAGGCAAGATCCCTTCGCGCTTCCTCTATGAGGCCGGCATAGAGAATCTGCGTTTCGACCGCCCTCTGCCCGACCAGACACCTCTGCCGCAGGCTCCCGCCACGGCAAAAGGCAAAAGCCGCCTTGCAAGCGGCGACATGGTGGAGCACCCCGTCTTCGGCCGCGGCCTCATCATGGAAGTAGACCCTTCCCGCGAGACCTACACCGTCCAGTTCGACAAAATGCCCACCCCGCGCACCCTCCGCTTCGCCGCACCCCTTTCTTTAATTAATAATGTTTAATTAATAATGAAGAATTTATAGCGGCACACCTGATATTTAATTATTAATTCTAAATTATTAATTATTAATTGAAGAAGACTTTATATGTCAGCGACCTCGACGGTACTTTGCTCGGCTCGGACAGCCGGGTGTCCGAGCGGTCTGCACAGATTATAAGCGAACTATCGCAGGCAGGTGCCGAAATCACAGTGGCGACAGCCCGTACGCCCGCCACAGTCGTGCCCCTTCTTGCCGATACTTTCACACGACCCGACGCCATCGTCATGACAGGAGCCGCCACATGGAGCCGCACAAAGAATGCTTTCGGCACTATACACTATATGCCCGAGGCCGATGTCACCGCAGGCCTCGAGCTGTGCCGCCGCATGGGCGTCCACCCCTTTGTCTACACCATGCGGGCCGACGGCTCTATGCTCGACGTATATCATGGCGCCTCAGCCATGAACAAAGCCGAAGAAAGTTTCTATCTCGAGCGACTTCATCTGAAACTCAAGCGTTTTCACACCGGCACACCTCTGCCGCCGTCCTCACTCCCCCGGACCATGCTATTCTTCGCCATGGGAGAGAGAGCCAAGGTCGAGGAAGCCGCCGCAGCCCTGCGTGAACAAACCGACTGCGCGGTGTGTTGTTATCCCGATATATTCAATCATTCCGTAGCCAATCTCGAGGTCTTTGCTCCCGGGGTTTCGAAGGCCGCCGCCGTTCTTGAACTGAAGAAGCAAATCGGCGCCGACCGTCTTGTAGTCTTCGGCGACAATCTCAACGACCTGCCCATGCTTGCCGTGGCCGACGTTGCCGTCGCTGTAGACAATGCCTTCCCCGAGGTAAAGGAGCGCGCCGATGTCGTGATAGGCCCCAATTTCACCGATTCTGTAGCAAAATATATACTTCAGGACTATACCCGTCAATGAAACCAATCGCATTCTTAGCCGCGGCCGCATTTTCGGCACTGGCGGCGACAGCCCAGATAAACAGCCCGGTAAACTCAGGCGACATGCTCCGAGCCGAGGCATTTTTCGCCTCAGGCGACAGTGAGCCGGCTCTCGACCAGCTGCGACGCCTCGACCCGCAGGCATTGTCGGACAATGCTGCCCTCGAAGCCGCTTGGCTTCGTGCCCGTGCACTTTTCGCCGACGGACAGTACAGCCGCGCCCGCACGGCATTCGCCGCATTCTGCGCCGACTATCCCGCCTCGCCTGTGCGCACTCTCGCCCGCAAGTACATGGCCGACTGCCTCTTTGCCTCCGGCGACTATGCCAAGGCTCTCCGCGAATACCTCGGCACAGACACCGACGGGCTCAATGCCGCCCAGGCCTCCGAGCTCCACTACCGAGCCGGATTCTGCGCCCTCGGCCAGGGCGACATGGCCCTGGCCCGCAATGAGTTCGCACTCGCGGCCACAGGCGGTGAATATGGCTCTGCCGCACGCTTCCACATGGGCGCAATCGACTATTCCCGCGGCGACTATGCCTCGGCCAAAGCCCTCCTGAAGCAGGTCGACACGTCGAAGGCGCCCGGTGATATGGCCGACTACTATCTCGCCTCAATCGACCTCGCCGACGGCAACTACGCCCAGGCCGCCGCCACAGCCTGCGCTCTGATGCTCCGCCGCAAGCTCGACCCCGCCGCCAAAGCGCAGATGCACCGCGTGGCCGGCGAGGGCCTGTACCGCAGCGGAGAGCGCGCCGAAGGTCTCCGCGAACTCCGAACCTATATCGTGGCCGTAAGCGACCCTGCGCCCGAAGCCTGCTACCTTGCCGGTCTGGGCGAATACGACAACGGCAACTACGCCGAAGCCGTAGACCTTCTCGACAAAGCCACCGCAGCCGACGACCCCGCGATAGTACAATCGGCATATCTCTATATAGGCCAGGCTCTCCACCACAGGGGCGACAACGACGCCGCAATCCTTGCATTCGATAAGGCCGTGAAAACCGACGGACCCGACCGTTCTGTCCGCGAGGCGGCATATTATAACTATGCCGTTGCAAAATCAGGAGGCGCGCAGGTGCCGTTTGCCTCGTCGGCCGATATTTTCGAAAATTTCCTACGCCTGTATCCCGACGGCACGTATTCCGACCGCGTGCGCGGCTATCTCGCCGACGGCTACATGGCCGACAAGGACTATGCCCGCGCCCTCGAGCGCCTCGACGGCATAGCCTCGCCAGGCAAGCGCACCCGCGAGGCCAAGCAGCGCCTTCTCTACCTTCTGGCTGCCGACGAAATCGCCGCCGGACAGCTGTCGTCGGGCCGCCGTCACCTCGACACGGCCCGCAGCTATGCCGACGCCGACGCGGCCACCGCAGCCGAGGTGACTCTGCTACGCGGACGCCTCGAAGCCGCCGAGGGCAACAACGGCCAGGCAGCCGCCGAATATCGCCGCTACCTCGCTGCCAAAGGCTCGAAACCGAATGCGACCGTTGCCCGCTATGGCCTCGGATATGCTCTGATGGCCGAGGCCGATTACGACGGCGCACGCAGCGCTTTCGCACTCATCGAAAACGACCGAAGCCTCAACGCGGCCCAGCACGCCGACGTGCTCAACCGTCTCGGCGACATTTCCTTCGCCAAAACCGACTTCAAAGAGGCCGCTGCACTCTATCGCCGCGCCTACGACGCTGCGCCAGCTTCGGGCGACTATGCCGCCTTCAACGGCGCCCGCATGCTCGGCTTCTCGCGCGACTACGAGGGCAAACTCCGCGCCATCGACGGGTTCATGACCGAATTTCCGCAGTCCGTCCTCATTCCCGACGCCCTGCTCGAACGCACACAGGCGCTTATAAGCCTGGGCCGCAACAGCGACGCCGTCGACACCTACCGGCGCCTCATCAAGGCATATGCCGGCACTCCGCAGGGGCGTCGAGGCTATCTCGAAATGGCAATGACCCTGCTCGACATGGGCCGCAAGGACGAAGCCGCTGCCGCATACCGCGATGTTATATCCAACTATCCAACCTCCGAGGAAGCCATGCAGGCCTCGGGGCTTCTCAAGAACATCTATGCAGCCGACGGTCGCGGCGACCAGTACCTCGCCTTCATGCAGAGCGTAGACAACGCTCCCGCTGTCAGCGCCGACGACACCGAACGCCTCACATACGAGGCTGCCGCCGCTGCCAACAAGCGCACCGGCGACATTTCGGCTCTCCGAAGCTATCTCGAACGTTTCCCCGACGCCCCCAACGCCCCCAAGGCCCTGCTCACCGTAGCTCAGGCCGAGTACGATGCCGACCGCATACCCGAAGCTCTTGAACTCTTCAAAAGCCTCGAGACCAAAGCCTCCGACCCCGCTATCGCCACCGACGCCCGCCTCGGCATAATGCGCTCCGCCCGCGACCTCGGCGACTATGCCCTCGCCGGAAGCACCGCCGAAGCCATCATCAACTCATCGGCCGCCCCGGCCGCGCTTTCCGAAGCCGTCTACACCCGCGCCATGGCTCTCGACGCCGACGGCGACACCGACGCCGCCATCGAGCTCTGGCAGTCGCAGGCCGCCGATACCAAGAACATATTCGGCGCCAAAAGCGCCTTCCATGCCGCCGAAGCCCTCTTCGAAGCCGGAAAGAACGAGCAGGCCCTCGCCGCCGTGCAGGCATTCACCGGCAGCGGCTCGCCGCACGCCTACTGGGTAGCCCGCGGATTCATTCTCCAAAGCGACATCTACCGCAAGATGGGCAAGGACTTCGAAGCCCGCGAATACCTCGAAGCCCTCCGCGACAACTACCCCGGCACCGAAACCGACATCCTCTCCATGATCGAATCGCGCCTCTCCGACTAATCCTCTGACACTACATTTATTTAAATATGAAACGGATATTGACTATCGCTATTATATCGGCAGGCGCTATGGGGGCGCATGCCCAGCTTACGGCCGAAATCAATGTGGAGCGCACCGTGGTA
>CAJTOB010000037.1:24640-32648 GCA_910578035.1 uncultured Muribaculaceae bacterium
GTGGTACCGCGCCTCGAGCTACAGGCTCCTCTGCCGTCGGTTGTGCCGTCGGTCATACCCTCGACCGAAACGCCGATGCGCCTGTCGCTGTCGGAATATACCGGCGGGGCGGCCGATTATGCCTCCCGGCCGGGCGGACTTCTCGGCCCATCATATACGGGTCTGGCGGCGGCCTCGCCTTATCGCGGATATGTGTGGGGCGGATATTTTCCGGCCTACAACCTCGGCATAGGCGCCGGATACCGCTTTATCAAGAATGAACGCACTAACCTGGGCGCGGCACTGCAGTTCGACGGCTCGTCGTACAACGCCCATATCGCCGACGGATTCCGCGAGAGCGTAAAAGACAACACTGTAGGCCTGCAAGCCGATTTCAGCCATGTTTTTTCCGATGCCGCGCGCCTTGGGGCCTTCATCGGATATTCGCATGCCGCCCTGACGGCTCCTACACTGCAAAACGCCGAACAGAACCAGAGCATCAACGATTTCAACGCCGCCCTGAGCATCGACGGCCACCGCGACAACTTCGGCTATGGTGTAAAGGCAGATATCGGGCGCTTTTCGCTCGGCGACGACATCAAACTTAGCGACGAAGTGCTTGTCGGCGCCCCGTCGGAAACCATTTTCGACCTTACGGCAGCCGTCGGCGGCACGACGGCCGACTCCGTCTTCCGCTACCGTCTCGAAGCCGGGCTCGACATGAAGCACCGCGGCGGTTGCCAATGGAACGGCACCGAATTCGCATATGTCACCAAGGCCAATCCAATGATTGTGAACCTCGACCCGACGGTAGGCTTCCGGCTCGGCAAGCTCGGCATAGACCTCGGCGCAAAGGTAGACATTTCGTCGAATCTCGAAGGCAGCTCTTTCCATGTAGCGCCGCGCGTCAACATAGCATGGACGCCCTCGAGCCGCTTTGCGGTCTTCGCCCGCAACGACGGTGGTGCCGAAATGACCGACCTGCGCCACATATACAACTACTCGCCTTTCGCCCCGGGGCTGCTGGCCTACGACGCCACATTCTCGCCCGTCAATGCCCGCGCCGGCTTCGCTATAGGCCCCGTCGGCGGTTTCTCGGCCGAAATATACGCCCGCTATGCCTCAACGCGCCGTGCCCCGATGCTGGCTGTTGTCGGCGGAGAACTGCCGATTGGCACTCTTGCCCCGACAAACGTAAAAGGCTGGGGCGCGGGGCTGAAACTGGGCTGGAGCTGCCGCATTGCAAGCGTTTCGGGCGCTGTCGAAGTGCTCGAACACGGGCTTGACCGCGGTTTTGCCGACAACCCCGACCGCGCGGCAATCGTGGCAGAATTAGGTGCGGAAATCCGCCCGACTGAACGTCTGGGGCTCGATGCCTCGTGGAAATTCCGCGGCAAACGCGCCTACGCCTGCGGCGAAGCGCTCGCGGGCATGCGCAACGTAAGCACGCTCAATCTCGGCGCAGAATACCGCATCGACGAGCGTCTGAGCGCCTTCCTGCGTCTGGAAAACCTCCTGGCGCGCCGCCCCGAAATCCTCCCCGGCCTGACCTCAAACGGCCTCCACGGCCTCGCCGGCGTAGTCTTCAAATTCTAAACCATATCATTCGATACGAAAAACGGCGCTTTCAAGGCGCCGTTTTTCATAATCCATACATAATTCGGGGTCAGTCGCCGACGAGCTCGATGCGGCGCCAGAGGCTATCGGGCACCATTCGCCAAAGGGCTGTGACGACGGCCCAGCGCGAATCGATATAGGCTATGCGCTTGCCGCGGAGCATGGCTTTCTCGAGGCGCGGCGCAACGTAGTCTACGCTCATTTCGAGAGGGTAGTTCTTGTGCACGCCAAGGAGCGGGGTATCTACAAAGCCGGGGCGCAGGTCGGTGACGGCGACATTGACCCTCTGCTGGTGGGCGAGCTGGTCTATGGCCTGGAGGAATGTCCACTGATAGCGCTTGGAGGCCGAATATGAGGCCGATACGCCTATGCCCTTCATGCCTGCGACCGATGTTATGGCCGCTATGTGGCCGCGGCGCACATTGGCGGTATCGCGGTAGTATTTATATGCGGCGGTGATTATTCTGGTGAAGCCTTTCACGTTGACATCGATGGTCTCGTCGTCGCGCACATTGTCGAGAGCCGGGTTGAACCAGCCGCAACCGGCGGCATAGAGCAGATAGTCCATACCGTCGATTAGCTCGATAAGATTATAGAACTTTTCGACAGCGTCGGGGGCGGCCACATCGATTGCCATATACTCAACCCGGTCGGGATATAGAGCTTTTATATCCTTGAGGCGGTCTTCGCGGCGGGCGGCAATGCCCACGCGCCAGCCCAGACGGGCAAAGTCGGTGGCAACGCGCATGCCCATGCCCGACGAGGCTCCTATTATAATAATCTTTTTCATAATATCGTTTTAGGGAGGTGGAAGAAGACCTTCCACTTCATTGTCTGAATTAATAACGGCCTCTTCGGCTTTCTTGTTCAGATGAGACAGAGAGAGGGTATATGAAATGGAAAAGCTGCCTGTGATCGAGCTTCCGCGCGTGCCATAGCCGGGGATATACCACGGATCGCCATAGCGGCCCTTGCTCGAATGAATAAGTGTGTGATATTTGAATTCCCAGCCGGCCGAAATGGGCCCCCAGACCTTCACGCGCAGCCCCAGGCCGAACTCGAGCCAGCCGGCGGTGGCGTTCTGCGACGGGATATTGAATTTTGATGTCTCGCCCCAGTAGCCGGAGTCGAGCACAACGTCGTCGACGGCGAAGCTGAACGGCGCAAAGCCGTAGCGCACGCCGGCGTATAGCTGATAGTCGGGGTTGGAGTTGAAGAGGAAGTTATAGTTGGCGCCAATCTTGAAAAAGACACTTAGCGGCGACTTGTAGCGATAATTGTTGTTCGGACCTTCGTGCGAAGCAGCGCCGAGTCCGACCTCCACAAAGGGCTTGTAGCGGTTGTGGAGCGACAGTTCGGCCCATGCCGAGGCCAAGCCATAGTTCTGGCCGAAAATTCGCATGACAGGGTCCCAGATATTGATGCCCGCACTTGCGGCATGGAACAGCGGCTGCTCCATCTTTGGCACAATGTTCTTGAGCGCGGTCGAGTCGGTCCACTCTTCGCCGGTGATAGTATCGACGTAGATTATCTTGCCGCGGTCGTCGGTATAGGGCACTGACTGGGCCCGGCGCTTGGCGTTTATGCGGGCGGTGTCGGCGGCCGTCTCGTTGACGGGCTGAGTCTCTGTAGCCGGAGTGTTGAGCGGCGTTATACGGCGCTTGCGGTCCTGCCCCCAGAGCGAGAGCACACCAAGCAGTGCTATAATGGCTATGAATTTTCTCATTGCTCTGGCTCCTCCGGTTCTGCGGTTCTGAAATATATGTATATGCGCGTGGCCTCGACATTGGTGATGAGCGAGTCGGCCACCACAACGGAGTCGATAAGATGCGTAGTATTGCTCACGCTCTCAATCATATATCGATACATGGCTCCGCACTCTTCGGAGGCGAAATAGGGTATCGACTCATAGCCGAAGGTCACGGTGTCGTTGAGCGCCGGATCGTCGAGGCCTTCCTGAGTGTAGTGGAAGCACCAGGCGGTCGACGTGGCCGTAGACCGCATCGGGAGGTAGACCTGCGACATCGAGCCCGACGCGATGGCCGAGTCGGCAGGGGCGCCGACACCGCTTATGCGGATTCCCTGCACGGAAATGTCGTCGCCCGTTGCGCTCGAGCGAAATCCCGCAAGGGGTATGGCGCTCTGATTGTCGAGGCAGCCGGCGGTATTACAGGCCACCTGAACAAGCGCCATGATAACTAATAATATTAAAGCGGATTTTTTCAACGCTCAATGAGTATTTCTTCGGTTGGTTTGCGTTTCTTTTCGGGAGCAACGACGCCCTCTGCCGGGTAGCCCACAGGCAGTATCACCACGGGCACTGTGCCGTGAGGCAGGGCCAGGTCTACTGTGAGGCGCGCGGGGTCGAAGTGGCATATCCAGCAAGTGCCGAGGCCCATTTCGGTAGCGGCGAGGCAGATATGCTCGGTTGCGATGGCGATGTCGATGTCGGAGTGGTTCTTGCCGTCGTGGGGGCGCACCCAGGCCTCTGTCGGCACAGCGCACACCACGATGTAGTAAGGAGCCGTCTCGACCCATTCGCGGGGATAAGCGGCAGCCACAGCCTTACGGCCGGCCTCGTCGCCGGGTTGAATCACCACGAAGCGCCACGGCTGGCGGTTGCACGCGCTCGGAGCGAGGCGTGCGGCCTCGATAAGAGCAGCTATCTGCTCTTCATTCGGAAGCCTGTCTATAGAATATGAGCGACAAGAGAAACGCTCAGAAACAACTTTCATATTAATTATGAATTATGGATTATGAATTATGAATTGATAGTGTCCGTCAGCCCAGCCGCCCGTCAGCCCAACCGCCCATCAGCTCAAATGGTTTCTTCGATTTCGTAGTCGTTGCGCTTGGGCGAGTTGCGGACCACGAGCTCGCCGACAAAGCCGGCAAGGAAGAGCTGGCTGCCAAGGAGCATCAGCACCAGGGCGAGGTAGAAATAGGGCGAATCGGTCACAAGAGTATAGGGCGCGCCGCTGTGCATGTGCCACAGCTTCATGCCGCCCACAACAGCCACCGAGATAAAGCCCAGGAAAAACATCAGACTGCCCAGCAGGCCGAAAAGATGCATCGGCTTCTTGCCGAATCGGCCCGTGAACCAGAGGGTTGCGAGGTCGAGATAGCCGTTGACAAAACGGTCGAGCCCGAATTTGGTCTTTCCATACTTGCGGGCGCGGTGCTGCACCACCTTTTCGCCTATCTTGTGAAACCCGGCCAGTTTTGCCAGATAAGGAATATAGCGGTGCATGTCGCCATAGACCTCGATATGCTTCACCACGGCCTTGCGGTAGGCCTTCAGACCGCAGTTGAAATCGTGGAGATTTTTTATGCCGCTCACCTTGCGGGCAGTGGCGTTGAAAAGCTTGGTCGGAATAGTCTTCGACAGAGGGTCGTAGCGCTTCTTCTTGAAGCCCGACACAAGGTCGTAGCCCTCCTCGCGTATCATGCGGTAGAGCTCGGGGATTTCGTCGGGGCTGTCCTGAAGGTCGGCGTCCATGGTAATCACCACATCGCCCTGCGCCATGCCGAAGCCGGTGTTGAGCGCGGGGCTCTTGCCGTAGTTGCGACGGAACGACACCCCGCGCACATGAGCCGGGTCGGCCTCGCGCAAGCGCCTGATGACCTCCCACGAATCGTCGGTAGAGCCGTCGTTCACAAAAATAATCTCATAGCTGAAACCGTTGGCACTCATCACGCGCCCAATCCACGCCGCCAGTTCTGGCAGCGACTCGGCTTCATTATAAAGAGGTACGACTACAGATATATCCATCTTTTATCGGGGTGTTTGCGAGCCGCCGTGCATGCGCTGCCAGCGTTCGCGGCGCGCTGTCGAAAGATAGCGCGTATATAAGATTAGAGCATCTGCGAAACCGATTATGGCGCCGCAGAAAATATTGAATACTATCAGACCCGAAGCCGTGTCGAGCGCCGAAGGCACACCGCTGAGACTCCGCATGTTTTTAAGATGATCGGCCCACATATCGCCCTGCGGTGTGCCCATCGCCTCAAACGTGTCTATCGAAAACTGTATCTGCGAGGCTATGAAGCCCGGAGCAACGAAACGCAGCAACACATATACCGCCACCGTCTGTAGCAGCGACGCCAGCATAAACGACATCAGCGCCTGCGACCACAGCTCGGGCAACGAAAGCGAGAACCCGGTCTCGGCATGATGGCTCCGCATGAGCTTATAGACATAAAAAGGCAGATAGATGCTTCCGGCCCACACCAGCAGGGTTGCCAGCCCGAACGAAGCGCTAAGACCCGTAAACACGGCCAGCAGGATAAGGTAGAGGCCGAGGATGGCGCCATTTTCGGCTGCCACTGTGACGATGGCCCTCGGAGGCCGGATATGCTGCATGTTGCTCATCAGATTCTTCTTTGACCCACAAAATTAGCAAAAAAAACGTGGAGTCACAAAGTTATTGCTCAATCACACTTTTTTTCCAAGATATGACCCAAATATGCCGCACAACATGCCGCATTTTTTGCACACACAGATAATTTTCCCTACCTTGCAGCCCTAAAACCTAAAACTAACCAAGACAGTGCGTTCTAACCAATACAAGCCTTGCGCCACCACCAATTCGCATCGTTGGTTTGAGGAGAGCGCAAGTAAACTCGGGGCCAAGCATTTCGACAAGAAGTATGGCAGTGGCGCACCCGGATATCAGAAAAATAACCCTAATTATTTTAACAAACGTGCTTTTTATAAAGGAGGATTGACGAGTTACACCAATCCACAAACCGGATCTCATGAGCAAGAACCTCATCCTATAGATAACAAACATATAAGTTTTTGGGATTTTATTCCGTTTTTGTAAGATATTATGAGAAATTTATTTGGTTTATCGCTGATAAGCCTTCTGATTGTCATGCTCTGTTCTTGTGTCGACGATTACGATTATTATAGAGTTAAAATTGTAAACGACTCAAACAATGACATATCGGTGTATCTTACTGAATCATGCGATATGGTCTATATTTCAGGAGGAAGTGTAATCATTCCAAAAGGCGAGTCATTTGAATATACTCTCTCTATATATGAATATGTTAAAAAGAATGCCTATGTCGCTTTTTTATTTAGCGACAAGGAAATTGATATAGATACCGACATCTTAAATCAGGAGTCAGTTGACAGAGAAGCACGTAAACTTCTGTTTATTAAATATTCCCTTCAGGAACTGCTTCAAATGAATTGTACTGTAACTTTTAATGGATTTGAAAATGAATAATCGTATTATTCAAATTTTTATATGCTTTCTTGGACTTGTCGCTCTTACGAATACAAGCTGTCGGGAAGATGACGAGCTGTATTACGATATTATCGTAAAAAACGAAACTTCCAATTATCTGTGCTTATTAACTAAAATCTCTTATGATAATCAACCTTATGACTTCGTAGGAGCTCCTCATATTGATTACATCGAGCCCTCGGGATTGAGCCGAGTAGATGTCATAAGTAATCGGGAGATTGATAATCTTATTGATCACGTCTGCTATCAAATTGATTTTATTGAGGCTGTCAATCCAAAAGAAATCAATATAACTGATATATTGAGCCGAGCTGTAGTTTCAAGTGACATTAAAATCAAAACTAAATTTTACACTTTATCGGAGTTGCGGGCGATGGACTGGACGATTGTGTATGACGGGAGTGTGGAGTGATTCTGTCAATTTATAAACCAATTATTATAATGAATATCAAAAGTTTAAAAGGTGCTTTAGCTTTATTATTGGCCTTTCAATCCTTGGTGGGGTTTGCGCAGGGCACCGAGTTGCAAGCATATTCGGCGGCCGTATCGGGCAACCGGCATATGATTTTCATATCGGGAGGCGGAAGCATTATCGAATCAAAGGTTTATGACCAGCTTTCGGCAGCGAGCAATAAAATAGGTTTTGACTATATGGCGGCCTACGACTGGATAATATCGAAATCGGGCCTTGGCGTCGGAATACTCTATAACGGCTTTTTCTCGTCAAGAAAAGTACATATGCAGACAGGCTATGGATATGGCGAAATCACACCGCACACTACTATTTTCATCAACACAATCGCGCCGCAGTTTGTAGTAGATATAGTTCGGCCGGCGTCGCGGTGGGCGTTCTCGTTCAAGGCCGGCATTGGCTTGTCGGGCGTCACAGAAGCCCTTAAGCTACACGGCGAGCTCACCGAGCGACATACCAAATATGGCATCGGCGTCACACTGATGGCGGGTGCGGAATACCGCATAACCAGGCATATAGGCATCACGGCGGGTCTTGCCGCTATCTCGTCTTATTTCGGCACATTCTATGACGAAGAGAGCGGCTTTGACAGAATCGACGGTATAAACCGTATTTCTCTCGACTTTGGTTTAGAGGTTGTTTAATAACATATGTGAAATCACAGGCCAAAAAGTACGAGATG
>CAJTOB010000038.1 GCA_910578035.1 uncultured Muribaculaceae bacterium
AAGCAAAAATACACCAACCTGTGTTTTCACATATGTTATTAAACAACCTCTTACTTCAATGTGCCTGCGTTGGCCTGGTCAATCATTTCTTTGCCGGCTGTGATATAGATTTCTACACGGCGGTTTTGGGCGCGTCCTTCGGGAGTGTCGTTAGAGGCCACATAGTCAGCCATAGGTATGCCTTCCGACGAGAGTCGGGTAGGTGCAACGCCGCTGTTGGCGAGATAGCTCAGGACTGCATCGGCGCGTTCAGAAGCAAGTTTCTGATTGACTGCGAAAGAGCCGGTGTTGTCTGTGAAGCCATAAATCTGCACGTTTGTACCGGGATTCTCTTTAAGAGAAGCGGCAAAGCGGGTAAGGTCGGCCTTGGCCTGCTCGTTGAGAGTATATTTGCCGGTTGGGAACAGGATGCCTCCATCGAAAGTTACTTTGATAGCCTGAAGACCGTTCTGGTCTGTGGTCTGTTCGACAGTAGCTTGTTTGCCAAGTTCTTCCTGAAGTTCTTTCTGCTGCTTGTCCATCTTGTTGCCGATAAGCGCGCCTGCGCCTGCGCCTACAGCGGCACCGATAGCGCTGCCTATACCTGCGCCTTTGCCGCCGCCGATAATTGCGCCAAGACCGGCTCCGAGGGCTGCACCGCCACCGCCGCCGATAAGAGCGCCTTTGCCTGTCTGGGTCATTGACGAACAAGCTGTCTCACCCATGAGGAGACCGAGGCCCAAAAGGGCTATACACGTAACTTTAATCAGTTTCATAGCTATTCTTATGTTAGTTAATATAATTAAGACACCCGAAGGCGCTAAATGGTTTTCTGAACTACGAAATTACGAAAAAATATTGAGATATACGTTTTCGCAGTATCAGTTTACAACGAATGCGCCCAGGCGGGTTGTGTAATCTGGGGATTTCAGAGCACGTCTGATGGCGTTGACAAATTTCAGATTTTTGCCGGTACTGTCCTTGACGCAATATTGCTGTGCTCCAAGCACGACAGTATCGGCTCCCATGCGACTGTTTATATTGTCGAGCGTCTGTGATACGCAGTCCAGTTTTTTTCGACGTCCGGGATCATATGAAAACAAGTCGGGTTGTATTGTCTTTGCCGGAGATATGTCCGTTACCATTACTCCGGCACGTCTATAATATATGTCGTGCCGATAGATGCGTTTCAGGCATTCAATGGCGGTCTCTACGATTTCGGGTGTTGTAGCGGTAGGTGTAAGGAAGGTGTGGAATGTGCTGTTGTCATATTGTTCGAGGTCTTCGCGGAAATGGTTGGATTGAATGAAGACTGAAACCATAGAGCATACCGAATGCTGTTTTCGCAGTTTGGAGGCGCATCTGGCGGCGTAATTGGCTACATGGGGTATAAGATTCTCAAGCTCGTTTATGAGCTGAGGAAAACTACGGCTGGTCAATATGCTCTTTTTGCTGGTGTCGCCGCCGATGGATTCAATATCGATAAGCGGCTGCCCGAGAAGTTCGGCAAAAGTGCGCTCGGCGGCCAGATGAAAGCGCTTCCGTACTTCTTGACGAGGCATGCGTGTAAAATCGTAGGCCGTGTGTATTCCGCTGTTTTCGAGCGAGCGTGCCATTCGGCGCCCGATGCCCCAGATGTCTCGTACCGGCACCAGCCGAAGTGCTTTTTCCCGTTGTCTGTCGTCAGCTATGATGCAGCATTTATTATAGGCCGGGTATTTTTTTGCGAATCTGCTGGCAAGTTTGGCGAGAGTCTTAGTCGGGGCAATGCCTAGACTTACGTTAAGTCCTGTGTATTGCCTCACTTTGCGGCAAAGGGCCTCGCCCCATTCCTTTAGTTTCGTAATGTCTATGCCGCGGAGGTCAAGGAAAGCCTCGTCTATAGAATATTGCCATACATCGGGCGCTTCCTGGCGCAACACGGCCATGACACGTGCCGACATATCGGCATAAAGCGTGTAGTTCGATGAGAATGCAATGATACCCGAATCGGGATATTCTTCGAGGAGGCGATAGTAGGGCAGACATTCGGGCAGCCCCATGGCTTTGACTTCGCGGGAGCGGGCCACGACACAGCCGTCGTTATTGCTCAGCACCACAATCGGACGACCTTCGAGGTCGGGGCGGAATACTTTCTCGCAAGAGCAGAAAAAATTATCGCAGTCGATTAGTCCTACCATTGTTCTGTGCCAAAGCGTCGGCGTCGGTTAGGTTTTATTGTATATAAAACTATTCCCCATACAGAGAAGGAGTGTCCCGAACTTATTTCGATAGGGCGGTAGCGTCGGTTCGACGGCATAAGAAACAGCCGCTTATGCGATGCGAAACATAGCCGTTTAAGAGTGAATTCGCCGTCGAGGCAGCAAACCGCAAGGTCTCCGTGTTCAGGCTCTATCGAGCGGTCTATAACGAGAATATCGTCTTCTGTAATACCTTCCTCGCTCATTGAATCGCCGCGCACTCGTGCATAGAAAGTCGCGGCCGGATGCTCTATGAGTTCGCGGTTTAGGTCTATGCTTTCCGATAGATAGTCTTGGGCAGGGCTTGGGAAGCCGGCCTGAATGCCTCCTGAGGCATATGGCAGTTCAAGGGCGAGAGAGGTGTCGGAAGTGTATAGCTGAAGCGTTTTCATCAATAAACGGTCTTATTCGTTGGTTTGAGAGTTCAAATATAGAAAGCGCGCAGTGCCGGAATCAGGCACTGCGCGCTTAAAATATTTTTAAAGGAATCAGAAACGGTAGCTAAGACCACCCATTATGCGTCCTGTAGCCACGAGGCTGGCTCCTGAAGGATATTGGGGAGTGATGCGGTCGGGATATAGCGACACGATAGGTTCGATGTGTACATCTATGCCGACCGGCAGATTATATCTGAACTGACCGCCTGCTTCGAACATGATTCCGGCTTTGCTTTTCTTCAGATTGCTGAAGCCGACACCAGTACCGACGATACCGAGGATATGAAAACGTCGTGCGGGGTTGGGGTCCATCAGCGACGATATGTTGAGGAGATAGTCGGCATGTACTGTGCTGATACGAGGACGTTCTCCATGGCTCGCCTGTCGGGTTATGATATCGAGCGTATAGCCTGCCCGCACTCCCGAAACCTTGCTGAACCAGCGTCCGAGAGCAATGTCTATGCTGCCGCTTACCTTGCGGGGCGGGGCGACGAATGTGGCGCTGAACAGTGCCGGGCCGCCGCTTAACGATATGAAATTGCGTCCGTCGGCAAGGAAACTGTCGGCAAGGCCCGAGCCGATTGTCATTGGAGCCCCGAGCTTGTATTGAAGGCCGAGCATGCAGCGGAATTCAGGAGCCCAGCCCGGGTTCCATTTGCCGATGAGGGAGTTTCCTGCTATCTGAGGCTCTATATAGAGGTCGAGAGCGTCGCAGAGGCGGAATGCACCGTGGAGTCCGACACGGCCTTCAAGGTATCCGTTGAGCGGACCGGAATATTGGCCTACGCCTCCGGCCACGCCGATGAGACCCGATAGGTCAAATACACGATATGGATTGAAACCGGCCATGCTCGTAGAGATGCTGAACAGATAGTCTGCACCAATGCCGACTGTAAGATATCCGGGCCAGGCGCTGAATAAATCGCCTTCGGCTGTTACACGCCAGCTTGAAATAGGGGAAAAGCGTTTGCCGAAGCCGATCTGAACGGCGCCGCCCTTACCAAACGAGCCCTTCCAGCGTTTTGCAAGACCTCCGGAGAAAGAGAAGAAACTGTTTTCGGCTTTCAGGAAATCCTGATAGCTCTGCGGATTGTCGTAAGAGAAGTTGCCGAAAGTATATCGCAGGCCCGCCATGAGGGATACGAAAGGCCCGTAGCCGCGGTCGTTAAGTCTGCGGTTTAAGGAGCGGGTGAACATGTAGACGTCCGGTTCGATAAATATGCCCCACTGCGGTGAAAGATGGAAGAGGGCTGTGAGGCCGGCTCCGATACCGGGGTAGAATTTAGCGTCGGCTTTGTCGGCATATGCCAAGGCCGGACCTACATTAAGCGAGAGGTCGAAAACTTGGTCGGGGCGATAGCCTCCGAAGGCCGCGTTGAGATTCCATACGAAATCAAGAGAGCCGATGGCAAGGTATCTGTTTGAGATATCTGAGATTTGGCCGATTCTGCCAATTTCACCTTTAAGGCGTATTCCGGCAGTCGGAGTAATGTATTTACCCACAAAGAAACTTCCGAATCCATAAGGATTGGTGTGATGTGAGACCGTTTTTCTGGCAAAGGTCCACGCACCCCCGCCTACGCCGAAGAAGAGATGGCTGTCGCCGTTGTTTACGAATGGCGTTGCGCCTCTCATGCGCTCTTCTTTGCTCAGCAGACGATAGCCGAGTCCGACGTTGAAGCTGAGTTCGGGGCGGAAACGACGTTCGCCGTCGCCCGGAAAGCGATTTCCGGCATAGAGGGCGAAGCGCGGTTCTGCATATAGGTAGAGATTGTTCTGAATGTTGAAACGGGCCTGCAGGGCTGCTCTCAGTCCAAAAATGTTGCCCCATACTGCATCGTGGCGAGTACGCTGATATTCGGCGCCGAGAGCTCCGATAATTTCCACACGCCGCGAAGGATTATAACCTCGGAGGAGAGCAGAGAAATTCATGAGATAGTCGGCCGATATCGAGCCGAAGAATTTCCATGATTCTCCGGACTTTTTAGAATGCGTGCCGCCTCCTACGTTCACGCGCCATCCGTGTACGGGTGTTACCCAGTCGCCGAAAGATATTTCGCCTGATACTCCGGGGCGGAATCCGCCGGAGGGTTTGGCATTATATATCGAAATTCCGGCTCCTCCGCTCAGGAAGAAGTGGTCGCCGAATGTTTTGTCCTCGAACAAGGGGCTACCCAGCGGTTTCTGAAGCGTGTAGTCGAGTGCGTTCATACCGACGGAAGCGGTGTCGTTCAATGCTTTGCTCAACCGTGCGGCGGCCTTGGGGGCGCCGGAGAGAGCCATCATGACAGTCGCGGCTGCTATGGTGAGGGCTTTTATGTTGGTCTTCATCGTCATTATTCTTCTGTGGTTGCTGAGTCTCCGTATTCGTCGGGCAGATTGCCATTATCGTCGAGGAGGTCGCATATGTCGCCGTCAATGCGAGCAATCTCAATTAGTTCCGGTTTTTTGTTTATAGCGTTGGCAAGATGGGTGCCGGCCTCTACAAACAGATAGGCATAGCTGATGTCGGCATTAGCCATGCGGTTTGCCGCAATCGCTTTCACATATTCTTCTTCGGCGCTGTCGCCCAGTTTGAGCGATTTTTCGAGGGCGCGCTGGTCGTCTTTGAGTGCGAGGAGCATAAGGACTTCATTGAATGGAGATTCTTCGGCAATTTCTTGCAATACCGAAGAGTAGCGTCCGTTCAGAGCCGCGCAGTAGATTTTTGCTTTGTGGAATTCGGGTTTGTCGGGCATTTCATATAGCAGCGAGTCGGCATAGCTGAAGTGGTTGCTGGCCATGCTGGCGACGGCAAGATTGTGACGAGCTTCCTGAGGCAGTTTCTTGAGCCGATTCCAGTCGGCGAAGAATGGGCGCAGAATGCTGTCGTCGGCGCGTCCGCCGTCAATCATGCTTGCAGTGAGGTCGGAGGCGGCTGTTATGAAATCGGGATGCACCTCGAGTGCGCGGCGCATTATTTCTTCTCTGGCGGCAGTGTCGGCTGTTTCGGTATAGTGTTTCCAGAAATGATATTTTGAGAGATTCTTGTAGTCACTGTTGTATAGAGTGGCAATCTCTTCGGCTGTGAGCGGGCGATAGCGTGAAGACACAATGTGGTATTCCACTTTGCGCAGACGAGGGAGATATTGTTCTGTCAGAAGTTTGTAGCACGACAGTTTCTTGATGAGATAAGACTGTCGGTCGATACTACCTTTGTTGGCAGATATTATTCTCTTTATGGCATCGGCGTGGTCGTTGTGGCCGTCGGCTCGCAGGAGTTCTTCCACCTGGCTCCAGCTTGCCACACTGGCGTTATGCTCAATTACAGCGTTGCGGCGCGCCGAGGCCGGAACTGCCGCCATTATATGGTCGAGGGCAGAGGCCATTCGCTTTTGGGCAAGTTTTCGGTTAGTTTCATATGAGCCTTCGGGCGAGGCTGTGCCTGTGATGGTGAAGCTTTTCAGCATCATATCTGGGTCGGCCTGGATTGTGCGGAATTCACTGAGCATTTTTTCCAGTTCCGCGGCATTGTTGCCGAGCGATAAGTCGAGATTCGATTTTCCGACGTTGAATACAAGTTTAACCTCGCCGCTTGCATCGCGTAGCTGTACTTCGGGCTTCGGAATAAAATTTTCGTCGGTAAGCACTATACCGTTGAGCGAGTACGACAGAAATCTCAGCGGATTTTTCGTTCCTCGGGCAATCTGGGTTGTGTCGGTATATATGATGCGGTTGTAATTTTCCATAGACGACATCACCACACACAAGAAGTCGTTCTTGGGGTTGTCGACATGCAGGCGGTCTACAATATATATGGTGTCATCGGTGCGGCGTCCGCTCTGTTTTACTTTGGTGAAATTGTGCAGAGGGTCTTTTTCTTCGTTCCAGTCGAGCATTCGGCGCTGTGTGATATCGTAGCGTCGTCCGTCGAACACCACCGGTTTGAGATAGTGCACGGTACGTGTCGTTACGTTATATATGGCGGGTTGTATTATCATTCGTGCGCTCGACGAGAAAAGCTGATGAGGAATTTTGGCAAATGTCTTCAGAGATATTTCGTTGCCTTCGAGAATGAGGTCTGCCGGAGGCAACTCAAGCCCTTTATTCTGATTTTTGCCGGTTACGACAACTTCGCGCAGACTCTGCGCGTCGGGGAAAAGAGCGACATCAATTTTAAGGCGCCCGGCAACCGGCTCTTCAAGGTCTTTGCAGCCGAGGACGGCAAAGAGGAGCGTTGCGTTTTCGTCGACGGTGATATCATATTCGCCGTATGCGTTTGTGTTGCCGAGCAATTTGTCGTTTTCGGCATTGAATATAAGAACGCCCTCGATGGGGGTGTTCGGGCCTTGCTGCACCACTTTGCCGCGCACATTCAGGTCGGCGGCCTCAGCTACGCCGGGTAAGGCGCAGAGCAAGGCAAGACTGATATATTTACTGATGCGGTTCACGATTGTCTCTTATTTGAAAATGTAAGCAAACGACAACCCGATGCGAATTGGCACCGGGCGGAAATGCGAATAATTTCTGGAGTCTGGCGCCACTTCGCCACGATAGTCTTTTGCACTGATATGGGCGAGGCCGAGACCTATTTCAGCTTCCATGTTCCAATGGTTGCTTAATACGAGCGCGTAGCCATATGAAACTCCGGCGCCGACAGCATCACCGGTGAAATGCCGGTCTTTAAAGCGCAGATTGAATGTGGCAGCAGTTGCCGATAAGGCAATAAAGTGACGGGCCATGGGGCGATTGAACCAATATCTGAGTTCGGGCTCGACCCTGAAATTTGTCAGCTGTACGTCGGCTATCGAAATGTGGGTCGGGTTTGCGGCCATTCCGAGTTGTAGGGTGAAACGTTGACTCAGACGGGCTTCAGCCGTGAGATTCGGCGAAAGCATAAGCCAGTCGATGGCATTGGTTTTAAGCGCCAGACGTTGGGCTTCCGCCCGTGGCGCCAGAAACATTACCGCGATGATAAGAAGTAGCCACGATGTGGATTTCTTCAGAATCGGCATTGGTGATGAATTCATATGATAATGCGTGAAAATTTTAAAACTAATAATTCGGCATTTTGTATCGGCGTGCGTGCTTTGTGTCTCTGTAGAAACATATATATTGCATATATGACACAAAAATTATTGTTCGAAAGCTGGCAGCAACTTATTGCCGCCGATGAGTGTAAAACATTGTTTTTTATTTAAATAAGCAGAAAGTAAAAAATTTACCTTGTGGAAACGGTCTCAAAATTAGGAAAAACGAGCGGCTCAGATGATTATATTTGTTTAAAATATGTTAATTTTGGTTTTCGAATAAGGGTGCTGTTCTGCTAATTTTAAAATAAAAGACACTATTTCATTAAAATTTAATATCTGCCCGAGTGCAATGTCGGCAAGAATGCACATTGTCTGTCGTATCTTGCCGGTGCCGCTGCTACGGGGAATCCGCGGGAAAAATGCACACCACAGACGCGCTTGCCTCTAATAGGCTACTTATGAATCCTGCAAGTGTGGGAGAATCCTCTTTGGTTATTACCGATGTTTTGGCGAGCACTACCGTGACATTAAAAAGTGTAAAATTACTTGTTCTCTTAAACATTTTTGATTGCAGAATACTGAGTACAAAAACACATTTAAATGCAGACTCGGGCAAATTAATTTGGCAGAGGCGAAACATTTTTTGTAACTTTGCGCATTCATTCAGAACCGTTTCTAAGCAATTTCTACAATGGGAGGTTTCTTTGGCTCAATATCCAAAAAGCCATGTGTCGATGATATTTTCTACGGCACTGATTATCACTCGCATCTTGGCACAAAGCGTGCTGGTATCGTAACCTATGATGCAGACAAGGGTTTCAATCGTGTAATCCACAGTATCGAGCGCGATTATTTCCGTTCGAAGTTTGAAGACGAGCTCGATCGCTTTGTCGGCAATCAAGGCCTCGGGGTCATAAGCGATACGGATCCGCAGCCGATAATAGTCAATTCTCACCTGGGGCGATATGCCGTGGTGACAGTGGCTAAAATAAATAATCTTCGCGATATTGCAGCCGAACTTCTTGCTCAGCGCATGCATTTCAGCGAACTCTCGGCAAACAATATAAATCAGACCGAACTGGTGGCTCTGCTAATCAATATGGGAGAGTCGTTTGTGGAGGGCATTAACCTTGTATATAAGAAAATCAAGGGGTCGTGCTCCATGCTCATTCTGACAGAAGACGGTATTATCGCCGCACGCGACTACCTCGGGCGCACACCTATAGCTATCGGCAAAAAAGAGTGTGCCTATGCGGCCGCAAGCGAGACTTCGGCTTTCCCGAATCTTGATTATGAAAAGGTATATGATTTGGGCCCCGGTGAAATCGTGAAACTTAAAGCAGATTGCATGGAAGTGCTTCAGAAGCCGGCGCCCCGCGAGCAGATTTGCTCTTTCCTGTGGGTTTATTACGGATTCCCTGCAAGCGATTTCGACGGAATCAATGTCGAAGATATGCGCGAGGCAGGCGGTCGGATAATGGGCGCTGAAGATGCCGTAGAGGCCGATTGTGTGTGTGGCATTCCCGATTCCGGTGTGGGTCATGCTCTCGGTTATGCCGAAGGCAAAGGCGTGCCTTATCGCCGTGCTGTGCTGAAATACACTCCGACCTGGCCACGCAGTTTTACTCCCGGACAGCAGTCGCGCCGCGATCTTGTTGCCAGAATGAAACTGATTCCCAACCGTGCCATACTCGAGGGCAATAGCATTGTCTTCTGCGACGATTCGATTGTGCGCGGCACACAGCTCCGCGACAATGTGCGCACATTCTTCGACTGTGGCGCCCGCGAAGTGCATGCCCGTATATCGTGTCCGCCTCTGGTTTACGGCTGTCCGTTTGTTGGCTATACATCGTCCAAGAGCGACCTCGAGCTGATAACACGTCGCATTATCCAGGATTTTGAAGGCAATCCCGACGCAAAGCTCGAACAGTATGCCACTTACGGAACTCCGGAGTACAAAAGCATGGTGGCCGAGATTGCACGGCAGCTCGGGCTTACGACGCTCGAATTCAGCAAGATGGAGACGATGATAAAAGCCATAGGTCTGCCGAAATGCAGGGTCTGCACCCACTGTTTCGACGGTTCCAGCTGCCACCCCGACGAAGTCTACGCCGAAGACCACAATATTAATTAATAATTAAGAGATTAATAATTAAGAATTTTGTCGAGTAATTAGGTGTTCTTAATTATTAATTATAAATTTAAAAACGATGAACGAGATACCTCAGAAATACAATCCGGCCGATGTAGAAGACAAATGGTATGCCTACTGGCTGGAAAACGATATGTTCAGTTCGAAGCCCGATCCCGAACGTGAGCCCTATACCATAGTGATTCCGCCGCCTAATGTGACCGGTGTGCTCCATATGGGCCATATGCTCAACAATACAATCCAGGATATACTTGTGCGTCGTGCGCGCATGCAGGGCAAGAACGCCCTTTGGGTTCCCGGAACCGACCATGCCTCTATTTCGACCGAGACCAAGGTTATTGCCAAGCTTGCGTCCGAGGGTATCAAAAAAACAGACCTTACACGCGAGGAATTTCTCAAGCACGCGTGGGAGTGGACTGAAAAGCACGGAGGCATTATCCTCCAGCAGCTCCGCAAACTCGGTGCTTCGTGCGACTGGGATCGCACCGCTTTTACTATGGACGAAAGCCGAAGCGAGAGTGTGCTCAAAGTGTTTGTAGACCTATATGACAAGGGGTTGATATATCGCGACTTGCGTATGGTAAACTGGGACCCCCAGAACCGTACGGCCATAAGCGATGATGAGGTCTTCTTCGTTCAGGAGCAGAGTAAACTTTATTATCTGCGCTATTATCTTGCAGAAGAGCCCGCAACTTTTGAGGCGCCGGAAGGCTCTGTAGTACATACAGATGCAGACGGCCGTCATTACGCTCTTGTTGCGACAACACGCCCTGAGACCATTATGGGTGATACCGCGATGTGTATCAATCCCAAGGACCCCAAGAATGCATGGCTCAAGGGTCGTAAGGTAGTCGTACCTCTGGTTGGCCGCGTGATTCCTGTGATTGAAGACCGTTATGTGGATATAGAATTCGGCACGGGCTGTCTGAAGGTAACTCCGGCTCACGATAAGAACGACTACATGCTCGGCAAGACTCACAAGCTCGAGACCATCGATATCTTCAATGAAGATGCTACGGTTTCGGAGGCTGCCGGAATGTATGTCGGCATGGACCGCTTTGCCGTCCGTGAACAGATTGCAAAGGACCTTGCCGAGGCCGGTCTTCTCGAAAAGGTTGAGGATTATGTCAACAACATCGGTCTGTCTGAGCGCACGAAGGTTCCCGTAGAGCCCCGCTTGTCTCTGCAGTGGTTCGTGAAAATGAAGCACTTCGCAGAGGAGAGCCTTGCCCCCGTGATGGACGATATAATCCGTTTTGTTCCCGAAAAATACAAGACTACATATCGCCTGTGGCTCGAAAATATCCAGGACTGGTGTATCAGCCGTCAGCTCTGGTGGGGCCACCGCATACCTGCATACTTCTATGACGACGGGTCCGACGAGGAGCGCTACGTAGTGGCGCTTTCGCCCGAGGAAGCTCTCGAGAAAGCTCGTCAGCAGAGCGGACTCGATCTCAAGGCCGAAGATCTTCATCAGGACCCCGACGCGCTTGATACCTGGTTCTCGTCGTGGCTGTGGCCGATAACTCTGTTCGACGGCATCAATAACCCCGGCAACGAGGAAATCAACTATTATTACCCGACCGCAACTCTTGTGACCGGCCCCGATATTATCTTCTTCTGGGTGGCTCGCATGATTATGGCCGGTTACGAGTATATCGGCAAGCAACCGTTCAACAATGTATATTTCACCGGTATCGTGCGCGACTCGCTCGGCCGCAAGATGTCGAAGATGCTGGGCAACTCGCCCGACCCCCTCGAACTTATCGCCAACTTCGGTGCCGACGGTGTGCGTATGGGTCTGATGCTTGCAGCGCCAGCCGGTAACGATATAATGTATGATGACAAACTCGTAGAGCAGGGCCGTAATTTCTGCAACAAGATATGGAATGCCTATCGTCTTGTTCAGGGCTGGAGTTTCGAGATTGGCGCAGAGCAGCCCGAAGTCTGCAAGGTTGCCGACGCCTGGTTTAAATCCAAACTCGACAGCACTCTTGCCGAGGTTGAGGATTTGTTTGGCAAATTCCGCCTCAGCGAGGCTCTCATGGCAGTCTACAAGCTCTTCCGCGATGATTTCTCATCGACATATCTTGAAATGATTAAGCCTGAGTACGGAAAACCGGTCGATAACGCCACATACCGCAGCGCGGTCGGATTTTTCGACGCTCTTCTTCGCATGCTTCATCCTTTCATGCCGTTTATCACCGAAGAGATATGGCAGGAGCTGGAACTCCGCGCACCCGGTGCTTCCATCATGTATGCCGAGATGCCTAAGGCAGGCGCTGCCGATGCGGCACTTCTGGCTGAAGTCGACTACGCGCTTGAGATAGTAAACGGTGTCCGCGGAGTTCGTGCCCGCAAAAATATACCGTCGAAGGAAGCTGTCCGTCTATTGGTTCAGGGCTCTCTGTCTGAAGCTGTGAAGGCTATTGTAGGCAAGCTCGCCAATGTTGGCGAAATCGTTGAGAATGCTCCTAAAGACCCGGCTGCATCGGCATTTATGGTCGGAACGACCGAATTTGCCATTCCTCAGAGTGAAAATATTGATGTGGAAGCCGAAAAAGCCCGTATCAATAAGGACATCGATTATCTCGAAGGATTCAAGGCGTCTGTCAATAAGAAACTGTCGAACGAGCGCTTCGTCTCCAACGCTCCCGAGGCAGTGGTTGCGGCCGAACGTAAGAAACTCGCCGACGCCGACGCCAAACTCGAGGTGCTTCGTGCTGCTCTGCAGGCTCTTTCCTGAAAAGAGTGTAGATATAACAAGAATTTAAATTAAAAGGTATCAGCATTGCGGTTGGCAGTATGCTGATACCTTTTTTAACTCTTCTGAGACGTTCTTTTATGCTTATACTGATAGCTGAGTCCAAGACCATGACAGCCTGCTCGGCTGCTGTGAAACACTCCGACTATAATGCTCACACACCTATATTTGAGGCGCGGGCCTATGACATTATGATGTCTCTTCGCGATTGTACACCCGCCGAGTTGGCTGCATCTGTCAAAATTAGTCTTCCTTTGGCTACGCGCCTGCAGCACATGATATATGAGTTCCCTAACAAGGGTCTTGGAGGACGGGCGGTAAGTTCTTTTACAGGAGTGGTGTTCAGAGCTCTTGATTATGCGTCGTTAACAGATTCGGCCAGGAAAGATTTTTCTGAGCGAGTCAGGATAATTTCGTCGCTATATGGCTGTCTGCGCCCCGATGATATCATAAAACAGTATCGTTTTGATTTCAATACACGTCTGGCTCCCGGAAACTGCCCGTTCTCGTCCTATTGGCGAGATAGGGTGACCGACAGCCTTATCACAGATATAAAGCATCATGGTTTTACTGATGTCCTTGATCTGTTGCCGGCAGAAGCAGCCTGTTCCATAGACTGGAAAAGAATCGGTGCTTTAGCCAATGTATGGAAAGCTAATTTTCGCGAGCTGCAGAGCGGCAACAGATATAAGACACCACATGCCAATAGGCTTAAGACTCTTCGCGGTCTTTTACTTAGGCAGATAATCGTCGAAAATGCACTGAGTCCTAAAGCTCTTGTCGGTATGAGCTCAGACCATTACATCGTGGATAGTATCGACGATTCAGGCAGAATCGTTATTTCGACTGTATCCGATATTTGACGGGCGATAATTTTTGTCGCCTTGTCAACGCACGAATACTTTACGGTTTCCGACGATATAGAAACCGGCCGGCAGCCCTTCTGTCGCGTTTTCGCGGGAAACTGATGTGCGGATTTTAACGCCGGAGAGATTATAGATGTCCACAGGGCCGTCTGAGTCCGCATTATCATTTCCGATGATGGATCCAATACCCGATGTGGAGTTTTCAGGGTTAAGAATCCATGCTTTAAGTTCTTTCACAGTGATTTCTGATTCTGCAAACGCCTCAATGCCGTCAGCGTCCGCATCGGTGGGGAATACTCGTATGGATGTGGCCCATCGGTCGTTGACGAATATGTCGATTATGGAGTGGTCTATGAATAGATTAATCTTCAGGTCCTTTCCGACGGCAGGTCGCTCCGGGAGTGTGCATGAGTATATGCCGTCATAAATGCCTGCATCGTTCACCAGACGCGGCAATTGGGTGAAGTCGGCAATCAATTCGCCGCTTGTGGGGTTATAGATTATCTTTGCAGACCCATTGCTGTTCTTGAATATATTGAACCCGAAGGCAGAGGTGCCAACGGTAAATGTGGCCGAAATTTCAGCTTCACGACCGCATACGGGTGTCATATCGAGTGTGCCGTTCAGAGTAAAAGCAGACTTGGCATATACTGTATTTGTTCTGAGGCCGGTCAGGCTTTCATAGGGCCGTTGAACAAGGGTGCCGTCCTCTCCCAGCGACCATTCACGAGGAAGGGAATAACAGTGTGCCCAACCAAGTTTCCAGTTTGATGTCGATGCCAGTTTGTCGGGTACGATTCCGAGAGCGATAGTTTTGCCTTCGTGCACATATACAGTCGGCGAGAGCATGCCGAAACCTTCGCGGGAGTTCATTTCGACGAGGCGTGGTTTAGATGAGTTGGCATCAGGCGCGAAGTGGCCGTCGGCATCGATAGTTCCGGTCCAGTAGAGAGTTCGTACACCCTGCAGAGTTCCCAGAGGTGTTGCGGTAAAAAGCCATTTTCCGTCCGGCATTCGGGTGATGTTCGGCATTTCCCAGAAAGTGCCGTCCTGTGCCGTGGAAGTTCCTGTAAAGAAGAGGCTTCCGTCGTTGCTCCAGTTTCCTGTGACTGAATTATATTTATGTAGCGTGGTTGTACCGATGCCTCCCTTTGAAGAACCGACGATAATGTAGGCATTGTCGCCGTTGCGGAAGAAATAGGGGTCTCTGAAATCATCGGATAGACCTGCCGGACGTCCGTTTATGATGGGGTTCCGACTCGATTTGGACCATATGTCGAGAGCGTCTGTTTCCGGCTCAGCCTGTGCTATTGTAGCTTTTGCATAGTCGACCGCAGTGTACAGAATGTTAGGCTTATTGCCTGTAATTGCTTCATCGGCAAAGATACAGCCGCTCCAGCACCCTTTGATGTCATAAGGGTTGCCGGGAGCTATAGCGATTCGTTCTTCGCGCCAGTTATACAGATTGTCGCTGGAAATATGGCCCCAGTGCAGTCGTGCCATATATGGTCCGTCGGCATTTTTTTGGAAGAAAAGATGGAATCGGCCGTCGGAGTGATACATGCCGTGACATTCGTTGGTCCAGCCTGCTGCCGGCATGCCGTGGAATCGTGGGCGCAGAAGGTCATCGGCGAAGCGCGAGGCCGGTATGTCGAGGTCGGGGGTAGCGTCTGTATGCCATGTCTGTATTGTAGATGCAGAAATAGCTTCGTTCCATATGGAAATATCGTCTATGAGGCCGTTGAACGACATAAGTTCGAAGGGCCCGGACATGCGGCTTTCTGTACCTTGGCCCATATAGAAAGTCGATGGCGCAAGTGTCAGTGTTCCGTTTGCCCGGCTGGAGCCTACTTCAACACCATTGTTATACAGTTTTACAAAACGGGAATCGCAGTCGATGACAGCGGTAAGATTGTTCCATTTGTATGTCGGCAGAGGGTTTTCCACATCTATGTTTACGGGCCAGCCTCCAACATATGTCCTGAACGAATAGCTGCCATCGAAACCGATATAGAACCCGAAGCCCGTTTTGTCGGTTGTATTAAGGCAACTGATAATGGGCGTCTTTTCGGAGGTGTCTGTATCAATCTGGATGATAGGATAGCTGGGAGTCGCAACCCACATAGAGACCGTCAGTTGTTTGGCCCCGGGCGACAGAATATTTCCTAATGCAGCCTCGATATGCGATGTGTATCCGTCGAATCGCAGTGCGTTGCCGACAGCTCCGCTCACATTCTCAGGTGCGAAATTACCCTCTACAGCAAATTTTGCACCGCTTATGCTCTCGGTGATGCTACCGCCGCGCGCTTCCATATCGAAGTGGGCTACGAGTTCTGCATTGGCGGCTGTGGCTGTCAATGCAGCGATAATGGCAGTTAATGTTTTATTTTTCATAGCTGATTAACCATGAATTCCGGGCATCGGGTTTCTGAATGGAAACCCGGTGTCCGGAATACTGTGTTTGAGATATTTATTTCAGATAGTCGAGTATATTCTTTGTAAGCTGTTCGACATTGTGCTGATAGGGATTTACTCCGGAATTCTGATTCCATTCGTATGCTGCAAAACCATTGGCAATGCAGCGTCCGTGTTCAGCATTTGCATAGAATTCTACCAGACCGGCCACACAATGGTCGCGAACATGGCCCCAAGTTGCGAGTACGAGGGAATTAGTGGTCACTTCAAAGTTACGGATTACGTCGGGCTGATTACCACGGCCATAGATGTTGCAATCCCATAGGCAATTGTGGTCTTCGCGTTGGCCCGGTCCGATAAGTGGCAGATTTTCATAGCCGTAGTTGTTGGGGTCTTCGAGAGTGAGCCCTTTGTATATTGCATGTGCAGTGCGGTCATAGAATCCCTGATCGCTGCCATTGCGGAAATCCCATCCGAGATATGGATTAATCACCCATACATCGGAGCCTGTGCCGCCGTCGCCGTTGCCATATACTGTCGGAGCCATATCGGCCGGAACAATTCCGAGCGGCACTGTGAGCTGAGTTGCCATATTGGCAAGATATAGGCTGCCGCCGTTGGCTGAGTAACGCTTAAGGGCTTCTATCGTTTCGTCGTTGCTTATTTCCTGAGGGAGGTTCTGCCAGCCGAGGGGCAGCCCGACACGGTCAATCTCAATCCAGATGACAGGATAAATATCGGCGTCGAGGTCGGCGAGTTGCGAGGGTTGGATGAGTTCGGCGTTTTCCTGGGCTACAAACCATGAGGCCGCGGCACGTTCGTCATCGTCAGGAAGCTGCTGAATGGTGGGTGCTGTCATCAGATAGCCCATCTTAGGTGTAATATAGGGTATCAAAGTCTTGATAGAAACACCTTTCGATGTATAGTATGTGTCGTATACAACAACTACGGTATAGCTTATTTCCTGATCCATTGGCTGCCCCTTGAGTTCGCAACTTGTGGGAGTACCTTCAATCAGAGTGGCGGCGTTGGTATCGCCATTGCGTATAACCTTGACACCGGTTATACCTGTGGCTGATGGAAGTTTCCAGTCGAGAGTGACAGTGCGGCCTGAAACTGAAGCTCGTAGGTCTGTCGCATCAGCAAGTTCGACGTAGGGGATAGTGGCTGTCGTAGAAATGCCTTCGGACACATATCCACCGTTATACATCACTTTTACGGTGTAAAGATATTCTTCGTCCATGGGCTGGCCTACCACTGAATAGTCGGTTGCCCTGCCATCGAGACGTATTGGATTTGATATGTTGCCGTTCTGTATCAGCAGAACGCCTTCAATATCGTTGCTCTGGGGAAGAGCCCATGACAGATTCACAGTATAGCCGTTTATTTCGGCTTTTAAATCGCTTGCTTTTTGCAGTGTAGGCACATCAGGGTAACCTGTCGGTTCGAAATCAGAGCAGGAACTGAGCGTACCGCATATCAGCATAATAAATAAGCCCAGTGTGCAGGATAGTATTTTTTTCATGATGATGTTTTTCGGGTTGATTATTTATAGAGGTCGCCAGCGTTATCAACTTGATTTACGGGTATCGGGAAATAGATTTCGTCTTCCGACAGATTGGCGCCCTGATAGTAGGAACGGAATTTAGATTCTGAAACGTAATAGGCGTTGACAGTCTCTACGACAGTACCCCAGCGGACGAGGTCGAACCATCGGAGTCCTTCCATGGCAAGTTCGAGGCGACGCTCCATACGCACGGCACGGCGGGCATAGTCCTGATTCCATGCTGTGGCCGGATATTGGCCGACATAGTAACTTGCTATCATGGGATTGCAGTCGAGCGGCTCATAAGCAGGATCGACAGAGCGGTCAGCTTTGGAACGGATGTCGTTTATGAGAGTGCGGGCTTCTTCGAGGTTTTTGTTTTGTTCGATAAGAGCCTCGGCTTTCATAAGCATAACATCGGCATAGCGTATGAGAATGCAGTTGAGTGAGGATGCTCCCCAGGGCACGATACCGGGCTTGACATAAGGTGATTCAGGTGCGGGATAAGGCTTTTTGCCGGAGTACTGGCCGTATAGCTCAAGATTGCGGCACCATTTTTCATTGTACATGTGCGAGCGCCAGGGCATGCCTATGCGGCCGAGTGTGAAGTCGAGGCGTGGGTCTACATTGCCGTCGAAATCAGCACTTTCGATATGTTTGCCGTCTGAAGAGCCGTTAAGGTACGGAAGTCCGTTGGCATCTGTCCGGAAAGCATCCACAAGGTTTTGAGAAGCAAGATAGAAATCATCGCCGTTGCCGTAGAGATTTCCTTCAGACCATGTGCAGTTGAGACAGTTGTTGAAGTTATATTGGTCGGGAGAGTTTGCCGAAGAGAACTGTATGGCCATCACAGATTCATACATATTGTTGTACTCCGGCTTCGACATGTCGAGGAAATTCGGATAAAGCTCGTATTTATTGCTGCTGATGACGTATCCGGCATATTCTTCGGCTTCGGCCCAGTCGGAGGTGAAGAGGTCTACACGGGCAAGAAGTGCAGCGGCCACATATTTGTTGAAGCGGCCTGCCTGAGTCTGACTTTCGGGAAGCGCAGCGTAACTGTCGCGAAGGTCCTGTTTGATAAAGCCTGCCATTTCATCGCGGGTATATTGGTCGGCGCGGCATTCGCTTGGATTTGTTACAGTTTCGTCGAAATACGGGAATTTTTTGAAAATCCGAAGCATATCGAAGTAATAGTAAGCCCGCAGAGTCTTCATTTCGGCAATATAAGAGGCCTTGTCGGAGTCTGAAATCGATGTAGATGCAGCGATTCCACGGATAGCGGTGTTGCATCGGCTTATGGAGAAATAGTTGTTTCGCCATTTGAAGTTTGCGACATCGTTGTCGCTCTGTACATTTCCAACTTCGAGCTGGTGCATGTATCCTTCCATGGTCACGCCGTCGCCCCCTTTGAGAGCGTCGTCGGAGCGTACATCGAATACCCAGTTGTTTATCGGGCCGGCGAATGATTCGTTGTTTCCGAAATAATGGTTGAGCAAGGTTGCGTAGGCCGCAGTCATGAGGTCTACAGCTTCTTCGCCGCTTATCTGACTGTCGGTGAATACTCCCTGCGGCTTGGTGTCGAGCAAATCGTCGCACGATACCGAGCATATACTCGCTGCGCATACTGTGGCCGCGCAGAGAGTCTTTCTAAGTATATTTTTTATATTATTCATTGTTGTGCGTGTTGATGATGGTTAGAACTGAAGGTTGAGGCCTATTGTGAATGTGCGCGGACGGGGGTAAGCGCCGTTGTCAATGCGTGCGCCATATTCTCCGGGCAGCAGTTCGGGGTCAAGACCCTTGTATCCTGTGATTGTGAATACATTTTCAGCCTGGCCGTAGACGTCGAGATTAGTGGCGCCCATCTTGCTGATAATGTTTTTGGGCAGAGAGTAGGAGAGTTTGAGATACTTCATCTTCATATACGAACCGTTTTCCACATAGTAGGTCGAGAAACGGCTTTCGTTGTTGTCATCGGTCAGCGAGAGTGCGGGAATATCGCTGCCGGTGTTTGTGGGAGACCAGGCGTTGAGGATATCGGCGCCACGGTTTGTGGCGAGGTTGCCATAATTCATTGACAGGAGCTGGCGTTTCATGTGGTTCTGAATATCAAATCCGAAATCGCCGGAGAAGAACATGTCGAGAGTGAAGGCCTTGTATTTGAATGCAAGATTGAGGCCAAGAGAAAGATCGGGGTTCGGGTCGCCGATTATGCAGCGGTCATTGTCGTCTATCACACCGTTTCCGTCGAGGTCGCGGTATATGAGTCGTCCGGGAGCGGCGCCGGGCTGAGTAGCGTGGTTTGCCACTTCGGCGGCGTTCTGGAAGATACCGTCGCATACGTAGCCGTAATATACGCCCATCGGCTGGCCGGGAATAAGACGTTGGTCACCGCCTATAAATTTCTGGCGGGAGTTGAGATTGACAAGCTTGTTTTTGTATTGCGAAACGTTGAGCGAACCGTTCCATGAAAAATCGCCGTAATTAGGGCTGATATAGCTTAATGATACTTCCCAGCCGGTGTTCTTCATATCGCCGGTGTTGAGCCATATGGCGGCGTTTTCGCCTGCCACATCAAGAGCCGGCGGTATAGTGAGCATGTCTTTGGTCTTTTTGATATAGTAATCAGCGCTCAGGTTGAGGGCTCCACTTAAGAACTGAAGGTCTACACCGATATTGTTCTGGTATGTCGTTTCCCAACGGAGGTCCGGATTGCCTGTGCTTGCCAGTGTTATGCCGGAAGTAGTGGAGGAGTTGGTGCCGTTGATATCGTAGGCGCCGTTGCCGGTGTTGAAGATATATGTGGAATAGGCAGGGTAGAGCGATGGAATGTTGGCATTACCGTTCTGGCCCCATGAATAGCGTATTTTAAGGTCTGTAAGCACTTCGTTGCGGGGGAAGAACTCTTCTTGCGACGGACGCCATGCCACCGAGAATGCGGGGAAGACGCCTGCGCGGTGTCCTTTGGCGAAACGCGAGTTTTCGTCGCGGCGTATGGTGAATGAGGCAAGATAGCGGTCTGCATAGTTGTAGTCTACTTTTCCGAAGAGTGAGAATACGGCCCATTGGGTTTTGCCGCCGCCGTTGTTTCTGGTTCCCGTTCCGGAACCAATCTGCATATAGTCGGAATCTTCGAATGCATATCCTTCGCGGGATGCCGAGAGGTCTTTGAATGTATATCCTATGGCTTCTGTGCCTAAGAGAACTGTAAGATGGTGTTTGTCGGCAAAGGTCTTGTTGTAGTTGGCTGTGTTGGTCCAGGTCCAGGTGTCGCCCTGTCCGTAGACGCTCGACACACTATTTACATCGCCTGGATTTACTGCGCGTCCGAGAGTGACGTTGAAGTACTGGCTGTGCTCGATGCCGATATTGGACTTGAGTGTGAGCCCATCTACAGGTTTCACTTCGAGATAGGCATTGCCGAGGATACGCCACGACGAGAGATCATTGTCGCGTGCGTTCGATATGAGTTGCACAGGGTTGGCAAGGTCTGAGGCAATAAGAGCCAGCGGCCGGGTCCACTCACCGTCGAGGCCGCGCACCGGGAGCGCCGGATGCTGGCTCATGGCAGTGAAGGGGATACCGCGGTCACCTGCAACATCGACACCGCGGTTTTTCCATCTGGCGACCATGAGATTTTCACCGACAGTAATGTACTTGTTGAAATCGTAGCGAGAATTGACACGGGCCGAGTATCTTTCATAGAAAGTGTCGTTGATATTGCCGTTCTGATTGATATAGTTGAGCGAAAGCATTACAGAGCCTTTCTCGGTATTGTTTGAAATGGACGCGGTAAGATTATTGGTCCATGCGGTGCGGTATACCTGGTCTTGCCAGTCTGTATTGGTTGTGGGGAAATTCGTGTTGCCTCCTACGAATGGCTGCAGAACCGGTGTTTCACCTGAACCGTAAAGCACATGCGAAGGTGCGATGTTGGAATTGCGCGAGGCAGCCCAGTATGCGACACCCCACTGCTGGGCGTCGAGCATGTCATAGCGTTTTGCTATGGTCTGCGCGCTTGCGGCATAGTTGATGTTGATTGACATGCGGTCGCCTTTGCCTTGTTTGGTAGTTATGACCACAACGCCGTTGGCCGCACGCGAGCCATAGATCGAAGCCGAAGCTGCGTCTTTGAGCACTTGCATGGTCTCGATGTCGGAGGGGTTGATGCAATTGATGTTGTCGGTAGGCACGCCGTCGATTATGTATAGAGGGTCGTTGCTCGAATTGGCAGTTGACATGCCTCGAACGCGGATAGAACCTGTGCCTCCGGGAGCGGCGTCGGGCACTACATTTACGCCGGGAAGTTTGCCGGCCATGGAGTTCATGATGTTGCCGGAGTTTTCGCTCAATGGTTCTTTCATATTCATCACTGCCACGGCTCCTGTGAGGTCGGCCTTGCGTACGGTCTGATATCCGACTACGACAACTTCATCGAGGATTTCTGAATTTTCTTCGAGGTAGACTGTCATATGTTCCTTTGCCGGAAGTTCTGTAGATATGAAACCGACATACGATATTTTGAGAGTGGCACCTTCCGGTACGGAGATTTCAAAGTTACCGTCGATGTCTGTGGCCGCGGCGGCCTTAGGCTCTTCGCAAACAACAGAGGCGCCTATCAAGGGCTCGCTGTCGTTTTTAGAGAGCACAGTCCCGTGCACGGTGATATTCCGTGCTTGTGCAGCAATTGCCAGAATCAGCAACAGGATTGCACTGAGAAATGTTCTTTTCATGATGGATTACAGTTGTTAGGTATTTATGCCGCAAATTTATATCATGGAGCCTACGTGAAATATAAAGCATGTTGCGACATGTATAAAAAATCGGGCGATGCACGTTTTTTATAAGCGATAGCCCGATTTTTCATATATCAAATTCAATGTATTACATTATGTGCGCTTTTTTTCGCGGAACTCCGACGGCGTTTCGCCGAAGTTGTCGCGGAAGCATTTGGTGAAGTAAGCCGGAGTGGAGAACCCGGTTTCATATGCAATTTCGGCGATTGTGCGGTCTGTTGTTGCCAGCAATACGCGTGCATGATCAAGACGTAGTCGTCGCATCAGTTCTACAGGAGCGAAACCGGTGAGAGCTTTTATCTTGCGGTAGAACTGCGAGCGTTCGAGGCCCATTTCGCTTGCGAGTCCGTCGACGCCGATATCGGCAGAACCCATATGCCGGCGGAAGATGTCGAGGAATCTGCGGTAAAAATCGCTGTCTATGTCAGAAGTGGTCGCTGAAGGCTTCCTTTCTTTAGTGCCAGAGGCTGTAGCCGATATCTGCGGATTTCCCCATAGTTCTTTTATGCGTTTGCGATTAGCAATCAGCGATGTACAGCGGGAACGGAGTACTGCGCTGTCGAATGGCTTGGCGATATAGCCATCGGCACCGCTGTCATAGCCTTGCACGCGTTGCTCGTCCATAGAGCAGGCGGTGAGCATAAGAACCGGAATGTGCGATGTTGTCATTTCCGCTTTGAGGCGGCGGCAGCATTCCAAACCGTCGATACCGGGCATCATTACATCGCAGATTATCAGGTCCGGAACATATTTCATTGCTTTACGGACTCCTTCACTGCCGTTTGAGGCAAAGATTATGTTGTAAGAATCTTCAAGAAGCGTTCCGACGAGCCGTTGTATGTCGCGGTTATCGTCGATAATCAGTACAACGGGTTTGTCTGAATCAAATGTAATTTCTGATTCGACGGTGCCGAGTTCGGCTTCGACATCAGAACTGTTGATTAGAGCCTGGTGAGAAGTGCCTGCATCGGCACTGACGTGTCTTACCGGGAGAGTGACTGTGAATACCGACCCTTTGTTTAATGTGCTTTCTACCGTTATCGAGCCTCCGTGGAGTTCGACAAATGCCTTGGACACCGAGAGACCGATGCCGGAGCCGTTGGGGTGTATGCGGTCAACCTGATAAAATCGGTCGAAAATATTGCCGAGATCGCGCTCGTTGATTCCTTCGCCGTTATCTGCTACATGAATGACGGCATTTTCGTTATCAGCTGAATATGATATGGTGATTTGACCTCCGACAGGAGTGTATTTGAAGGCATTGGATATCAGATTGAAAAACACACGTTCTATTTTTTCGACATCTACAGCCAGGGTAGGACCGCATTTTTCGGTGTGGACATTGTTAATCAGATGTATACCGCGTTTTGACGCATGGGCCCGGAATGATTCCGTCCACTCTTCTACGGCACTGCATAGGTCGGTTTCGGTGAGCCTGAGAGCGAGTTTGTCGTTTTCATACTTTCTGAAATCGAGAATCTGATTGATAAGCCTCCGAAGTATGCGTACGTTTTTGTCTGCCAGTTTGATGAGAGTCTGTTGCTGAGGCGTCAGATTGGCGGCATCGGCCAGTTGGGCTACAGGCTCGGATATTAGAGTGAGAGGAGTCCTGAGGTCATGAGAAACGTTGGTGAAGAACATGAGTTTCGACTGTGTGGCCTCCTGGAGCTTTTCGTTGAGCGATTTTTGTTTGTCACGTTCCTCTTCAAGTATCTTATTCTGTTCGATTAGAGCTGCCTGATGCCGTTTGTGCTGCCAGAAAGCCCGCAATACCAGAAAAACGACCCCGAAAAGAAGTAATATAATGGCTATGCTTGCGTAAAAAAGCGATGTCTGCGAAGAATGCTGAGCCCAATAATCGTCTATCTGGGCTTTGAGTATCTTCATTTTGCTTGTTTCTTCTTTCAAGGCTTCATTCTGTAATAGAAGAATGTCGGCATTGCTGAGGTCAACTGCTGATGAGACCGGTAATATCTGTTCTTTTTCGTATGGTTCGCCTTTGAGAATGGCAAGTGCGGTTCGGATAAGACGGTGTCCTTCTGTGGGATAGAGGAATGTGGCATCGATTATGCTGTCGGCTACCGCCTTTATACCTATGTTCGGGGCGGCATCGATACCTATGATTTTGATATTGTCAAGTTTGCGTCTTGTGGCAACCTCAGATGCGCCAATAGCCATACGGTCGTTGTGTGCGAAAATAAGATCGACATCCTTATATAAAGAGAGGAGAGAATCCGCAACCCTGATAGCATCTTCCTTGTTCCACTCTCCGTCGCCGCTTGCAAGAATGGTGCCTCCTCCGGCTGTGAATTCGGTAGCAAATCCCTCGTGGCGGTCTTCGGCCGGTGTAGAGCCGCGCAGACCGAAAATTTCTATCGCCTTTGCTCCTGAGCCGAGGAGGTGCGATGCGTAGTGTGCGGCTGAACGGCCAAGGCCTTTATCGTTTACACCAATGCGGGCGGTATATGTGCTGTCCAGAATATTGCGGTCAAAGATTATAACCGGCATGCCGCTTTCATATACATCTTTTATTACTGGCGTTAATTCGGCCGCTTCGTTTGGCGACACGATTATGATATCAAATCCGTTTTCTGCAAAATACCGTATGTCTTCTATCTGGCGCGCGTTGTTATCGTCGGCAGAACGAATTTCGACAATGGCGTCTTCATGAAGCATTATCTCACGGTTGATTTCTTCGTTCATTTTGGCACGCCAGTCGTCCTGACTGCATTGCGACACTCCGATTCGATATACTTTGTCATCGGAGCAGGCGGATAGTAGGAGTAGTAAAATTAATGGTATTAGTACGTTAAATCTTCTCATTGCAGAAGTCCTGTTGATTAGGCATTACAAAGATAGTGATATTCCTATGAAAAATAGTGCAAAACCTATGAAATTTAGGCTTGTACAACATTTTTGATAGCATATGCACGATTATTAATATGCCCTATATCCTTTATTATATTAGTTTTGCAATGTTGATTCGCAGATTGAATTAAGGCTGAATTCTCCAAAGGTGGCAATAGCTAAGGTGAAAGGATTGTTTTGTTTTTTTATTGTACAGAAAAAATTGATATATATGACAACGATTAAAGAATGTATGCGAGCCACGGCTGCAGTTGTCTCTCTGGCGCTATCGGCCGGAGTTGTTTCGGCCGCCGAAGGTATTGAAGTCAATCATCTCGGAGTGAGCAATACATTGGTACGGGTCACAGGGGCCGGTAAGTATCTGCTCCTTCCTGTACAGGAGGCCAACGACGACGCGAGAATAAACGTGCTTGTCGACGGTAAGATTGCCGAAACCATCTATGTGCGTCTAGCCAAATCCAAGACAGACTATGTGGTTCCTTTCGATATCAGCTCATATGAAGGTCATAATGTGATTCTCGATATAGTCACTCCTCAGGGCAGAGGTTCGGTCCGGGAGGCTAAGGACGACGTATGCTGGCGTGGTATGGAATTGTCCGATACATTTGATGTATCCGACCGTGAGACAAAGTATAGGCCGATGTTCCACCACACACCGCTATATGGGTGGATGAACGACCCGAACGGCATGTTCTACAAAGATGGAAAATGGCACCTTTACTATCAGTACAATCCCTATGGTTCGAAGTGGCAGAATATGACATGGGGCCATTCTGTGTCAGACAATCTTGTCAACTGGAAGCACTTGGCACCGGCTATCCGCCCCGACGGTCTTGGTTCTATCTTCAGCGGCAGTTGTGTTATCGACCATAATAATACGGCCGGTTTCGGTAAGGATGCGGTTATAGCGCTTTATACTTCGGCGGGTACAAGCCAGATGCAGAGCCTTGCTGCAAGTTCCGACAATGGAAATACGTTTAATGTCTATGCCGCGAATCCAGTACTGACGCTCAAAAGTGAAGCGCGAGACCCGAACATGTTTTGGAATGATGCGACCGGCGAATGGAATATGGTACTGGCTCATGCGCTTGACCACGAAATGCTATTCTTCAGTTCGCCCGATTTGAAGAAATGGACTTTGCAGAGTGGTTTCGGCAAGGGAATCGGGTGTCAGGATGGCGTATGGGAATGCCCGGATCTCTTCGAACTGCCTGTCGATGGCTCCGACGAAAAGAAATGGGTGCTGATATGCAATATTAATCCCGGAGGACCGTTCGGCGGTTCTGCAATACAATATTTTGTTGGAGACTGGGATGGAAGAACATTTACGGCAGATACAGATGAGGACGGAAAGATTGCTGTAAAATGGCTTGATTACGGTAAGGATAATTATGCACTCGTAAGCTGGAGTGATGCTCCCGACGGCCGTCGGACGGCATTGGGCTGGATGAGCAATTGGCAGTATGCAGCCGAAGTACCGACAATGCAATATCGTAGCGCCAATACACTTCCAAGAGAAATCGGACTGTTCCGTGCCGCAGATGGCGCTGTCTATGCTTCGAGCAAACCATCGCCCGAGCTGATTGAATTACGCGATAAGCTTGTGGTTAATGCGTCAAAAACGACTGTAGGAAGAAAAGGCCGCAGCTATCAGTTGCCGTCGGCCAATGGCGGAATTTGTGAAATTCTTCTTGATATAGAGGCGCAGAAAGCAGATTCTGTAATGATAACACTGGCTAACAAAGCCGGTGACGAAGTAGTGATGTGCTATGATAATGCGGCACATACGGTTTCGTTCGACCGTCGTCGGAGTGGTCTGGTGGATTTCAGCGAGGGTTTCCCGGCAGTCACTGTCTCGCCCACTTTCGAAGAGAATGGCAAGGTATCGCTCCGCATTTTTGTAGACCGTTCGAGTATTGAGCTCTTCGGTAACGACGGCCGCTTTGTGATGACAAATCTGGTTTTCCCGACAGAGCCATATTCCACCCTTACTCTGAACGCTGACGGCGGCAGTGCCAAAATAAGCAATCTGAAAGTATATTCATTGAAAGTTAAATAAAAATTATGGCTCAGTCTATAACAACCGACAGAAAGTCGTTTCTCTTGCAGATTATACCTGTAATGCTGTGCTTTTTCGCCATGGGTTTCGTAGACCTGGTTGGAACAGCATCGAACTACGTCCAGAAAGATCTTGGACTTACCGATTCGCAGGCAAATCTTTTTCCGTCTCTGGTGTTTTTCTGGTTCCTCATCTTCTCAGTGCCCACAGGTATGCTGATGAATAGAATAGGACGTAAAAAAACCGTTTTGCTCAGTTTGGTCATTACTGCTGTTTCGCTTGTGTTTCCTGTTTTTGGCGACAGCTATACGATAATGCTGATATCGTTCTCTCTTCTTGGCATTGGCAATGCAGTAATGCAGACTTCGCTCAATCCTCTTGTCGCTAACCTTATCAGCCCGGACAAGCTCGCATCGACTCTTACGTTTGGTCAGTTTGTGAAAGCAATAGCTTCGTTTCTTGCTCCGATTCTGGCAGCGTGGGGCGCAACCACATATTTCCCGACATTCGGACTTGGCTGGCGTGCGCTTTTCGTAATCTATGCTGTGATATGTGTACTTTCCGTGTCTGCGCTTGCCGCAACTCCTATCGATGAAGAACGCCCCGATAAGGCCTCCGGCATTGGAGAATGTCTTAAATTGCTCGGGAAGCCATTTATACTCCTTTGCTTCATCGGCATCATGTGCCATGTAGGTATCGATGTGGGTACAAATACCACAGCTCCCAAAATTATCATGGAGCGTCTGGGAATGCCTCTCGAAGAAGCCGGTTTCGCAACAAGCGTGTATTTCATATTCCGTACTGCCGGCTGCTTTCTCGGTGCCTTTATCCTCCGCTCGATGTCACCCAAAATCTTTTTTGGAATCAGTGTACTGATGATGCTTGCCGCGATGTGCATGCTTTTTGTTTGTGGAACTCTAACCTCTATATATGTGGCTTTGGCGCTTATCGGTTTCGGAAACTCCAATATCTTCTCGGTTGTGTTCTCTCAGGCCATACTGTCGACTCCCGATGAAAAGAATGAGGTCTCCGGCCTTATGATAATGGGTCTTTTCGGGGGTACCGTTTTTCCTCTTGCCATGGGCTTTGCTGCAGACGCGGCCGGTCAGGTAGGCGCGGTGGCCGTGATGACAGTCGGTGTCGCATATCTTATGTACTATACATTGAAAATCAAAACCATTAAATAAGATAAATCATGAAAGATGTTGTCGTCGGAATGGGCGAGGCCCTTTGGGATGTGCTGCCCGAAGGCAAAAAAATCGGCGGAGCGCCTGCAAACTTCGCATATCATGTATCACAGTTCGGATTACCCAGCTGTGTGGTAAGTGCCGTCGGTAGTGACTCTCTTGGGGCTGAAATCGTTGAAAATTTCACTTCAAAGGGTCTCAATCAACTCATTGCCGAAGTGCCTTATCCTACCGGAACAGTACAGGTGGAAATAGATCAGGCTGGTATTCCTCAATATGATATAAAGGAGAATGTGGCATGGGATAATATACCGTATACCGCGCATCTGGAACAACTTGCCGAACGCACGCGGGCTGTATGCTTCGGTTCGCTTGCCCAGCGTAATGTTGTGTCGCGCAATACAATCAACCGCTTTTTAGACGCCATGCCTCAGGACGGTGACCGCCTTGTGGTTTTCGATGTCAATCTTAGGCAGGGATTCTATAATAAAGAAATACTCTGTAATTCCATGACGCGGTGTAATATTCTCAAAATAAACGACGAGGAACTTGTGACGGTAAGCCGCATGTTCGGCTATCCGGGCATCGACCTACAGGACAAGTGCTGGATTCTTCTGGGCAAATATAATCTCAAGATGCTCATTCTTACATGCGGAATCAATGGCAGCTACGTGTTCACTCCCGGTTGTGTGTCGTTCCAGCCTACACCTAAAGTAGAGGTTGCGGATACTGTCGGAGCCGGCGATTCGTTTACTGCAGCTTTTATTGCCAGTATCCTCAAGGGCAAATCGGTAGCTGAAGCCCATGCTTTGGCTGTTCAGACCTCGGCTTTCGTTTGTACCAAGAAGGGTGCAATGCCTATCTTACCGGCTGAATTTACAGAGGCATAAAATATTCATAACCAGATTATATATATGCAACAGGGGCACGAACTTGTCGTGCCCCTGTTTTTTTGTATGGCGGGCATGTCATACATCTGTGGTGAAAGTCCACACGGGGCGTAGTTGCCGACGAACCCTATAGCGACTTGCAAGGTTCAAGTGGTGACGCTTGGACGAGAAGAAGCAATAGCGAAATCGTGGCCTGACGAACAGAAACATGGTACTAAGGCGTATCAAGCGGACAAGCTGGCAAAAGACAGCAAAGTTCCCAAAGGCAATCGTAACCTTGATGCGTAAACCATGCAAGTAAACGAGGAAAGATGTATGGCTTATCCCGCGAGGCCTCGGTAGTCCGCAAGGATAGTAACAACGAATGCCGAGGAGTCAGCAGAGGCCGAAGTAGCCGATTACGAGGTGGTCAAGGCGAAGGGCCGAATAATTTGTAACGTTAATCGAAAATGTATGTTCCGATAGAGTTGCCGACGAGAGAGAGGAAGCGAAACGTCAATGAGCCGAATCTCACACAAGAAGTTAGGCAGAAACTAACGGAAGCGGAAATTAAGAAAGACGGAAG
>CAJTOB010000039.1 GCA_910578035.1 uncultured Muribaculaceae bacterium
CTACTGCTACCACGATAATTCATAATTCATAATTAAAAAAATTCGGCGGACGCAGGGCTTTTTGAAAGCCTTGCGTCCGCCGCGTGTGTGGGTATGCTATATCTTACTTCTTCACCATTGTGGCGGTATAGGGAAGCGTAGCGAGATTGAGAGTGATTTCATATGTACCGTCAGCTTCGCAAACCAGATTTGCGGGATTGCCAAAGCCGGTGAGGCTCTGCATATTGCCACCGAGATTGATATCCCAGCCATTGTTCATGCGGAACTTCCAAGCATTGCCGGCGCTCATAGTCACGGTAGCCTTCCATGTGAGGTTGTCGGCCGACGGAGTCATAGGCTCAGAAGCCGCCCAGCCGTTGAAATCGCCGATGATACCTACCGTGCTGATAGCCGTCACAGTAAGATCGCGGGTGCTATAGTTCAGACTGATGAAATAGAGACCGGGAGCAGGAACCTTGACATTGCCGCCGCCGTCGGCTTTGCCGGTAGCCGACAGAACACCGGTATCGGGATTGGTAGTAAACTCAAGAGCCTTGGACACGCCGAAGTCGCCGTTCCACGCATTTGTGGGGCTGAACTTGAACTCGGGCTGGTCGGCGCCGTAGAGGTTTGCATATCCGGCATAGTCGGTGTAGTTTTCGGTCCACATCACCATGGCGAACTGGCGATTGTCCCATGTGGTGCCGTTCACGCCGTTACCGGCAAGCCAGAAGTTGGGAATAGCCTCCTTGTACTCAAAGGTGAGATTGTCCATATCGATACGGAATTCAACAGGACCCGAAAGTGTCATAAAACCGGCAACCTGAGTCGCTCCGGGGTCAAGAGCACCTTTTGCATTGTTCTTGTCGGCATCGGTCACACCGATAATAGACGAGTAATCTGTGTTGGTGAAATAGCTTTCTCCGAAAATCTTCCAATAGATACCCTTTCCGACTGTTGCGGCGCTGAGATCGAGAATCTGGCTGAACACGGGGTCGTCGTACACATTATTGTCGCTGTGTGTGAACTCAGAGCTGTTGGCCTGATTCCAGTCGTTGCCGTCGGCCGACCACATGAAGTAGTATTTCTGGTCGATAAAGCGCGGAGCTGTAGTCACGACAGTGAGCTTGGTCGGGCCGTAGAACGTGTCGGGGCCACCGAGCACGATATTCTCGTTGCCCTTGACAGCGCTCACATTGTAGCGCAGCCAGAGCTCTGTCTCAACGGGATTCTTGCTTATGTTATCGCGCACACCCTCGTTGAGAGCCGCAGCATCGATGGCAAAATTGTCGCCGTTCACTACGACAGGAACCGTAAAGAAGCTTGAAAACGACTCGTCGGCGCTTACCTGAGCCGTTGCGCCGAAGCCGTAGCCCTCAGGCCAGCCTTCGGCGGCAGAGGCAACAGCGACAGGCACATTCTCGCCCTTATCGATATACGTGGCAAGCTGAGCCACTGCGGGCATGTCGGCGGGGGCGGCCACAGTCACCAGATCGGGGCCCGCGGCAGGCAGCTCGGGGTTGACAACGGGAATACCTGTGCCGAGTTCTACATCGTCGCAGGCCGCGAAGCCAAGAGCCAGAGCCAATATGGGAAGTATTGTATATTTCTTCATTTCTGTAGGTTGAGGAAGTTTTCGGTTTATAGAGTTAAGATAATAGTTTATAGTACCATTATCTTAACTTTATAAACTCTTTTTACTTATTAAACTTGGTTTTGACTTGGGTTAATCGACGAAATCGAATGTCACTGTATTTGCCTTCGTATCGAGCGACACGCTGATAGTTGCACCGAGAGCGCCTTCGAGCTGGAAGGGACCTTCGCCGACAGCGGTTTCGGCAGCTACGCCGGGAGTGACAGGATAGTCCTTGCCGGTAACAGAAGCCCACTGAGCCGCGCCCCAGCCGCTAAGTTCCTGATAGAAGCGGCAGAAGAGGTCGGGATTGCTATCCTGAGTCTCGGTGATTTCGAATGTGCCGGTGAAGACACCCGAGCCATCGGTGCATTCGAGGCGCCAGTTGTCGTAGATTTCGGCATTGTCTGCAGAGGGCTCTTTCCACAGGGCCTGATTGCCCACCATGTAGACATATTTGGGAGTCACAACCTCCTGCTCGCCGGCAAGAACCTGAACTGTCATCTTGTTGAGGTCCACGATGATAGTCATCTTGCCGCCGGTAAAGTCCTTGAATTCAAGTTTATCTTTGGTCACGGCAAGAGTTCCGTTGTATTCGCCGTCGGTAAGGGTGCAGTCCACTTCCTTATCGTCGTTGGGGCCGCCTGCGATACCGATGAAATCGCTATCCCAGCCTGTGAGGGCAGTTGCGAATCGGAATACGGGGTCGGCAGGCATATCGAACACAGCCGAGTAAACATTTGAGCCAACGGCATCGTCGGCCTCCCATAAACGCCAGTCCTTATACTTGTCGGCATTGTCGGCGATAGGCTCTGTCCAGCCGCTGGGAGCACCCACGAGATAGATATATGCGGGAGTCTTCAGAGCGTAGTAGAAATCAACGCGTGGAAGCTCTACTACATTCGAGGTGATATTGGTCCACTCATAGCTGCCGACCTGAGCCACGGCGCGGATATAGAGCGGGCGCACATGGTCTTCGGCATAGGGCTGCCAGGTGTCTTCGTCGGTAACGCCGAGCATTTCGCAGATGGCGATGGCTATGTCGGCCTCGTTGAGGCCGATAGTGGCGCTTGAGCCGTTGATATTGGCTATCGGCTTGTATTCGGCAAAGTCCTCGGTAAGCGAGATTTCAGCCGAATAGTTCACAACGGTACCGATGCCATAGTCGGGCTGAGAGCAGGTGAGCTCGAGCACGCCGTCTTCGGAGAGGTCGTAGTACTGCTGGGCGAAAGGCGGCACATTGAGCTTGAACTCGGTCGGTTTCTGCATCACCGGAGTGTCGGGTGTGGAGCACGATGCCACACCGAGCATTGCAGCCGCAGCAGCCAGAACAGTATATATTTTAGCGAATTTCATTTTTTCTTTTTTTGTAATGTTTATAAAGTTTATAAAGTCGACAGAGTTAAGACAATAGTACCGATAGAGTACAAAGAAGCCATTATCTTAACTTTATAAACTCCTTTCACTTATTAAACTCAAATCAATAACCGGGGTTCTGGCCGATGGTTTCGGTATATTGTGTCGGTATGGGGAAAAGAGCGCGGTAAGCGGGCAGTGAAGCGCCTTCATAATCGCCGCCTTTCCACGACCACATGTAGCTGCTGCCGGTATACTTGCCGAAGCGGACGAGGTCGCTGCGGCGGTGACCTTCGCAGTAGAGCTCGCACATGCGCTCCTGCAGCAGCTCGTCGGCATTGATAGAAGAGCGGGCAGGCATGCCGGCGCGCTCGCGCACGAGGTTGAGGTAGCGAAGACCGTCGCACTCTACACCGTGCATCTGGCACTCGGCCAGCATCAGGTATGTATCGGCGAGGCGGAACAGCGGATAGTCGGCGTTCGACATGGCTACATTGTTGTTATTGTTGCCGGCAGTGTTCTCATAGTCGCTTTCGGGGCTGTTGGAGTACTTGATGAGCATATAGCCGCACGAAGTGGCGTCGTTGCCGCCGAGAGTGGGGATTTCTTCCTGGAATGTGCCTTCGAAGATGAGACGGCGCTTGTCGGCGCGGTCGAGAGCCTTCGACAACTCGGGGCGCAGGCGCAGACCGCCCCATGCGTCCTTATAGTTGAGTTTCTTGAGAATCTCCTCGCCGGCCGATGCAAACCATGCGCCGCAGGTGAGGTAGGTTGTGCCGCCCCAGGCCTCCATGCGGCCCTGCTCCTGAGGTACGACCCAGAGGAGCTCGCCATTGCCGGCATACTTGTCGTTTGTGGCGCAGAAGAGGTATTTGTATTCAGGCGCAAGGGTGATGCCCGTAGATACCACCTGCTTGCAGGCCTCGGCGCATTCGCGCCACATGGGGGTGCCGGTATAGACCTCGGCATTGAGATAGAGCTTGGCAAGAAGCATGTAGCCTGCCTCGCGGCTCACGCGGCCATAAGCCTGCTCGGCGGCGGGCTTGAGCATAGGCACATAGGTCTCGAGCTCGGCGGTGATGGCGTCGAAGAGCTGCTTGCGGTCGTAGGTAGGAGGCGTTGCGCCTGTGGTAGAGCTTTCATCAATCCACGGGCCGCGGCCGAAAAGGTCGATCATCTGGTAGTATGCCAGGCCGCGCAGAGCCGATGCTTCGGCGATACGGGCGTTTACTTCGGCTTCGTCGAACAAAGCGGCGCCCTGCGAGCGCATGCCCGACATGAATTCGGCTGCCATCTTGGCATTGAAGAACTCGCGTGCGAAAGCGGCGTAGATCCATTCGTTGTCGGGGCTCCACTGGTTCTTGTTGAGCGGCTGGTAGCCGGGGTCGTTCCATGCCTCGGAGATAAAGCACTCGTCGGCTACTATCTCATTGAGGTTGAAGTGTGTGCGGGTGAAAGTGCCGGCGCCGCCGTCCGAGGTCGAGATGATGTCGTCGCGGTAGAGGTTGGCATAGATACGGCCCAGGAAGCCATCCCACTCGGCCTGAGTGGTCAGCTCGAGCTTTATATTGGGGTCGTTGGGCGTGAGGTCGAGGTCGCCGACGCACGATGTGCCGGCGAAAGCCATCAGGGCTACACAGCCCGCAAGTATATGGTTTGTAAATTTCATATTGATGTCTTGTTTACCGGTTTTAGAAATTTGCTACCAGACCGAAGGTTACGGTCACGGGGCGCGGATAGGGAGCGCCGTCTATACCCTGCTGGTAGGTCAGTTCGGGGTCGAGACCCTTGTACTTGGTGATGATAAATGGGTTCTGGACGGCACCGAAGAGACGCAGCTTCATTTTGTTCTTCATCAGATTGTCGAATGTATAGCCGACAGTGATGTTGTCGCAGCGCACAAACGATGCGTTCTGCACGAAATAGCTGCTGAGCATGAGCTCTGTGGTGCGTGTCTGCTCGAAGAGATAGGTGTTGTTCATCAGGTTCGAGAGAGTGGGCTGGTTTGTAGCCATGGCTGCAAACGAGTTGTCCATCTGGTTCTTGTTGTAGGCCCAGTTGCCGAAAGAGCCGCGGAGCACGAAGCCGAAATCCCAGTTCTTGTAGTTGAAGGTATTGTGCCAGCTTGCGGTCCAGTCGGGGTGAACGTGGTGGAAGAGGATTTTGTCCTCGTCGGTGATGGCGCCGTCGCCGTTCTGGTCTACATATACGCCTTCGAGAGGATTGCCGTTGCTGTCGTAAGCCTGCTCGTAAACCCAGAATGAGAATGCGCTCTCGCCTACTACGTGCTTCTGCACGTCGACGCCGTTTCCGAGGCTGCCGGTAGTAGCCGATGCGCCGTCGGCAAGACGGGTGATTTTGTTCTTGTTATAGGCAAGATTGAGGTTCGAAGTCCAGGTGAAGTCCTTGGTAACGATGGGGCGAGTGCTGAGGTTGAACTCGAAGCCGGTGTTCTTGAGGTCGCCGAGGTTGAGCCAGCCCACATTCGAGAGGTTTGAGCCTGCGGGGAAGTTGGCCGATACAAGAAGGTCTTTGGTCTTGCGCTCGTAGAGCTCGATGCTACCGGTGATACGGTTGTTGAGGAAGCCGAAGTCGAGGCCGATGTTCTTGGTGGTGGTTTCCTCCCACTTCAGGTTGCTGTTGTAGGAGTTGGGATATGCGAGCTGCACATACTGGCCATTGATGATATATGAGTTACCGTTGCCGATAAGAGTGTTGTAGACAGGCAGATAGGGGAAGTAGTCGCCGCCTACGTCCTGCTGGCCGGTGATACCCCAGTCGAAGCGGAGTTTAAGTTCGCTCAGCACGCCGCGGGCGCCTTCCATGAAGCTTTCGTCGAGAATCTTCCAGCCAAGAGCGGCAGCCGGGAACGAACCCCAGCGGTGGTCCTTGCCGAAGCGGCTGGTACCGTCGCGACGCATGGTGACGGTGAGCAGATAGCGGTCCATGAAGGTATAGTTGAGTCGGCCGAAGAACGACACGAGCTGATAGCGGCTCTTATAGTAGCTTGTCGGGCCATACTGGTAGCCGGCGAAGTCCTTGAGGGCTACGGGCTGGCCGCCGTTGAGGTTGGGATCGGTAAACATGATGTCGGACGACGCCATCAGCGGGTCGGCCACAGTGAAATCATGTCCGCTGTTGTTGAAGCGCTGCCAGGAGTAACCGCCGGTTACATCGACGTCGCTCTTGATAGCCTCGAAATTCTTGTGATAGTTGAGATAGAACTCAAGCATGAGGGTGTAGCGCTCCTGGTTTTCCTTGCTCAGGCTGCCGTAGCCCTGCTGCACGTTCACGACATTGCCGTCGGTACCGTGCACCTGGAACTTGCCGTTCCATGCGGCCGGCGAGAAGGGCTGTTCGAAGTTGCGCACTTCGCCGTGGCTGTAGTCGTAGCCGAGGTTGAGGTTTGCGCGGAGTTCGCGGAGGAAAGGCATCTTGAGGTCGAGCTGGAGGTTGCCCACGCTCTGATATACTTTCGAGCGGCTGTAGTGGTCTTTCCAGAGCGACACGGGGTTAATGGCATAAATATTGCTTATATTGCTGCCCGGAGAGTCGGGGCCGGCAACACTGCCGTCGATGAGGTAAGTGGTGTAGTTGTTGAACACATTGTCCATACGCACCGGCAGGGTCGGATTGAAGCCGATGGCATTGCCCAAGGCGCCGCCGCCATAGTTATTGACGATATAAGAGCCCTTGACATTGGCGCTCACATTGAGAAGGTCGTCGAAGAACGACGGAGTGAGGTTCACGGAGGCACCAAGACGCTGGTTGTCAGTGCCGCGGAGAACACCGTCGGTGCCGGTGTAGTTCACACCGACACGATAGGGAAGAATACCGCTCTTACCGCCTACAGAGAGGCTGTAATCATGGCTGAAAGTGGTGCGAAGCACTTCTTTCTGCCAGTCGGTGCTGACAGCACCGAGCTTGGCGGCCTGAGCCGATTCGGCGCCATACTTATTGATGATATAGTTGCGGTACTGCGTGCCGTCCATCATATCGAGATACTTGCGGGGAGTTGCCACATAGAAGTTTGCGGCGAAATTCACCTGAGGCTTGCCGTCCTTGCCGCGCTTGGTGGTGATGATAATCACACCGTTCGAGGCGCGGCTACCGTAGATAGCCGTGGCAGAAGCCGATTTGAGGATAGTCATGTTCTCGATATTCTCGGGGCTAACAAGCGACAGAGGGTTCGACGAGCCCTTCACCGTGTTGCCGTCCATAGGCACACCGTCGATTACGATAAGAGGTGCGTTCGAGGCGTTGAGCGAGGCACCGCCACGAATCTGAATTGCAGCTCCGCCGGAGGGGTCGCCGCCCTGAGTCGATACAACCACACCGGGGCTTGCGCCTACAAGGAGGTCCTGAGCCGTTGTTGCGAGGCCGGCCTCGATATCGGTCGGCTTGACAACGCCTACAGAGCCCGTAGCGTCCGATTTCTTGACAACACCGTAGCCTACGACCACGAGTTCGTTCATCGCAACGGTATTAGTTTTAAGGTTTACGTTGATTTGGGTGCGTCCTTCGACAGGAATTTCCTGCGAATCGCAGCCAACATACGAGAACACGAGCACGGCGTCGGGGGCAACCGAAATTTTGTAGTTACCGTCGAAATCTGTGGCGACGCCCTTTCCGGGATTGCCTTTCACCTCGACGCTTGCGCCGATGGCGGGTTCGCCCTCGGGCTCATACACAGTACCGGATACCGTGATGTTCTGCGCTAAAGCCGGGAGTGCTGCCGTGAGCATAAGAGCGAACACGAACAGTGCTTTCCGGGTCATTTGAAAACAAATGTTCTTCATGCAAGAGTGTTTTTAGTAAGTAAGTATTTGTTATGTTTGTATTTTTGTCAGATAGACACCGTCGGAGGCAGTCTGACGGCCGATTTGCCCCAAGGTACAGACAACGGCGGCAGGTATCAGATTATCCGCGCCCTATACAGGCGCCCGGAGTCGTAAGGTGTTGTTGATATGTCGATATAATCCTACTCGAAAAGGTATATGGATAGTCAGACTTCAAAGTCCGCTACAAAGAAAGTTAATTTTTCATTAACTTGTTCAATTCACACCTCTCAAACCCTCAATCACCCCCCCAATTTAACATTTTTAACTCTATTTAAGCAAAAATAGTCAACCCAGCCCTCAGACCCTTGAAGCAACTTATACTGTATTTTTATTGTTATTACAATATAATGTATTACATTTGTGGTCTAAAATAATGCATATATGGAAGTCGCAATTAAAAAAAACCAAAGTTTCCGTCTCTCAGTAGATTTGGTTGATAGACTCAAACAACTTGCAAAACGACAGAACCGTAGTCTTAACAACTACGTGGAAACTGTCTTGCTTGCCGCAGCCTACCACGAACCAAATGCAATAACTCTCGCAGCCATGAAAGAAGTAGAAAGCGGTTCATTGCGCAATGAACCGGCCCTTGACCTCTCTTCAATTGAAGCGATGGAGAAATCTATGGGCTTATGAAAAAACTGAAAGCCTCTTCGCAATACAAGAAAGACTACAAGCGATTCAGAAATAATCCTAAGAAAATTGAAAAACTGAACTGCATTCTAAAAAACTCTCCAACGAAGAACCAATACCTGAAGAGTACCACCCACACATACTTTCCGGCAATTACAACGGTTATATGGGATGCCATATAGAGACCGATTTTCTATTGATTTGGTTTGATCCAGAGACCGACCAGATAGATTTAGTCCGTCTCAGCTCACACTCAGAGCTATTTGGCTAATCCTCTGCTGATAAAAAAGTCTCGGACAGAAACCCTTCGATAGGAAGGCTTCTGTCCGAGACTTTTTTTCGCAGGCCTTTCAGCCACGTACAATTTTACTTCACGCGCTCCATGTAGGAGCCGTCGCGGGTATCGACACGAATCTTGTCGCCGATATTGCAGAAAAGGGGCACACGAACTTCGGCACCGGTCTCCAATGTTGCAGGCTTGAGTGTGTTTGTGGCGGTATCGCCCTTGATGCCCGGCTCGGTATAGGTAATTTCGAGAGTAACCTTGATAGGCATTTCGGCATAGAGGACGGTTTCGGTCGAGGCATCGCTCACTACGTCGAGAACATCACCTTCTTTCATGAAAGCTGCGCCTGTCACGAGTTCCTTCTTGATGGGAATCTGCTCGTATGTTTCCTGATTCATGAAGATGTCGTCGCCACCTTCGGTGTAAAGGAACTGATAGGGGCGGTGCTCGACGCGCACGTCTTCGAGTTTTTCACCGATGTTGAAGCGACGTTCCAGAACGCGGCCGTCGACAACGTTTTTAAGTTTTGTGCGCATGAAAGTGTTGCCCTTGCCCGGCTTGACATGGAGGAATTCCACGCAGAAGTAGAGCTGGCCGTCCATACGGATGCAAGTGCCGTTTTTGATGTCTTGTGCGTTAATCATATATGTAGGATTGTGTATTTTCGCAATTTACGGCTGCAAAAATAGTAAAAATCGGCCATATAGCCAAAATTTTAGTTTATTGTTTAGAAGACAGCTTTCTTATAGAATTTAGGAGTGAAAAAAATGAAGATAATGGTTCGTTCGCAAATATTTACCGTCACCTTCTAATCCATAAACTATAAACCGACTAACACCTCGAGAGCAGCCTCAATCAGATTGTCCTTACCCTTCAGGAATGCAGCAGCATCTTCCCGAACAATAATATCAGGCTGTATGCCAAGGCCTACAAATTCGTTTCCATCAGCGTCGACTTCGTGTTTGGTGCATATGCAGCAAGCTATGCCGCCGCCCAAGTCGATGAAAATCGGGTTGCCGGAGCTCCCGCCAGTCGGAGTTCCGACAATCTTGCCTCTTCGGGCGCCCCTGAATGACACACACAGATCTTCGGCTGAAGAAAAGGTGCAGGCGTCCACCAACAATACAACAGGCTTCCGGTAAATCTCCTTATCCTGAATCGGATCAATCGAATCGGCGTCCTGCACATGCCATTCCTTTGGATAGTTCCATGAGCCATGGGCTGCTATATACTTGGGTGAACGCCATTTCCCCTTCGGAATCGGCTCTGTGCAGAAGTGGCGTATCAAATAGTCGGCATGCAGCGAATTCCCCCCGCTATTGCCACGAATATCTATAATCAGGGCATCGGTCTTTAATATATCATTATACACCTCGTCGAAATATGAGCGGCTGAAATCGGAGTTTTGGAAGCTGCCGATTTTCATCAGCCCGACATTTCCTCTCAGGACTTTCAGGTTGATTGTCGAGCTATTTGTCTGCAAATCCCACGGAATATCGCGACTGCTCTCTATTGCAAACTCTTTTCCATTTTTGTTTCTGAGCCGGATTTCGCTCACCTTGCTTCTCTTATCTTTGGTAAGCTCATACTCTGCAAAGGGTCTATATTCAGACCACTGCGGAGTCGAAGAGGCCATATAAGGCATTATATGCTTCTCTGCATATTCCAGCACATTTTCGCCGTCTATACCCAGAATTTCACATCCAGGTTGCACACCCTGCTCCTGCAACACGGTGCTGTACACGTCTGTGACAAACACCTTGTCGCCTATGCGTCTGCTTTTCATGGGAAAAGGGCATATCCAATCGTCTGGATTCGAAGGATTGTTCAACTCAAAAACATATGTATGCCCATCGTTGAGCCGTGCACACAAAGCCTGCATGCCCCTGATAAATTCTTCGTCCGATTGGGTCGACACCAAAGCCGGCATAGCGGCCGAGCATATGCTGTCCCAGCTGAAAGTCAACTTGTCGTAGAATGCAAAATTGTATTTCACCTCCACACAGAACCGCGACAGAATATACGCTTTTTCGGTGGGAGCAAGCTTAGGCTCGCACGTTCTGCCGTAACTGAGGGAATTTGCTGCCAGCAGCGATATTCCCAGTATTGCAAGTATCCTTTTCATATCCGAAGAATTATGTGCAAATATACTAATTTTCAAGCAAAAAGCGATGCACGCCCCTGACTTTTCACAGGACTCTGTCGAGCTAAGAAACTGCTCGGACACGTATTTTGCGAAATATTCGGATGTAGGCCACGGCCATAGCGATGTCTGTGAGCGCCCACGACACAGGGTAGACCATCATCAGATGGCTGAACTCGCCATCGAAGCCGTGGAAGGCCCAGACCCACAGCAGCCGCAGCACGCATGTGCCAAATATGGTGATGAGGGCGGGTGTCATGGAGTAGCCCAGGCCGCGCATCGAGGCGCCTGCCATTTCATAATAGCAGGCAATACTCTGAAAAAGAAGCACTGTCACCATTCGCTCCGAGGCAAATTGCACAACTCCCGGATCGGTCGTGAATATAGATATGGCTTCATAACGGCACAACACAAGCACCACATTGAGCACTAAGGCGCTCACAAGGCTCATTATCAATGCCAGGCCGAAAACTCTACGACACCGGTCGAGCTGACCCGCGCCGAAGTTCTGGCTTGTGAAGGCAACAGCCGTCTGCCCGAACGCATTGATTACGAAATAACAGTAGACCTCGAAATTTATCGCTGCGGCAGACCCCGCAGACCCGTCGGCGCCGAAAGTATTGATAGCCGAGAGGATAAACACATTCGAAAACGCGAAAACCGTGCCCTGAAGCCCGGCCGGAAAGCCTATGCCGGCAATCTTGCCAAGCTGCCCGAAGTCGGGGCGCATGAAGACCGAGCGCAGACTGAGCCGTATATCGCCTTTCTCGCGCATGAGTATCACAGTTATTATGCCGGCGTTGACAACGTTAGAAATAACCGTGCCCCACGCAACTCCGGCCACTCCCATGCCGAAGCCGGCCACCAGAAGAAAATTCAGCCCTACATTGACAAAACCGGCCACAACAAGGCTGTAGAACGGCCTCCGGGTGTCGCCGACACTTCTGAGAATGGCAGCTCCGAAGTTATATATCACCATAAAAGGCATGCCGATGGAGTAGACCCTGAGATAGAGCACGGCCTGATCGAGCACGTCGGCAGGGGTGCCTAAAAGCTCGAGAATGGGCCGCGACACCCCCATGCCGATGGCAAACAGCAGCAAGCCGCCAAACACCGCAAGCTGGGCTGTCGCGCCGACTGCCGCCCGGACACCCGCCGAATTGCGCTGACCGATGCACTTGGCAATGACAACGTTCACACCGACGGCCAGGCCGATAAACATATTCACAATCAGGCTTATCACAGGCCCGTTGCTGCCCACGGCCGCAAGAGCCGCGCTGCCCGTAAAGCGCCCTACCACAGCCACATCGACCGAATTGAACGACTGCTGCAGTATTCCGCTCGCTATCAGCGGCAGAGCAAACACTATCATAGGCCTCGCAAGAGGCCCCTTGAGCATATCAATATTATTACTTGCCATCTTTCGTACCCGAAATACCCAGCACGCGCCGCACAGCGGGCGGTGCCGCGAAAAAGGCCACAACTATACCGGCGAGGTCGGCTGCAAAATCGAGCGCGTCGCCCGAGCGGACCTCCGTGAGAGTGGCCTGAGCAATCTCGTCGAGCACCCCGAAAACAGCACACAGCACGCATATGACAGCCATCACACGCCCGCCCACATTGCGGCTGCGGTGCGCGCGTTGCCAGTCGAAAGCCGCGGCTCCGGCCATTCCGCCGAACATCACCGCATGTATCACCTTGTCGATATTAGGAATAAGCGGAAGGTCCGCCCCGTCCATCGGGTCGGCAGTCAAAGTGGCATACAGCACCACCGCCACACAAACCATCGTCGGCCAATACTTCTTCATATCATCAATGAATAATTTAAAAGCGACCAACAGCATAATACCATAGCTGCAATTATTAATTATTAATTGTTAATTATTAATTAGAATGCCACGTAGTCGCCCGGGGCAAGGAGGGCGCCGTTGTGCCATAGCTCGAAAACGAGCGGGCGGCCTGCGGCCGTGTGGCCTATGCGCTGAGAGGCCGCCACCTTGGCACCCTTGACCACGAAAACATCGTCGAGGCCCGAGTAGACACTCACAAAATCGTTGGGGTGCTGCACCGTCACCACCGCGCGGCCGTCACCATCGTAATATAGCCCCGTCACAGAGCCGCGATACACTGCCGACACCGGAAGCACCGCCGGAAACACCGCCGACACGCCTCCCGACGAAAGAGGCTCTACAGTAGCCGTCGACGGAACCGGCGACGCAAAAATCATGCCCTCGGCCGCAATCGGCGCCAGCACCGACAGATTGAAACGCTCTTCCTCCTCATAGCGGCTCACGAAACGGCGCTCCGCATCGCTCGCACGCGCAAGAGAATCGGCCGACACAGCCTCAGCCGGAGCCCCCGGAACCGCTATGCTGTCGGTCTCGCCCTTCATGATAGCCAGCACCGACGACAGATAGGCCTCATTGGCATGCATCGCCTGCTCAAGCGAGTCGAGCTTGAGCGCCGTCTCAAGATACTGCGCCCGGAGGTCGCCCCGCAGCGTGCCCGGCACAAAATGACGCAGCGGCGTAAAAACAATCACCACCCACACAAGCGCTCCAAGAGCCATAAGGGCGGCCGCCGACACAAGGATAACCCTCGCGCGCGTCATACGCACGGTCCAGAGCCGGTTGAAGGTATTCTCCTTGATAAAATCGAGGCGGAAACGCGCCGGATTCTTATACGAATGCCGCGAATGCCGGTCTACTGCTTTTCTGATATCGTCGGCCGTTTTCATGGCTGCAAAATTACGAAAGAATAGTAGAAATTGCAATAATATCCCGAACCCCCCGCCCGACAACCATGTTATTACTTTGCATGTATCTACATAAAGCACATCAACGTTTCATTTAACTCTAAACTACTAAACTAACATGGACTGGATTCTCGAAACCTTCAGAAACAATCCGTCGATACCGATTTTCCTCACAATCGGCATCGGATTCTGGATCGGGAAACTGAAGTACAAGACATTCTCGCTCGGCACAGTCACCTCGGTGCTGCTCGTCGGCGTCCTTGTCGGCCAGATGGATATACCCATCTCAGGCCCCGTCAAATCAGTGTTCTTCCTTCTCTTCCTCTTCGCCATCGGCTACAGCGTCGGGCCGCAGTTCTTCAGCGCTCTCAAAGGCTCAGGCATCAAGCAGGTCATCTTTGCCGTCATCATGTGCGCCCTGTGCCTCGGCGTAACAGTCGGTGTGGCGCTCATCTTCGGATATAATCCGGGCGAGGCTGCGGGCCTCTTCGCGGGCGCCCAGACCATTTCGGCCGTAATAGGTGTCGGCGACGACACTATCCGCACACTCTCGGCCTCCGCCGCCGACAAACAGAACTGGATCGACCTCGTGCCCGTATGCTATGCCGTGACATACATCTTCGGCACAATCGGCTCGGCATACATTCTTGCCTATGTAGGCCCCGCCATGCTCGGAGGCCTCGCGAAGGTAAAGGCCCAGACCGTAGAGCTCGAAAAGAGCATGAACGAAAGCTCGCTTACCTCCGACCCCGCCTTTATCAACGCCCTGCGCCCGGTGGTGTTCCGCGCCTATAAGGCCGACGGCGACTTCTTCGCCACACCCCGCACCATCGCCGAAATCGAAGAAAACATGACCAAACTCGGCCGCCGTATATTCGTAGAGCGCGTCCGCACAGCCGGAAAAATCGTCGACGACCCCGCCGATACCACCGCCATCGCCAAGGGCGACGAAGTTGTGCTCAGCGGCCGTCGCGAATACGTCATTCAGGACGAATCGTGGATTGGCCCCGAAGTAGCCGACGCCGAACTCCTCTCCTTCGCCCTCGAGAAAATACCCGTCATGATAGCAACCGATCGCTGCAACGGCATCACCGTCGACGCACTCCGAGCCCTCCCCGAAATGAAAGGCGTTGCAATCGCTGCCGTCACCCGAGGCGGACAACCCCTGCCCGTTCTCGCTCAGACCAAGCTGATACGCGGCGACATGGTGACCCTCACAGGCCTCAAACGCGAGGTCGACGCCGCCGCAAAAGCCATCGGATATGCCGACCGCCCCTCAAAGACAAGCGACATGGTCTTCGTCGGCCTCGGCATCTTCATCGGCGCACTCATCGGTGCCATCACCATACACCTCGGCGGAATACCCGTGAGCCTCAGCACATCCGGCGGCGCACTCATCGCAGGGCTCATATTCGGCTGGCTACGCTCAAAGCACCCGACATTCGGCCATATCCCCGACGCAGGCGTATGGCTGCTCAACAACCTCGGCCTCAACATGTTTATAGCCGTCATCGGCATCACCGCAGCCCCCACCTTCATCAGCGGCATAAAGGAAGTAGGCCCGATGCTCTTCGTGGCAGGCATCATATGCACCTCTCTGCCCCTCATCATCGGAGTTTTCCTCGGTGCGAAAGTATTCAAATTCCACCCCGCCATAAACCTCGGCTGCTGTGCCGGTAGCCGAACCACCACAGCCGCCCTCGGCGCAATCCAGGAAAGCCTCAACTCCACCGTGCCCGCCCTCGGCTACACCATCACCTACGCCATCGGCAACACCCTCCTCATTCTCATGGGCGTAGCCATCACCCTCATCTGCGCGTAATGGGCGGCTGAGCTGTTGGGCTGACAGGCGGCTGAGCTGACAGGCTGACAGGCGGCTGGGCTGACAGGCTGATAAGCAGCATAATTCATAATTCATAATTCAAAAAATGGATCCTCTAAGCAACGACTACGAAGCCCGGCTCAGCCAAATGAGCCCCTTCGAAATAAAAAACGAACTCATAAAACTCGCGCAGGAAGATGCCCGAAAATCCAGCGCCACATTCCTCAACGCCGGCCGCGGAAACCCCAACTGGATTAGCGCCGACGCACGCGAAGCTTTCTTCGCCCTCGGAGCATTCGCCCTCGAAGAATGCCGACGCACACACTCCGAAGCCCCCGGAATCGCAGGAATGCCCTCTAAAAAAGGCATCGCCGACCGATTCAAGACATACCTCGCCGCACACAACTCCTCCGACGGCGAAAAACTGCTCGCAGCCGCATACGGCTACATGACCGATACCCTCGCCGCAGACCCCGACGAGCTCGTCTACGAATGGGCCGACGCTATCATCGGCGACCAGTACCCCACACCGCCACGCATTCTCAAATATACCGAAGCCGCTATACAACCATACCTCGCTCAGGAACTCGGCCAGCGCGACCCCGGCGCCGGTAAAGAATACGACCTATTCGCCGTCGAAGGCGGAACCGCCGGCATGTGCTACGTATTCGACTCCCTCCAGGCAAACCACCTCATCAACCGAGGCGACAAGATTGCCCTGATGGCGCCCCTGTTCACCCCCTATATCGAAATCCCCGAACTCGACCGATTCAACTTCGATGTCGTCACCGTGAGCGCAAACCGCGTCGAAGCCGACGGATACCACTACTGGCAATACCCCGACAGCGAGCTCGACAAACTCCGCGACCCCGCAATCAAGCTCGTGTGCATGATAAATCCGTCGAACCCGCCATCTTACCGCCTATCCGACCACAACCTCGAGCGATTCGTCGACATCGTCCGAAAAGACAACCCCAACCTCATCATCGTATCCGACGAAGTCTACGGCACATTCGCACGCGACTTCGAATCGCTACTCTACAAATTGCCGCAGAACACCCTCTGTGTCTACTCATTCTCCAAATACTTCGGCGCCACCGGCTGGCGCCTCGCCGTAATCGCAGCCGCCCGCGAAAACATCTTCGACCGCATGATAGCAGCCCTGCCCCAGGCCGACAAAGACGACCTCGCACGACGCTACGGCAGCCTAACGCTCGACGTGCCTTCGCTGCGCTTCATAGACCGCATGGTCGCTGACAGCCGCGACGTTGCCCTCAACCACACCGCCGGCCTCTCCACCCCCCAGCAGATACAGATGAGCCTTTTCGCCTTGAAATGCCTCCTCGACACCAAGGACGCATACAAAAATACCATGCAGGCAATGATTCACGACCGCCTCGACGCTCTCTGGGAAAACACCGGCTTCAAAATGCCCGACGACCCGCTGCGCGTTGGCTACTACAGCGAAATCGACATGATGGTATGGGCGCGCAAGTTCTACGGCGACGACTTCGCCGCATGGCTCCCTACAGCCCACAACCCTCTCGACGTCACAATGCGCCTCGCCGTCGAAAAAGGCATCGTAGTGCTCAACGGCTCTGGCTTCGACGGACCCGAATGGTCTATCCGAACCTCTCAGGCCAATCTCGACCGCGACGCCTACGTCACCATCGGCCGCAAAGTGCGCCAGATTCTCGAAGAATACCACAACGAATACCTCGCCTCCAAAAAGTGAACTCTCCTCACTCCTCCCAAAAAGCGCCCCCTCGGGCGCTTTTTTTCGTTTTTTTTCACTAATTTCGCTGCTTAGTTTGTTAGACTATTCATGAGACGTTCATTTTTCAATATATTGCTCGCCGGTGTGATTGCTGTTTCAACCGCATTCGGCGCCGCCGCACAGGCCATTCTCGGCATCGACGGCGAAGAATCAACATCAATAGGCATATACATCAAAGACCTGCGCACAGGCAAAGTGCTCACCGACCACAAATCGCAGCTCGCCCTCACACCCGCCAGCGTCATGAAAGCCATCACAACGGCATCGGCCCTGTCTATCACCGGCCCCGACCGCCGCTTCACAACACCCGTGGTGCTCAAAGGCCATGCCGAAGGCGCCACATGGCACGGCGACATCGTGGTCCGCTCATGTGCCGACCCCACCATCGAAAGCGAGAATTTCAAAAGCCACCGCGGCTTCTGCGACTCCATTGCCGCCGGAATACGGCGCGCCGGCATCAGCAAAGTCACCGGCCGCATCGTGGTCGAGCAGACCCTGAGCAATCCCGGCCCTATCGCACAGTGGGAAATCGAAGACGTCGCATGGCCCTACGGCGCAGGCCTCTTCGGCATGAACTGGCGCGACAACACCGTGACTCTATACCCCGCCACCGGCGAGACCAAGCCCGATGTGCCGGGCCTCGACATAGAGCTCCGACGCTCGGCTTCGGGCAACGACCTCGTGCGCGGTGTCGACAGCGAACGCCTCATCGTATATGCCCGCAGCACAACAGATAAAAAATGGGCCGTCCGCACCACCATGCCCGACCCCGCAGCCGTTTTTGCAGCCGAACTCACCCGCACCCTCAAAGACAAAGGCATAGCGCTGGGCGGTGCTTCGGGCGCTTCAGGCGAAAGCCCCAAAGAAAAAACCGTCTACACGCACCGCTCGCCACGTTTCGCCGAAATAATGCGGAGCCTCATGGTGCGAAGCGACAATCTCTTTGCCGAGGGAATGCTCCGCGCCATCAATCCCGGCGCATCGCGCAAAGACGTGATAAAACGCGAGAAAGAACTCTGGGCTACACGCGGCATCAATCCAAAATACACCATCATAAACGACGGCAGCGGCCTCACAAGAGCCAACCGCCTCTCAGCGCGCTTTATCGGCGATGTGCTCGAATGGATGGCAAAATCGCCCCAGGCCGACACATACTCCTCCTTCTTCCCCCGCGCCGGAAAGGAAGGAACTCTGCGCGGCTTCCTTGCAAAATCAAACCTCAAAGGCAGCATTGCCCTCAAAACAGGCAGCGTAAGCTCAGTCCAGGCATATGCTGGCTACAAACTCGACAGCAAAGGAAAACCGACCCATGTGGTGGTGATACTGGTAAACGGCTTCTTCTGCCCCCGAAAACAGGTGCGCGAAGGTGCCGAAAGCCTCCTTATAAATCTATTCGACAAATGACCGATATCAACACTCTGCTAAAACTAAACGTCGAGCTCGAGGGGCTGCTGAAAGTCCTCCTCGACCGCGACAGCATACACGCCCGTTCTCTCCTTGCCGAAAAATTCAGGGAATACGCCGACGGCCTTCAGAATTACCTCGCCGAAGCCGCCCCTTCACAGGCCGAAACCGAGGCTGTCGTCTCTCTCGGTGAGGAAGTGGCCGCCGAGGCTCAAGCCACAGAGGTAAAAGACCAGGAAGCCGAAGACGCCCAGGTGACCGACGAGACCGAAGCCGCCGCAGAGGCCATCGAACAAGCCCCCGAAAGCACAAATCACACCGAGACCCCGCGCGAAAACGGAAAACTGCTACGGGCATTCACCCTCAACGATAAATTCCGCTTCCGCCGCGAACTCTTCAACGGCGACGACGAAGACTTCGCCGACACACTTTCGCTCCTGGCTCACATGCCGTCATACGACGAAGCCGTAGACTATCTCACAAACGACCTCCTCTGGGATGCCCGCAATCCTGCGGTCGAAGATTTCTTCGCTATCCTGAAGGACAACATGCCCTCTTGATAATGGCCGGTAAACTCTGCATCGTTCCAACTCCCGTCGGAAATATGGCCGACATGACGCCTCGCGCCGTCGAGGCCCTCCGCACCGCGGCCCTTGTGCTTGCCGAAGACACCCGGACTTCGGCTGTCCTCATGCGCCACTTCGGCATTTCGACACCGATGGCAAGCCATCATAAATTCAACGAGCACAAAAGCCTCGACCCAATCCTCGACCGTATCGAGGCCGGCGAGACAATCGCCCTCGTGTCCGACGCCGGCACGCCCGGCATTTCAGACCCCGGATTCATGCTCGCCCGCGAATGCCGCCGTCGCGGCATTACCGTCGAAACCCTCCCGGGCGCTACTGCCTTCGTGCCCGCCCTGGTCAGTTCAGGCCTACCCTGCGACCGCTTCTTCTTCGAAGGCTTCCTCCCCGTCAAGAAAGGGCGCGCTTCCCGGCTCGAATTTCTTGCCTCTCTGCCCGTCACTTTCATAATCTACGAATCGCCCCTGCGCCTTGCAAAAACCCTCGAGGCACTCGCCGAAGCATGCGGCCAGGAGCGCCCCGCTGCCGTTGTACGCGAAATCTCGAAAATTCATGAAACCGTAGCCCGCGACACCCTCGCCGGACTCGCCGCATACTATCGAGCGAACCAGGCAAAGGGTGAAATTGTTATCGTAGTTAGCGGCAAGGAAAGGCCCGACCCCGAACAGCGCCGGCACCGGAACAAATACCGCGACGATACCGAACAAGAAACTCAACTATCCTGATTATGAAAAAAATCATCACACTCGCACTCACCGCTCTGCTAATTGCATCGTCATCGTGCTCTAACAAAAAAGAAGAAGAGCTCCGCCAGCAGCAGGCTCTAAACGAAGCTACAAACGAAGAACTCCGTTCTGCCGTTGCCGACCGCGACCAGCTCCTCGGTCTCGTCAACGAAATCTCGAGCGGAATGGACCAGATTAAACAGCTCGAAAACATTCTTGCCGTAAACGCTTCTAACGAAACTCCCGGACAGCGCGACCAGATTATAGCCGACATCGCCGCTATCCAGCAGACACTTACACAGCGCCGCGAGCGACTCGCCGAACTCGAAAAGAAGCTCAACAGTTCAAGCCTCACTAACTCAAACCTCAAAAAGACAATCTCGCAGCTGCAGAGCCAGATTGACTCGCAGACACGAGAAATCGAAACCCTCCGCGGAAATCTCGACGAGGCTAAAGTGCACATCGAGAAACTCAACACTCAGGTAGACTCTCTCAGCACTACTGTAACTACTGTCGTGGCCGAACGCGACTCTACTGACAACGCTAACGCCGAACTCGCCAACGAACTCAACACCTGCTACTATGCCATCGGCAACAAGAACGAGCTGAAAGAAAACAGAATCATCGAAACCGGATTCCTCCGCAAAACAAAAATCATGGAAGGCGATTTCGACCGAAACTTCTTCACTAAGGCCGACAAACGCACCCTCACACAGATCGACCTCAACTCAACCAAAGCCGAGGTCCTCACAAACCAGCCGGCCGGCTCATACTCAATCGACGACGCCAATGGCCACAAAGTGCTCCGCATCACAAACCCCGCCCTCTTCTGGAGCCTCACAAACTACCTCGTCATCAAAATCGATTAACCGATTAACGATGTTAAGAAATTAGGAGGAGTCGGCTATTAAGCCGGCTCCTTTTTTGTGGCCGCATGAATGCAATCAATTTTCTTGCAAGAAAAATTGCAAGAACTCTTGACTTTCATCAATTTTGATTGTATCTTTGCAGTGTTATCTAAAACTACTGCTAAATATGAAAACTGCCACACAAGCCCGCGACAACGAATTCATCGCAATCTGCAAAGAAATTATCAGCCAAAACATCGCTTCGGGGCGCCGCACCAGTCTTGTACTCGTTATCGACGAAGCCATACACCGCCGTCCGCGATGCCACTACGTAAGCTACGAACGGGCCTCCCGCATTCTGCACTACATCGACGCCTGCGGCTCTACAGCCATACGCTCGCGCCTCGCAACATTGAAATGGCTTGAACTCTACAACCAGGTCAAAGAAACCATGAACGGCCCCCGCGGCCTCCCCTTCGACAAAGCCCTCTCCTTCGTCCTCAGCTTCAAACGCCCCTCCCGCTTCTACATCACCCACGCCCGCGCACTCCGCCTCCTCCGCCCCCACATCACCACCACCATAAGCTACCAAGCCCATTCAAACGACTAAGCCAACAAGCCCTTACCCCTTCTTACTTCTTACTTATTACTTATTACTTATTCCCTATTACTTATTACTTCTTCCTTCCCCCTTATTACTTATTACTTATTACTTATTACTTCTTCCTTCCCCCTTATTACTTATTACTTACTACTTATTATGCTTCTTTCCCTATCAATATCGCGCATAGCCGACAGCATATACGCTCAGGCCGCGCTCGATGCCGCAACACGCAGCATCGAAACACCCGCCGCGCTCACCCGCGACCACCACTCAGCAATCACAAATCTCATTGTAAAACTCACCGCCGAAACCATATCCTCACTCGGCCCCATCGTAAAAAAATCTACAATAGACACCCTGCAGCCCGACGACGACATCATAACCATCGACTGCGACGTCCGGCACCACGACGCAACCGTAGCCTGCCTCCGAACAAACATCGAGACAGCCATAGCATACGGCGTACTCGCCCGCGCCACAGCCGGCGCAGACATCACCCTCGCCAAATGGTATGCCTCACTCGCTAAAACAGCGGCAATGCCGCTCAATCAGCGCATAAGGCGCTCAGCCTGACAACAAAATTGAAATCGCCTCCGGCGGGAGTAAGATTCAGACTTCCGCCACGCATACGGCCGCCGCGCACATCGGCCGTATCCTCGCACCGCTCATTTGTAACCATAAAGCGGCCCCGAGCACCCCGGTGCACATACCGCTCATAAAAGCGCGCGCAAAGATGACCCATAGTCATGCGGAGATTTATCTCCACCACAGGCACAAGCGCCCCATCGCCCGTCACCATCATATCTACCCCTAACGGGCCCTCATAATCGGCCCCGATAACGTCCTCAAGCACCCGGGGAAGCGCACCGGCGACGGCATCGAAAGCCGCCTCGCCGGTCTTGCCGCATACAATTGCGCGAAGCTCATCTTCCGGCGCAAGAATATTACCCGTGTACACACCCAGGCCTGCCGTCTCGAACACCGACAGCCCCGCAGCCTCGCAGCGCCCTCCGCTCATGCGGAAGAGCATGGCAAAATCGAGCGCCTTGTCGTAATGCCGCTCGGCCATCACCGAGCCCTGGCGCCGTATCATGCCCGCTACAGCCGGCCTCTGAGACTCAAAATTATCCCTGCTCACAGCAATCATGCCGCGGCCCGACGACGACCACGGCTGCTTCACTATAGCCTGCGGCACACGCGCCAGAAACGCGCCCAGCTCATCTGCCTCATGTATCTCCACTGCCGCCTCGCCTATACCCGTTGCCTCGCGCAGACGACGGGCCACCTCGGCCGCCGTGCGGCGGTGCGACAGCTCGCGCAGACGGTCGAGCACACCGTCGCCGGGCAGACGGCTCCCGTCAAAGCCAAGACGCCTGAAAACAGTCCGCGACGCCCGCGACCAGCCCCACGGAGCCGCCCTGTAAGCCTCCGGACGATAATCGAACACGTCAATATCCATGCCGAAACGCCCCTTGATGCCATCGAGCCACGCCGCATTTATGCCCGTAGCCACAAAACGGTCGCCAGCCTCGCCATACCACAGCGGCAGAGCCTCGCCCGCACGACGCAGCCGCACAGCAGCCGGAGGCGCCGTATAGCTATCTACATTGCGGGCAAGCGCAAGGTCATTTTCAGGAAAAAAAAGATGAAGCGACGGCTCAGCAGTCATATGGATACTCTATATTCCATAGAAAAAGAGGCCCTGCAGGCATCGACGTGCCCGCAGCGCAGCGGTCCTTGCGCTCAAGCACATCGAGAATAGCTTCGGGCGCCATCTTGTGCCGCCCTACGTCTACGAGCGTGCCCACCACCGCCCGCACCATATTGCGCAGAAAGCGGTCGGCGGCAATCTCGAAATAATAGCGCCCTTCGCCCATATCGGTCCACGCGGCACGCCGCAGGTCGCAGATATTGGTCTTCACATCGGTATGCAACTTCGAGAACGAAGTGAAATCGCGCCGCCCTATGATGAGCGCCGCCGCCTCGTTCATAGCCGCGAAATCGAGCGTCGGAGGCGCCTGCCACGACAGATCGCCCGTAAACGGATTCTTCACCGTGTGCACAAAGTAGCGGTACGAGCGCTCAGTGGCGTCGAAACGCGCATGAGCGTCGGCCGCCACCGGCGCAAAGGAATAGATGGCTATGTCGCGTCCGCAGATACTGTTGAGCGAGCGCAGAAACACACCCTCGCGGGGGTCAAAGCCATCAGGAAGGTCTACATGCGCCACCATCAGACGCGCGTTCACACCCGCATCGGTGCGACCGGCGCCTGTCACCGCCGTCGGCTGTCGCAGCAGCGTCGACAGAGCGCCCTCTATGGTGCCCTGCACGCTCACGTCGCCCGGCTGGACCTGCCACCCGTGGTAGGCCGCCCCGCGGTACGACAGACGCATGAACCACCTCATTTCTCCAGATATGTGTAGCCGAACAGACCCGAACGGTAGGTGCTTATGAAATCGCGGCCCTCCTCGGGGGTGATTGTGCCGGCCTTCATAGAGGCGGTGACCCAGGTCTCGAGGTTGCGCACGAGTTTCTTGGGATTATACTGCACATAGTCGAGTACCTCGTCTACGGTCTCGCCCTCGATTATCTGCTCTATCTCGTAGCGGTCTTTGTAGACGCTCACGTGAGCCACGTTAGTATCGCCGAAGAGATTGTGCATGTCGCCGAGTATCTCCTGGTATGCACCGACAAGGAACACCGCCAGATAGTATGGTTCGCCCGGCTTGAGCGGGTGCACCGGCAGCGCTGTCGAGGTGCCCTGCGCCGATATGAAGTTGGCAATCTTGCCGTCCGAGTCGCAGGTCATATCCTGAATAGTGCAGGTGCGCGTCGGCTTTTCGTCGAGCCGTGCGATAGGCACAATCGGGAAAAGCTGGTCGATGGCCCAGCTGTCGGGAAGCGACTGGAACAGCGAGAAGTTGCAGAAATACTTGTCGGGGGTCATCTTGGCTATTTTGCGAAGATCTTCGGGCACATGCTTCATGCCGCCGGCAATCTCGCCGACCTCGCGCGCAATGCTCCAGAACAGTTTCTCTATCTGGGCACGGGTCTTGAGGTCGAGCATGCCGAGGCTGAAGAGGTCGAGAGCCTCCTCGCGAATCTGGAGAGCGTCGTGCCAGCTTTCGAAAAGACGCGGGCTGTCCAGACGGTCCCATATTTCATAGAGCTCGCGTGCAAGCTCATGGGCGTCGGGGTCTATCTCCTGCGAGTCTTTCCACATAGGCAGCTGCGTGGTCTCCAGCACCTCGAAGATAAGCACCGAGTGGTGCGCCGTAAGCGAGCGGCCGCTCTCGGTGATGATATTCGGCTGGCGGAGGCCGTTTTTGGTGCAGACGTCGACCACAGCGCTTACGGCGTCGTTAGCATACTCCTGAATAGAGTAGTTCATCGAGCTTTCGCTCGACGAGCTGCGAGTGCCGTCGTAGTCTACGCCCAGACCGCCGCCTATGTCTATGAACTCAACGCCGAAACCGAGCTTCGACAGCTGCACATAGAACTGCGTGGCCTCGCGAAGCGCGTTCTTAACCACACGTATCTTGTTGATTTGGCTTCCGATATGGAAATGTATCAGTTTGAGACAATCCTTGAGGTCGCGGCGCTCGAGAATATCGATGGCCTCGAGCAGTTCCGACGAGTTGAGGCCGAATTTGCTCTGGTCGCCCCCGCTCTCGCTCCACTTGCCCGAGCCGGTGCTCGAAAGCTTGATGCGTATGCCGATATTGGGCCGCACCTTCAGTCGCTTGGAAATATCGGCTATCATGCGCAGCTCGTTGAGTTTCTCTACCACCAGATAGATGCGCCGCCCCATCTTCTGGGCCAGAAGGGCAAGTTCTATATACGACTCGTCCTTATAGCCGTTGCAGATTATCAGAGCGTTCTCTGCTATATTGGTGGCAAGAACGGCGTGCAGCTCAGGCTTCGAACCGGCCTCCAGACCGATATTGAATTTCTTGCCGTAGCTCACAATCTCTTCTACCACCTGACGCATCTGATTTACCTTGATAGGGTATATCATATAGTTCTTGGCCTCGTAGCTGTACTGCTCCGACGCATTGCGGAAACAATTGGAAATCTTCTCGATACGATTGTCGAGAATATCAGGAAAACGAAGCAGCACAGGCGCGCTGATATCGCGTACCTGAAGCTCGTCGATAACTTCCTTGAGGTCTACCGAGGCATAGCCGGCACGCGGTGTCACCACCATATGCCCGCGCTCATTGACCGAAAAATAGTTGCGGCCCCATCCGGGGATATTATACAGCTCCTCGCTGTCTTCGATGCGCCACTTTCTCATGTGCCGTATATATAAATGTGTGTTTTGCGTTAAATGTAAACGCAAATATACAACTTTTTTCCCAATAAAAACGTTCAGGCCGACCGGGCATTTTCCCGGCCGGCCTGACAAAACGGCTTTTACAGAACTTATCTGATTATTACCTTGCGGACTTCGGCGCCCTTGCGGACAATGTAGACGCCCGGGGCGGCGGTATCGCTCACCCGCAGGCCCTGAAGATTGTAGACTTCGGTCTCGCCTTCAGGCACTACTATCCCCTCGATTCCCGAGGTAGACTCGCGTACAGCTATATCGTCCATATACAGTGCATTATACCACTTGTTGAAGCGGCCGGTGAGGCCAAAACGCACAAAGCGGCCCCGATAAGGCGCCAGAGATACTCTGAGTTCGGTCCATTCGGTCGACGGCTCTACAGTCGCAACGGTCTGCCACTCGCCATACTCGCACTGCGCCTGAAGCTCGAACTCGACGTCGGCGCTAAGCATCTTCACCCACATCGACAGTTCAGGGTTCACGCTCTGCGAAAGGTCTATCGCCGGCGAAATCCAGCGTCCGACAGCGTCGTTCTCATACGAATAAATCTTAAGACCGGCGCCATCGCCGCCGTGGTCGGAATCGGCATTGAAGTTGAACTCAAGATTATACGACTTTTCAATCTTCACCGCGTCTTTGCTCCATATCTGCGTGCTTGCGGCAGCGCCGGCAAAGCTTTCGGCGAAAGGAAGCGTATAAGGCGCGCCGGCAACAAGCACATTAGACTCAACGGCGGCCGCATTTACCGTCGCATCGTCGTCATACTTCACCCCAAGGGTATATTTCACCTCGGTCTGAGCGCCGGTCTTGGCAATGGCTGCCTCGGCCGAATTGCCTCTGATGCCTTCAACAACGCTCTTGTCGGGGTTCGTGACGGTATATACAAGGTGCTCAACGTCTACATATCCGCCGTTGGCGCCCGTTGCCGAGGGAGCATCCCAGTTCAGAGTCACAGTTCCGTCGAAATTGTCGATGGCAGCAAAGCCGGTCGGCGCCAGAGGCACATCGCGGCCCACATAGACCGACACCTCGGCTGTCTCGCCGGCGCCGTCGGCATTGATAGCCCGCACAGCATATACATACATGCCTGCTACAGCGACAGTCTTGTCCTCATAGCTGTATTCGGTCTTTCCCTCCTCGGCATCTACGGTCGCCACAAGGGTGCCGTCGCGCAAAATCTCGAAAGCGGTCACAGGCTTCTCGAGCGCGGCACCGCCGGCCGTCTGTGTCGGAGCTGTGATTGTCAGCACCGCACCCAGCGCGCCATTGGCGGCAGCCGCGGCCTCGACAGAAGGCGCTGCGGGAACTGCCGTCGACTTTCCGGCCGACAGAAGTATGTTCTTGATAGCGAATGTACCCTGGCGCGAGGCGCTCTTGATATGAATGCCAATCCGGTAAGTTCCGGTCTCCTTGGGCTTGATAACGAGACTCACCTCCTGCATTGCGGCTGCCTTGGTATTTGTCACCTCTATGTCTGAAGCCAGAGTCTCGGTCATTGCGTCAGTACCCATGGCGATATCCAGAATATTGACATAACTTGCAAGCGTGGCATAACAGTTGAATTTCAGCTCATAGCTCAGCCCCTCCCCAAGACGGGCCGGAGGCAGAATAAGCCAGTCGTCTTGTGTGCCCGACGTTGCCGCCCGAATCTGTACCACTTTAGAGTAGCTGTAGTAAGCCCAGGTATTGCCGTCGTTGTTGGCGTCGTTTATCGTAAACAATCCGAGCGACGAAGCATCATCGAAATTCTCCTCGAAAGGCAGAGCCACAGAGCTGCCGGTGAGCACGGCGTTCGATTTCACCGCCTGGGCGCTTCTGTCGCCGTTGACGGCCGTGATTTCGTAGTATGTAGACTGAAGAGCGCCCTCAGAAGCCGCCTCCTCGAAGCGGTTCTCTGCCAGGTTCTCGTGAAGCACCGTGCCTTCGGGATAGCGCACCACTCTATAGTTCGCATGGTCTCCTTCGAGATAGTCGCCTTTGGCAAGGGCGGTCACATGCTCCCATGTCACCACATGCCGCCCGTCCTCTACAGCGAAACGCACCTCGCCGACAGCCTCAGGAAGACCATAGCCGATATAGGCCGAAGCCTGGGCCACCACACTGCTGCCGCTCGCATTGGCCGCAACGACATCGAATGTATATTCGCCACTGCCGTCAACAGCCACATCGGCGGCTACGGCGCTTCCTGCCGTACCCTTGCCCGAGGCAAGCACCTTGTCGCCAAGCGACACAGTCCATTCGACATCGCCCCCAAGAGGAGCGCCCGAATAACTCTTCGACGGCAGTGTGAAATTAAGCTTTCCCGAAAGCGACGGAGCCGTAAAATCAACAGCCACATCACCGACAACGCCCGGAGCATTGTCATTTCCAGCCTCGGCAATCCACGCAGCCACAACCTCGTCGCCGTTGGGCATATCGCCGATAAGCTCGGCCCGTGCCGTTGCAAGGTCTACGGCATAAAGGCGCGAATAGGCGTCGTTGGCGCCTCCGCCGGACACGGGCTCATTGGCAAACCAGTAGAGCCGCCCGTCGTAAGGGCTTATGACACCGCTCTGGTCAAATTTGGGGCGCACGCCGGTATCGCCGACAATGGTCAGCGAGCCGGTGGCCGTATCCACGCTCACCAGGCGCCCGCCATCGTCCGACGAATCCGACGACGACGCCGTAACGCCGTAGAGATTACCGTCTTTATCGAACGACATCACCGCAAGCGATGCCTGCATCGTTCCCACGGCTGTCTTGGTATTCTCCGCTACATTCCATATCTTCAAAGTAGGAGTAAGAGTCTTCGCGGCAGCGTCGTACTCGAAACCAGAGCAATAGACCTTTCCATCGGTCGGATTGAGAGCCGCCGACGTTGCGTAGTGCGAGTAAGCGACCGATGTCTCATAGCTTATATTCGAGCTCTTCGTCGCCGAGCCCGTAGCCACATCGATTACCGTATAGAATGCTGAGTTCACATATCCATACTGAACTTCAAGATGATACGTATAGAGTTTTCCGTCGACCACAACGGCGTCGCCGGCAAGATAGTTGCGTGGCGACAATGTGAGCACGCGGCGGCTCACAGGCGCCGTAGCCGTATATTCATAGAATCCGAGCACATCTTCGCTTCTGTCGTTGTCGTACATAAGCATGCCGTTGATACGCAGATTTTCAAGCGAAGGGGCTTTCATCTGAGCCGGCACCGGCAACGCCGACAGCAGAACCATGCCACAAAACAGCGGTTTTAGTAGATTTTTTAGCATTAAGTAAATAATAATTGGTTTAAGCCTTGCAAATATCCGCAAAAATTCCAATTCAACCAAATCCGCCTATCAACCAAACCGCCCCCTCCACCAGTATTTTTCAGAGAGTGTCGCTTAATGGGCGCGTTCGGCGCGCCCTTACTGCCTTGACGGTTCAAGAATGCCGCCTAAGTACAAGATTCCCGTATCTCGTACACATAAAGTTGCCAAAAAATACGCTAATCTCTTTGAATTTCGGATTATTATCTTCAGCAAAGTGAATTGTACACACTCTCCCTATTAGCCTAACCTCGCACCAGTCGTTCTTAAAAGCAGATTCTCGAGTATTAACCCATTCTCCTTTTTCATCAGTATAGCCATTCATATCCAGTTCGCTTGACAGCATTAAAATTACGCTCCCTCCTTCCGCTCCGCAAGACACTGTTGCTTCATATCCATTAATATCAACATCCACAGGACCGATAAAACTGTCAAAATCAATGCGCCATGAAATAGGCTCGTACTCACCTCCATATTCTGTCTTGCACGACGCCATTGCCAGACATGCCAAGACTCCGACTGCCCCTATCGAAATTAGACCAAGTTTGCAGACGCTTCTGATTTTTTCTTTCATGACAGATTGGTTTTTAAGGTTATTTGATGATTCCGGATAGAAATGATATTTTTTGCCAATATATGACCTAAACATGACAAAAACAAATCATTAGCAACATTCGCCACACAACTACAACAATAAC
>CAJTOB010000040.1 GCA_910578035.1 uncultured Muribaculaceae bacterium
GATCCTTGTCCTTAAGCCGCAACTTACGGAACTTACACAGTGAACTGGGATTTATCAGGTCTGTATTCTCAGGGTTCATGCCAAGAAAATACTTGAACGACATATCGTAACGAGACCTCTCGACAACATCTACGTCTGATATGTCATAGATGGTTTTCAACAGAAGATATTTGAACATCATCACCGGCCTTTCTGCCATGCGACCATTGTCATGGCAATATTTGTCCATGAGTTCCTTTTGAATAAAAGAAAAGTCCACAAGATCCTTGATTCTGCGCAGAAGATTGTCTTGCTGAATAATCAAATCGTAGAGTTCGCAGTAGGCACTGAACTGAATTATCTGTTGAAGTGGTAACATATCGACCTGGTTTATACCTATAAAGGTACAAAATAATCGGCACATATTCAAGTCCTTTACTTGATATGTGCCGATTAAATCGTTTCAATTTAGACCTATGACTCGGCAAGGAACTTTTTCAGTGCCCTCGCCAATGCGGGTCTTTTTTAGTTTAGAGGTTCATTCTGAGATATGCCAGTAGACAGTGTAGCGGCGGCGGTGGAGGTCGTATAGGGGCTCGAGGACAGTACCGTCGGGCGCAGTAAAGCGGAGCGTGCCGGGCGTGCGACTGAGCTCGGGAAGCCCGCTCTTAAGAGTCATTTCGGTTTTCAGTCCGGCGGGAATCTGATAGTCGTACGTATAGTAATCGTTGCGCACAGTCGGGTCGGAGAATGGCGCCGGAGCAGCCATACCCTCGGTACCCATGTCACCGGCGAGTACTACAGGGCCATATAGCACGGCGGCACGGGTCGAGTCATTGCCGGCATATTCCATATGCAGCGACATAGGGAAATCGGCCTCGATGCGGTCGCCGGCACGCCAGCGGCGCTCGATATCAATATACGAAGAAGGACCGGTCTTCACTTTCACCGGCTTGCCGTTGACTTTGACAATCGGACGCCCGCTCCACTCAGGATAGCGCAGCGAAATAACGGCCTTGCGACCGTCAGCCTCGTCTACCGTCAGCACCGTGCGCGAAGATGTCGGAAAATTCGTATTCTGGGTCAGCTTCATACCGGCTTCGCGCCAGTCGAGCTGCGAAGGGGCGAAAAGATTCACAAAAAGACGTCCGGGAGCATGATAATAAATACCCTCTGCATATTTTGTATGACTTTCGAAACCGCTCCCGACACAGCACCAGAACGAATGTTCGGGCGTGCTGTAGACCTTATACGATCCGCTGAGCAATGGCAGAAAATAGCATACCATGCCGCTCTCAGGGTCCTGCTGGGCAAGTATATGGTTATATAGCGCGCGCTCGTAGTAATCGGCCACAGAGGGGTCTGTATTCCAGCAGAAGAGATGTCGCGAAAGCTTGAGCATGTTGTAGGTGCAGCATGTCTCGCCGGTATATCCGTTGATGTTTTTCGACATTTTTGCAGGGTCGAAAAAGTGCTCCTTCTGGCTAAGCGAGCCTGTAGCAAAACAATGCTCGCATGTCATCGAATGCCAGAACAATTCGGCAAGGCGGCGCGAGTCGTCATCGCCGCTCAGTTCATAGTTGCGGGCTTCGGCAATAACCTTGGGTATGAATGTATTGGTATGCTTTGTTCCGAAATCGGTGTTACCCTCTTTTAGCGGGTCTATCACGTCGTTATGATAGAAGAAGCGGGCAAGGTCGCGGTAGCGCTCGTCGCCGGTAACAGCATAAAGATTGTAGAAAGCCTCATTTACACCGCCAAATTCATTGCGCAGCATGAGTCTGCGGGTTTCTTCGGACACGCCGGCAAGTTTGCCATGTGCCCAATCGCCCATCTTGCGGGCCACTTCGAGAGCCTGCGCGTTGCCCGACAACAGATACTGGTCTATCAGGCCCGACAGAATCTTGTGGAGAGTGTACCATGGCGCCCAGACCGATTTTCCGCGCATGTTGCGATTGATAAGTTCTTCGGGGAAAGCACTCAGATAGCCGTTGCCGAGAGCCTCCTGCACCTCAGCGAGACCTGAGACAATACTGTCGCCCTTTAGCTTGAATATTTTGGCGCCGGTGGCAGCATACATCAGTCCGTAGGCCGACATGAGGTGTCCGGTAGTATGACCGCGAAGGTCACAGTCGAGCGACTCCCAGCCGCCGTACTTCGGAATGCTCTCATAGCCGCCCTCAAGACCGGCAAACACACCGGCATTATTGCGAAAACTGTGTATGAGCCGTCGAGTGTCGATATTTGCCATCCAGGCCGAATCACGCTCAAGATTGTCGCGCAGACGACCCGGCAATAATTTCACATTGGCCAAGGGGAAAGCCTTTGCTTTTACCTCACTCACTTCTCCTATGACAATTCCGTCTCCGGTACTTCCCGGATATACAGACTGCGCCGGCGCCAACGAAGGCACAAGCGCAGCCGCAAGAGCAAAAATAATCTTTTTCATGCCCTATAATACGCCATTACAAGGCATTTCGCTCAACTATGCGGAGATAATTTTTCGCGGAGGTATTGGCCGGTGATGCTTGCCGGATTGGCTGAAATTTCTTCGGGAGTGCCGGTGGCGACAACGTTGCCGCCGTTTTCGCCGCCTTCGGGGCCCATATCGATTATATGGTCGGCGCATTTTATCACATCGAGGTTGTGCTCTACCACAATGATGGTATGGCCCATGGATATGAGGCGGTCAAAGGCCTTCAGGAGCAGGCGTATGTCGTGGAAGTGCAGGCCTGTGGTAGGCTCGTCGAAGATGAACACTGTCGGCCCGGCGTGGTCCTGGCTCAGGAAATAGGCGAGCTTGACGCGCTGATTTTCGCCGCCGGACAGCGTGCTGCTCGACTGACCGAGCTTGATATAACCAAGTCCGACTTCCTGCAGAGGCAGGAGGCGACGCACCACACGCGGCTCAGCCGCGAAAAATTCGATGGCCTCGTCGACGGTCATGTCGAGGATATCGGCGATATTCCGGTCCTTGTATTTCACCTCGAGCACTTCGGGCTTGAAGCGCTTGCCGTGGCACTGCTCGCACTCGATGGTCACGTCGGCCAGGAACTGCATCTCTATGGTTATGAATCCCTCGCCCTTGCAAGCCTCGCAACGGCCGCCCTCGGTGTTAAACGAGAACGACGCCGGCGTGAGGTCGAGCTGCTTTGCGGCCTGCTGCGAGGCCATGAGCTGGCGTATTTCATCATAGGCCTTGAGGTATGTGGCCGGATTGGAGCGTGTCGAGCGCCCAATGGGATTCTGGTCTACGAACGTAATGTCGGAAATACGTCTGATATCGCCTTCGAGACGTCTGAAACGCCCCGGCGCATCACCCTCCTCGAGCACGGCACGCGAGACGGCGCGGAAGAAAATATCGCGCACAAGTGTCGATTTTCCAGAGCCACTGACACCCGTTACTGCTGTCATGACGCCAAGGGGGAACTGCACATCTACGTTTTTGAGATTATGCTCAGTGGCGCCGACAACCTTTATACTGTCGCGCCACTTACGACGCGCGCCGGGCACAGGTATGCCCATGCGGCCGCTCAGATACTGCATGGTGTAGCTCTTCTCAACCTTCTCGAGGTCGGCCGGTGTGCCCTGGAATACAATTTCGCCACCAAGACGGCCGGCGGCCGGACCGACGTCTATTATACGGTCGGCGGCTCGCATTATATCCTCGTCGTGCTCTACAACCACAACAGTATTGCCAAGACGCTGCAGACGGCGAAGCACGCCGATGAGCCGCTCGGTGTCGCGCGAATGAAGGCCAATCGACGGTTCGTCAAGAATATAAAGAGAGCCTACAAGGCTGCTGCCGAGTGAGGTCGCAAGGTTTATGCGTTGGCTTTCGCCGCCCGAAAGACTGTTACTGAGACGGTCGAGGGTGAGATAACCCAGACCGACCTCACAAAGGAAACCGAGGCGCTTGTTGATTTCCACAAGCAGACGCTCCGCTATTTTCGCATCGCGCTCGTTGAGTTCGAGATTGGCGAACCACTGTCTGAGGCGCTCTACAGGCATACGCACAAGGTCGGCGATTGTAGCGCCGCCAACACGCACATACGAGGCCTCGGGGCGAAGACGCGAGCCACCGCATGCATGGCAAGTCGTTTTGCCGCGGTAGCGGGCAAGAATCATGCGGTATTCGATTGCCTGGCGCTGCGTGCCGACCCAGTCAAAATAGTCCATAATGCCGCGTACAGAGCTTCCGTTGCCGCGCCAGAGCAGTTTCTTCTCCTCGGCGCTGAGCTGCCAGTATGGCTTGTGGACAGGAAAACCGGCGCCGCTGACAGCATGTATAAATTCATTTTTCCAGAGTTTCGACTTCGGCCCGCGCCATGGGGCAACCACATCTTCGAACACAGACAAAGATTCATCGGGAATGACAAGTTCCTCGCTGATGTCGAGTGTCTTGCCGAAGCCTTCGCACACCGGACACGCCCCCATCGGATTGTTGAAGTTAAACATCTGGTCGGACGGCTCGGGAAATGTCATACCATCGGCCTCGAAGAGTATTGAGAACTCATTGGTTTCGACACCGTCGGGAGTCCACACCAGTAGTTTGCAACGACCGTGACCTTCGAAAAACGCGGTTTCGACCGATTCTGCGAAACGAGAAAGTTCATCGCCTTCCCGCCTCAGCGCGAGGCGGTCTATCAGAAGGTCGGGCACACGGTCGCCCTTGTAGTCTGCGATATCAACAAACTCAGCCTCGCCCGTGACAACACGTGTAAAACCCTCTTTTACATATATTTCAAGCTGCTGGCCGAGACTACGGCCTTCCGGCAGTGCAATAGGAGCGACAATAGCCGCACGGCTGCCCTCCGGGTATTGTGCTGCCGCAGCAATGACATCTTCAACCGTGTGCTTTTTCACCTCGGTGCCGGACACAGGCGAATACGTATGCCCGACACGTCCGAAAAGCATGCGGAGATAGTCGTAGATTTCGGTCGATGTGCCGACCGTGGAGCGCGGATTGCGGGTATTTACTTTCTGCTCTATTGCGATTGCAGGCGGCAGACCCTTTATAAAATCGCATTCCGGCTTATTAAGGCGCCCGAGAAACTGGCGTGCATATGCCGAAAGGCTCTCGACATATCGACGACGTCCTTCGGCATACAGAGTATCGAAAGCGAGCGACGATTTACCCGAGCCGGAAAGGCCGGTAATCACCACAAGCTGATTGCGAGGTATCTCTACGTCTACATTCTTGAGGTTGTTGACACGAGCCCCTTTTACTGTTATATTGGAAACCATCTTTTTAGTTAGTAGTGAGAAGTGAGGAGTTAGGAGTTATAGTTTGGAGTTCGGTGTTAGCAGTTGATACTGCAACTACTAACTTCTAACTCCTAACTTGTAACTAATTTACGGATTGTAAAGGTCTTTATTGTAGAAATCCATAATCTGACGAGCCTGTTCGAGGGCGGTGGCAGCTTCAGAGGCGGGTTCAAGAGCGGCGGCTTCGGCATAGAAACTCATTGCACTGCTCTTCTGCCCCCGCTTCCAGGCAATGCGGCCTTTCATGTAGAGAGCCCATGCCCGGTCGGGCGTGCCGGCAAGAGCATCGAGAGCGGAGTCGGCCTCATCAAGCCGGTTATCGTCGAACATTGCCATTATATTCTCACGCGATGAAGCCCCTGCTTCAATAAGAGCCACAAGATCGGTAAGTACGGTAGCCGAAGCCCGGTCTATGACCGCACGGCGGTCGCCCATGAGTGTAAGAAGTCGTGTCTTCACACCTTGAGGGCCCGCGATTGCCGTCCAGACTGTACCGACGGGCTTCTCCAGCGAGCCTCCGCCGGGGCCGGCAATGCCGCTGGTTGCCACGGCATAGTCGGCGCCGATATCCGAGCGGACGCCTGCCGCCATTTCGCGTACAGTCTCTTCGCTAACAGCGCCGTGAGCGGCGAGCGTTTCGGGCAATACGCCGAGGACGTTCATCTTCACCTCGTTCGAATATGATATGATGCCGCCTGCGAAAACATCGGAAGCACCGGGCACAGATGTGATGAGGGCTGCGATGTTGCCGCCGGTACAACTCTCGGCGCTTGCCATGGTGAGGCCTCGGCGACGCAGGCAAGCGATGGCAAGCTCTGCTGGTGTCATTTTTCCCCGCCCTGCAAGATTGTCACCGACAGATGCCACAAGCTTTTCAGCCTGGGCACCAAATGTATCGGGTGCTCCCTCGAGCCGAAGCACTATTTCGCCCGGCGAAGGCAAATATGCCAGTTTGTAGCCATCTGGCAACTCATCTTCAAATGTAGCGAGGCGCTGGGCGAGAGCTGATTCCGATATTCCGGTCACGGTAAATTCGCGTCGGACGGTATCAGGTTTCGTATGGAAGTGAGCCTGAATCTCATCGGCTACAGCAGGGAGCATCGTACGCGTCTCGGCCGGAACACCCGGCATTGCCACAAGCACCTTGCCTTCTTTTTCAAACCACATGATAGGCGCAGTGCCGACGCGGTTCTGAATCACACGACAACTTGTCGGCACCATGGCCTGAAGGCGCGTGAGCTCATTGAGCTTTATTCCGCGACGCTCGAAAATCGTTTCTATATTTTCGGCAACCGAGGGGTCGTGTTTTAGCTCGCCTCCGAAACAGCCCATGAGCACGTTTTTCGTCACATCGTCGCGGGTCGGTCCGAGGCCGCCTGTCGTGATTGTGAGATCACTTTCGGCCATGGCCGCCTCTACTGCGGCGGAAATAGCCCCGGCGGTATCGCCGACCGTCCTCACCGACTCTATGTGCCAGCCTTGTTCGGCTAAAGTACGGGCAATAAGCCCCGAATTTATATCTGTGACGCGACCGAGCAATATCTCGTCGCCTATAATGACTATCGACAATTTCATAATACAAAAATACTCAAATTTCCTCAAATCCCGAAGTCGGCAAGAGCTTTGTGCATTGCTTTTCTGAGCTTTTTATCGTAATTTTGCAGATATGAAGACAGGACGGTTATTCTTTTGTTTTGCATTGCTGTCAGCAGCTTTGACAGCGTCGGCCGACAGCATAGCGTCGCTCGACTACCGGGCCTCGGTCATTGCCAATGCCTCTACCGGCGACTTCGCGCCATATATGCTTGGCTCATGGAACTATGGCAAAGTCACCGAAAAATCCGGTATCTGGAACAACGGATATATCGGCAAGCGGCTCGACCGCAGCAGCCGTTTCAGCTGGAGCGCCGGCTTCGAATATATGCTTGGCTACGGCTCGGCGGCAGACTACGACGACTATCGCAAAATGACCGACGGAAAACCGTCGAAACGCGCCGTCAGGCAGGCTCCCGCACGCATACAGCAACTCTTCGGCGAACTGAAATATCGCGGAGTATATCTGCTCGCCGGCATGAAAGAGCGCCACTCGCAGATTGTAGACGACAGACTATCGTCCGGCGACCTCGTAAGGAGCAACAATGCAAGGCCTATCCCCGGCGTAGCCGCAGGATTCATAGACTTTCAGGATATACCTTTCACCAATGGCTGGCTGCAGATTGACGGCGAAATCATGTATGGCCGTTTCTGCGATACCCGATTCGAGGAGAATCGCTTCAATTACTACAGCGGATTTCTCGACGGCGACCTCATGTACACCTATAAACGATGCTATTTCCGCACGAAACCGTCGCAACCTCTGAGCGTGACTGTCGGCATGCAGACAGCGGCCGAATTCGGCGGATATACCCATCTCTACCGCGGAGGTGTGCTTGTAGAGGCTATGGACCGCGGCTTCCATTTCCGCGATTTATTCGATATGTTTCTGCCTTTAGAGGGCAACGGCGAAGATTACTACAAGGGCAATTCCCTCGGCTCCTGGGATTTCAAGGCCCGCTATGCTCTCTCCGGCGGCTCGAAAATAAGCGCGTATTTCCAATGGCCCTTCGAAGACGGCTCCGGCATAGGGCGGCAGAACGGCTGGGATGGCCTCTGGGGCCTGCAATATGATTTCGCACCGGGCTCGCCGGTGAGTTCGCTTGTATTCGAATACCTCGACTTCACCAATCAGAGCGGGCCTATCCACTGGGCTACAAGCGACAACCCCGGAACAGACCTTAAGCACGAAATAACCGGCGGCGACAACTACTACAACAATAATTACTACGGCGCCTATGCCAACTACGGCATGTCGATAGGCACGCCATTCCTGATGTCGCCCCTATATAATCTCAACGGCTTTCTCGAGTATATGCACAACCGCGCCCGCGGCTTCCACGCGGCTGTCGCCGGCTCATTCGGTCGCCTTGGCTACCGCGCCATGGTAAGCTATCAGAAAGCCGGCGGAATGGGCCGCATTCCTGCTCCTAAGAAACTGCACGACACATCGGCTATGCTCGAAGCAGTATGGAATCCCGCACCTCGCATTCCGGGCCTGCAGCTCAAAGCCGCCGCAGCTTTCGATGCCGGAAATCTACGCGGCAACAACTTCGGCGCCCTCTTGTCGGTTTCATATTCGGGCTCATTTAAATTCAGAAAGAAATGAAAGCTCTTAGGATTATATTAGTTCTGCTTATTGCCGCCATGATGCCGTGTTGCACTCAGAACAACGGCCATATCGGCCCACTGTTCGGCTCTTGGCATCTCGAAAGCATGACCTGCGACGGAGAGATAAAACCTCAGCCCGAAGGAACCGACACATACTGGAGCTTTCAGGGCCAGGTTCTCAACGTGCTTCTTGTAGAGACAATGTATGAATCTCTGTTCTACATTGCCACCTGGGAGCGCGAAAACGACTGCCTTGCACTCGATTTCACCCACAGCAGCGATTCACATGAACCGGGGACCGGCTTTTACAGAGCTCCATACTGGATGGGCTTCCCGGAAAACGAAATACTGAGAGTCGATATACGGAAACTCAACGGCTCGGAAATGATATTAGACTGGACTTCGGCCGAAGGACAGAAATATGTTTATAATTTCAAGAAAACATGGTAGATAAAACGGCGCTTGTCACAGGAGCCGACGGCTTCATAGGCTCTCACCTCACCGAGGCTCTCCTTGCTCGCGGCTATCGCGTACGCGCACTCTCTCAATACAATTCATTCAACAACTGGGGCTGGCTCGAAGACATTCCACAGACCGACCGACTCGAAATTGTATGCGGCGATGTCCGCGACCCTGATTTTTGCCGCCATATATGCCGCGACATCAATGTGGTGTTCCATCTTGCGGCTCTCATCGCCATTCCCTACAGCTACGTCGCACCCGACAGCTATGTAGACACCAATATCAAAGGTACACTCAATATGTGCCAGGCCGCGCGCGACTGCGGCGTGGAGCGCATCGTAGTCACATCTACGAGCGAAGTCTACGGCACTGCGCAGTATGTGCCCATCGACGAGAAACACCCGCGTCAGCCTCAGTCGCCTTATTCGGCCACGAAAATTGGCGCCGACGCCATTGCCGAAAGCTTTTACCGCGCTTTCGGGCTGCCCGTGGTGATTGCCCGGCCATTTAACACATACGGCCCTCGGCAGAGCGCCCGCGCAATCATACCGACAATCATCACCCAGATTGCCACCGGCAAAGGACGCCTCAGTCTCGGTGACCTCTCGCCTACCCGCGACTTCAACTATGTCACCGACACGGCTGCCGGCTTCATAGCCCTCGCCGAGGCGCCCGGCATCGAAGGACGCGACATCAATATAGCCACAGGCACCGAAGTGACAATGGCCGATACCCTTGCTACGATTGCCCGTATAATGAATGTAAAGGTAGAGACTGTTGTCGACCCCGAACGTCTGCGTCCGGCGAAAAGTGAGGTCAACCGCCTGTGCGGCGACAACACCATCATAACAAGTCTCACCGACTGGCGACCGGCTCACAGCCTCGAAGATGGCCTCCGCAAGACCATCGATTGGTTCGTGAAGCCCGAAAATCTTGCAAAATACAAGGCCGATATATACAACCGATGAAAAAGCTCTCTTTCCTTTTCCTCGGAGGCGCCAAGCGCGTAGGCATAGGGCGTCTCTTCAAGAAAGCGGCCGCAGACCTCGGATACGAAGCCGAAATCGTAGGATATGAGCTCGACAGAGCATGCCCGCTTGCTGCCATCGCAACAGACATAGTGGAAGGCCTGCGATGGTCCGACCCCGGTATATTCGCTCATATCGACGACACCGTGACGCGTCTCGGCATAGACATCATAATGCCATTTGTAGACAGCGCCGTCGGCGTGGCCGCAGAGTACGCCGCCCGTTATCCGCACCGCAAAGTATTCGTGCCGGCGCCATGCCGCAAACTCGCCGACAAGATGTTCGACAAAGTAGCGGCCGCCGAACTTTTCGAGCAGAAAGGCCTGCCCATACCGCCCACATACCATGCCGGAGACCCATGCCTGAGGCTCATCGCAAAGCCTCGATTCGGCTCAGCCTCGAAAGGAATAGTAGAAATCAACAGTCTCCAGAAGCTCTACGAGTTTCAGGGCCGTGAAGACAAATATCTCATTCAGGAACGCATAGACAATCGCGAGGAAATTACCGTAGACTGCTATGCTGAGGTGACAACCGGGCGCATCGTGGGTATCAGCCCGCGAATAAGACTCGAGACAGCCGGGGGCGAGGCCGTACGCACAGTTACCGTCGATTCGCCTCAGGCGTCTGCGCTGGCGCGCCGTGCCATCGAGGAAACCGACCTCAGAGGTGCCGTGACCGTGCAGATAATCCACGACCTCGACAACGACCGCTATATGATAATGGAAATCAATCCACGCCTTGGGGGCGGTGCAGTGGCATCGGTTTATGCCGGTTTCAATCTGCCCGCGGCAATCATTCAGGACGCTCTCGGAGAAAGGCCTGTGGCTGCAGGAGCCGCGCAGGCCGGAGTGCTTACCACCCGTTTTCTTGACGATGTAGTTTTCAGACCAAATGACTGACAATCACGTAATACTCATAGCAGAAGCCGGTGTAAACCACAACGGCGACCTCGAAATGGCGCGCCGCATGGTGTATGCTGCCAAAGAAGCAGGCGCCGACTATGTGAAATTCCAGACGGCAGTGCCCGAACTGGTGATATCAAGCTTCGCGCCAAAGGCAGAGTATCAGAAAAGCACCACCGGCGAGGCCGAAAGCCAGCTCGAAATGTGCAAGGCTATCCATCTGCCACTGTCTGACTACGCCGGGCTCAAAGCGCTCTGCGACGAAGTGGGCATAGGCTTCATGAGTACGCCCTTCGACCTCGTTTCCATCGACTGTCTCGCCCCGCTGGGCATGGACTACTGGAAGATTCCCTCGGGCGAAATAACAAATCTGCCCTACCTTCTGAAAATAGGTGCGCGCGGCGAAAAAATCATACTGTCGACCGGCATGGCCTCTCTTGCCGAAGTCGAAACCACCTTGCAGGTCCTCGAAAAGGCCGGCACACCACGAAGCAATGTCTATGTGCTGCACTGCACCACACAATATCCGGCCCCGCTTGATTCTGTCAATCTGCGAGCCATGGATTCGCTCGCTACACTCGGCTGTGCCGGAGTAGGCTACAGCGACCACACCGAGGGCATAGAGGTGTCCGTAGCGGCGGCAGCGCGCGGTGCCAGAGTGATAGAAAAGCACTTCACCCTCGACCGCAACCTTCCCGGACCCGACCACAAAGCTTCGCTCGAGCCCCGAGAGCTGGCCGACCTCGTGTCGGCCGTGCGTCGTGTCGAGATCGCCCTCGGAAATCCTGAAAAGACAGCGGCGACAGCCGAACGCCCCAACATAGCCATTGCCCGCAAGAGCATAGTGGCGGCGCGCCCTATCGCAGCCGGAGAGGTCTTCTCAGAAGAGAATATCACCGTCAAACGCCCCGGCGACGGCATATCGCCAATGCGCTGGTTCGAAGTTCTCGGCAAGAAAGCCCCCAGGCCATTTGCCCCTGACGAACTTATAGAACTCTGAAAAAATTGCGGGGTGCGACTGGTAGAAGTCGCACCCCGCGGTCTTTTTATAGAACAGGTCTATTATTTCTTGAAGAAACGGTTGAAGAGACCCTGGAAGCCCTGTCCGTGGCGAGCTTCGTCTTTAGCCATTTCATGAACAGTGTCGTGGATAGCGTCGAGGTTGAGCTGTTTTGCACGGGCAGCGATACGCATCTTGTCTTCGTTGGCGCCGGCTTCTGCCATCATGCGCTTTTCGAGGTTTGTGCGGGTATCCCATACCACATCACCGAGGAGTTCGGCGAATTTGGCAGCGTGTTCGGCTTCTTCGAAAGCATAGCGCTTGAAAGCTTCGGCAATTTCGGGGTAGCCTTCGCGGTCGGCCTGACGGCTCATGGCAAGATACATACCTACTTCGGTGCATTCGCCATTGAAGTGAGCGTTGAGGTCGGCAATCATCTGCTCGTCGCAGCCCTTTGCTACGCCAATCTGGTGTTCGGTGACGAACTTGAGGGCTTCATCGGGAGTGAGTTCGCGGAAAGCCGATTTGGGGGCATGGCAGAGGGGGCATTCTTCAGGAGCCTCGTTGCCTTCGTGGATATAGCCGCACACTGTGCAGATGTATTTCTTTTCCATGATTTACGGGATTGTTTGAATATGGTTTATGTTAGTTGGAGAAATCAGAGGATTCCGTGCTTCTTAAATACCTTGGTAATCTTTTCGAGAGCTTCCTGCACCTGTTCGGGAGTATGAGTAGCCATGAGGCTGAATCGGATAAGAGTGTCGTGGGGAGCTACTGCCGGCGAAACTACCGGATTGACGAAGATACCCTCTTCAAGAAGGTCGCTCGTAACGGCAAAAGTCTTGAAATTGTCGCGGATATAAAGCGGTATGATAGGAGTTGAGGTGTTGCCGATTTCAAAACCTTGCTCGCGGAAACCGTCGAGAGCCATGTTGGTAAGCTTCCAGAGGTTTTCCTGGCGCTCGGGCTCCTCAATCATAAGGTCGATGGCCTTGAGCGCGGCGGCAGTCGAAGCCGGAGTGATGCTTGCGGTGAAGATATAGGAACGCGAGTGGTGACGGAGGAAGTTGGTAATCTCCTTGTCGGTGGCGATAAAGCCGCCGAGCGAAGCGAACGACTTGGAGAATGTACCCATGATAAGATCTACATCGTCTGTCACGCCGAAGTGGTTGCAGACACCGCGACCGCCCTGGCCGAATACGCCGATGCCATGAGCCTCGTCGACCATCACTGTTGCATTGTATTTTTTGGCAAGACGGACGATTTCGGGCACGTTTGCCACATCACCTTCCATCGAGAACACGCCGTCTGTGACGATAAGTTTGATTTTGTCCGGGTCGCACTTCTGGAGCTGGGCTTCGAGGCTTTCCATGTCGTTGTGTTTGTACTTCAGCGACTTGGAGAACGACAGACGGCGGCCTTCGATTATCGAAGCATGGTCCTGTTCGTCCCAGATGATATAGTCTTCGCGGCCTGTAAGGGTAGAAACCACACCGAGGTTCACGCCAAAACCGGTAGAGTAAATCATCACGTCTTCCTTGCCTATATACTCGGCAATGCGTGCCTCGAGTTTCTTGTGAAGGTCAAGAGTACCGTTGAGGAATGGCGAGCCGGCGCAGCCGGTACCATATTTGCGGGTAGCCTCTATGGCGGCTTCCTTGATACGGGGGTCGTTGACAAGACCGGTATAGCAATTGGAACCGAACATGAGCACGCGGCGTCCGTTGATAGTTACTTCTGGATCCTGCTCAGAAGATATCGCACGGAAATAAGGATATATTCCTGCCGCTTTGGCCTCCTGAGGTGCAGTATATTTGGAGAGTTTGGCTTGTAGTGGTTTCATAGCTGCGTAATAACGATGCTTTAATAAAGTGCCGCCATTCCGGTCAAATCTGAAAGCCGGGGCAAAACACAGGCGCAAAGTTAGTAAAAAATGCTTAAATATTTGCTAAATAGCTGAGCCTATTTCGCATTTTTTAATACATAAACTCCCGTTTTCAAAGCAAGCTGCCAATCGTGCCTATAAGTGGAGAATACAAGCCGCCCCACACTCTGTATGGCCACGTTGTGACCTCTTTGGCTGTATCGAGGACAAAAATGGCAAGGAACTATAAAAGCCCCGACGGGTAAAGGCTTCCGTGGTTGGCCGTTATGAGCTAACTTTGCACTGCAAACCTTGAAACTATGAAATTTATACGTTTTTACCTTCTTTCTATCTCCATCATTACGGCACTCAGCGCCGTCGCTTCCAGAGAAGCAGTGAGTCTCGCATCGCCGAACGGCTCTGTGTGGAAAATGAACCGTGCAGGCGACACCGCCGACGGTGCAGACCGTATTTCAGCCCCCGGATTCAACGCATCGGCATGGCTCGACGCCACTGTGCCCGGCACGGTTCTCACAAACCTTGTAAACAACGGAGTCTACCCCGACCCCTATTATGGTAAAAACAACAAACTCAGCGAAGGCTTGATTCCCGACATATCGAAGGTCGGACGCGATTTTTATACATATTGGTTCCGCACCGAGTTCGACGTTCCTGCCGACTTCAAAGGTCGCCGCATCTGGCTCAGCCCCGAAGGCATAAATTACCGTTCTGAAATATGGGTAAACGGCCGCCTGGCCGACATCACTGCCGGAATGTTCCTCAGCCGCAATATCGACATCAGTCATCTTGTAGAACCCGGTAAAAAAGCCGCTTTGGCCATTAAAGTATATCCTGTAGACGTGCCCGGAAGCACAATGCCGAAATCCTGGGGCGCCCCCGGAGAATGGCACAACGGCGGCGACGGCTGGATAGGCCTGAACGTGACACAGCTCATGACTGTCGGCTGGGATTTCACATATGAAGACGGAGTCCGCGACCGCAATACCGGAATCTGGCGCGACATCAAGCTCTATACCACAGGCGAAGTGCAGCTTCGTGCCCCGATGGTTCGGTCTGACGTAGACACTGTGTCTTTCGCCCGTTCTCGCGAGACGATATCTGTAGAAGTCCACAACCCGAACACTTACGACACCGAATATACCGTAACAGCCCGCATTCCTGAAGCCGGAGTCGAAATCAGCAAAAACATACGTCTGCTCCGCGGCGAACACAAGGAACTCGTGTTCAACCCCGACGAATTCTCCGCGCTGGCCTTCGACAATCCGCGCCTCTGGTGGCCGAAAAACAAAGGCGAACAACCGCTATACACCCTCAGCCTCACTGCAAAAAACAAGAAAGGAGAACTCAGCGACAGCATCGGCACCCGATTCGGCATACGCCACATCGAAGCCGTGCGCAATACGCCCGACAGCTCCAAACTATTCAAAATAAACGGACGGCCTATGTTTGTTCGCGGCACTAACTGGATTCCAGACGCCATGCTCCGCACCGACGACAGCCGCATGAATACCGAACTGCGCTACACGGCTCAGAGCGGCGTCAATCTGCTGCGCCTCTGGGGCGGCGGCATTGCCGAAAGCGACCGTTTTTATGAGCTCTGCGACTCACTCGGCCTGATGGTATGGCAGGAGTTCTGGATGACGGGCGACACACGGCACCCGGCAGACGAGACAATCTACCTTGCAAACGTCGAAAGCACCGTAAAGCGAATCCGCAACCACCCTTCGATAATCTTCTATGTTTCAAGCAATGAAAGCTCCGAAGTAAGCGGCGCTCGCGAACTCCTGACCCGTCTCGACGGAACCAGGCCCTATCAGATGCAAAGCGAATGCGACGGCGTGCACGACGGCAGCCCCTATAAACAGGTCAACCCAATGTGCCATTACGAAAACACAGCAAGCGAGCGCGGCAGCCGCATCGACGGTTTCAATCCGGAATACGGTGCGCCGACTCTGCCAATCTACGAAAGCCTACGCCGCATGATGCCCGAAACAGCCCTCTGGCCAATCGACAAAGCCACATGGGATTACATGGACGGCAACGGCTTCCACCTCATGACAACGCTCTACGACAATATGGTGAAGCGCTATGGCGAATCGGAAAACATCGAGCAGTATTCGCGTCGGGCTCAGCTTGTCGGCGCCATCAACAGCAAGAGCATATGGGAAACATGGAACGAGCACAAGATGCAGTATGGCGACAGATGGACTTCGGGCCTGCTCTTCTGGTATCATAATTGCCCGAATCCTCAGGTATGCGCCCGAATGTGGGATTACTCACTCCAGCCGACAGCATCGCTCTACCACACCATGCACGCCCTCGAGCCTCTGCATGTGCAGTACAACTATCTCACTAATACCGTAAGCATTGTCAACGACGGCCTCGAAGCCTTCGACGGTCTTTCCGTCACAGCCGACATCTACGATTTCGACAGCCGCAAGGTAAGTTCGAAGACCGCGTCGGCCTCGGTTGGAGCAGATGCCGTGGCAAACAATGTGCTCACCCTCGATTTTCCCGAAGATATTTCGCAGATACATTTTATAAGCCTGAAACTTACCGACAAAAAGGGCAAAAAACTATCCGACAACTTCTACTGGCGCTCCCTCGACCGCTACGAGGGCCGCAACACCGTCACAGGCCCCTGCACCGGCGGATTCGAAAACCTTGCCGCACTGCCGGCTGCATCGCCCTCGCTGCGTGTACGGCCCATTGGTAAAAACCGCTGGAGCGTGACTCTGCGAAACAACAAACGCCGTATCGCCTTCTTCTGCCAGCTCCTCCTCACCGACGAAAACGACAGCCCCGTCGACGGCGCATTCTATACCGACAACTTCGTCTCTCTGCTCCCCGGCGAGTCGCGCACAATCGAAATCGAAGCGCCCTCAGCGCCCGCTTCACCCCTGCGCCTGAAATTCAACGAAGCCCTCGCCCCGACAAAAACCTATACTATTAAATAGGTGGTGTGAGTTTTTTGTGCTAATTTTGCAGTCCTAAGTCTTTGAAATATATGAAACGAATCAAATATATAGTATTGGCCCTGGCTGCAATCTTAGCACAAGAGGCTTTCGGCGCTTCCCAGCGGTCGCAGCATGTGAGTGCACTCGCTCCTTACAGCGTTCCTGAAAACAAGGCTCCACGGCCCGACATCGCCTTCATGCCCGACGGAACTTCTTATGCCGAACGTTCAGCAGACAACAAGAAGATTGTAATCAAGGACATTGCCACCGGCAAGGAGACCGATGTACTCTTCGACCTCGACCGCACCCGCGAGACTACTCTTCCGGCTTTCGAAGGCTTCATCGTCAGCCCCGATGCCTCGAAAGTGTTGGTGTGGAACGGCAGTGAATCAATATACCGCCGCTCGTTTACGGCCCAGTACTATGTATATGAGGTGCGTTCGCGTCTGCTCAAGCCGCTGTCGAAATCCTTCAACCGTCAACGCGACCCGCTTTTCTCTCCCGACTCGAGAATGGTGGCCTATGTGGCTCCCGACAATAATATCTACATAGCCAAACTCGACTATGAGACCGAAGTCGCCGCCACGACCGACGGGGCCGTCAACGCCATTATCAACGGCGCTGCCGACTGGACATACGAAGAAGAGTTCTCGACCACTTCTCTCATGGCCTGGGCTCCCGACAATCTCACATTCTGCTATGTGCGCTTCGACGAGAATGCTGTGCCGACATATTCGCTGCCTATATATGAAGGCACTTGCGACCGCAAGAGCCAATATGCGCTCTACCCAGGCGAACTGAGCTACAAATATCCTGTGGCAGGCCAGCCGAACTCCACTGTAAGCCTGCACAGCTACGATATCGAAACACGCAAGACCAAAACAGTAGACATTCCCGGCTCGCCATGCTATATACCCCGCATAGCATATGGGCCGAAGCCCTCGCAGCTGATGGTTTCCACCCTTAACCGCGACCAGAACCGCTTCGAGCTGTTTTCCATAAACCCGAAATCCACCGTCAGCCGCTCGGTCTACACCGAAGAGTCCAAGGCATGGATTGAGCCAGAGGCTTACGCGGCGCTCCACTTTGGCGAAAACTCATTTATAGTGGCAGGAAGCAGCGAAGGCTTCACACGTTTCTACGAATATAGCTATAGCGGTGCCAAAATCAAGACCATAACTCCGGCCGACTGCGATGCCACTGCGTATTATGGCGCCGACGCTCTCGGCAACCACTACTTCCAGACGGCTTCGCCCACACCTATGGACCGCACCATTCAGCGTCTCGACCGCAAGGGAATTACATCGGCAATCAGCAAGACCGCCGGCACTTCAGGCGCGACTTTTGCCCCCGGCTGCGGCTTTATGCTCATGTCGTTCAGCGACACAGAGACTCCGCCGGTCTATACATTCAACAAAGCTGACGGCAAACAGCTCTCCGTCCTCATGGACAACAAGGAATACGCCGCCCGCACAACACCTCTGCTCGGCAAGAAGGAATTCTTCAAATTCAACTCCGGCGGCAACGAGCTCAACGGGTACATGGTAAAGCCCCGCGATTTCTCGGCCTCGAAGCGCTATCCTGTCATCATGAGCCAGTACAGCGGCCCGGGTTCGCAAAGCGTGCTCAACACCTGGAGCCTCGACTGGGAAGCATACTTTGCCTCTCAGGGCTATATAGTGATATGCGTCGACGGACGCGGCACCGGCGGACGCGGCACGGCCTTCCGCACGGCCGTATATAAAGACCTCGGCAATCTTGAGACTGTAGACCAGGTAGCAGCCGCACGCTATGCTGCGTCTCTGCCTTATGTCGATCCCGCCCGCATTGGCATCTATGGCTGGAGTTTTGGCGGCTATGAGGCCCTTATGTGCGCTTCGGCCGACGATTGCCCCTATGCCGCCGCTGTCGCAATCGCCCCGGTGACCGACTGGCGCTACTACGACACCGTCTACACCGAACGATACATGCTCACCCCGCAGCAGAACGAGCGCGGCTACAACGACTCTTCGGCGCTCCTGCGCGCCCTGCACCTCGACTGCCCGCTGCTGATCATGTATGGCACGGCCGACGACAACGTGCACCCAGCCAACGCCCTCCAATATGTATCGACCCTCCAGAGCCTCGGCATGCTATGCGATATGTTCGTGTTCCCTAACATGAACCATTCCATCAACGGCTGCAACGCCCGCGCGGTGGTATATGCCAAGATGCTCCAGTTCTTTGACTCCAAACTAAAGTAATGGACAGGCAAAACCATCCCCGCAACATCACCAGGAGCATGTGGTGCAACTGGGCCATAGCATACGGAGCCATCACGCTTCCGCTGGTGCTGTCGCTCTTCATGTCGCTGACATGGCTGCCTTTTGCCGTTCTTTTCGAAGTATATGCCCTGGCGACACTGCTCAAATCGGACAAACTAAGTTCCCTCAGTCGATGCTCGGTACTTCCGCGTATTGCTATGCGCATATTGCTTGTTTCGGCGCTCATCATGATTATAATCAATATCATGTGCACCGACTGGCTTATTCCGACAGTATGGCGTCTGAAGGTCTATAACAATGAAATACCATTCATCGTCTGCCTTATCGTATCGCCGGTAACAGTATTTTTCTGCGCCATGTCGCTATGGGCCGGCCTCGGCGCAGCTCCCTGCCGCGAATGCCAGCGACGTCACGGATTTTATGCCGGCGACAGCATGGCCGCGACCTTATACTACCGCGAGGCGCGCTATCAGACATCTGTCCTCCTTTGTCTCTCTACAGTCATGGGAGCGGTAGAATACTGGTATTACTTCGCCAGATACATCAACGCCAACTTCAACGACCCTGACCGCTTTTTCTTCATCTACATGCCGATGGTACTATACGGCCTGTCGCTTGCAATACTCCACGGCCGGTACGAGTCAATGTCCTTGCTCTGTCAGGCTCTGGTCAATGCCAGCGGAGGGGCTCATTCGGGTACTATTGTGAGATACCTCGTGTTCAACAACGACAATCTACTCCTCCATCAGAGCGCCGACGGCATATGGGATACGCCGGCAGAAGGCCGTGTTGAGCGAAAGATGTCTATGGGCGACCTCGAGGCGCGCCTTCTCTTCAGCGAACTGAGCGGAATCAATGACTTCGCAATGCGCTACTGCTTTACCAACCGCGCCTTTGCCTCTGAAGCCAACATGATACACTATGCTGTCTTTGTAGAGAATACCGACGGCATCACCATCGACGACAAAAAGCAGTGGTTCAACCCCTATATGCTCGACAGCGGCCTTGCGGCAAATGCACTGAGCCCTATTCTCGCCAACGAACTCTACCGAATCCATACCATTACCATGGCATGGAAGACATACGACCGCGAAGGACGCCGTCTGTATCCTATCAAACACTACCGCCCCACTTTCCGTCTGGGCGACCTCAAGAACTGGGCGGTAGACTACGACGACGACTCATGGCTCGATGTAGCTCATCAGAATGAGGACCGCCGCTTTTATCGTGTTCGCCAGATATGGGAACGCATCACAAGCCTTCTAAAACCCAAAAGCCGCAGACTCGAATGAAAAAGGTGCTTGCAGTAGTCGGCCCAACTGCCTGCGGAAAAACACGCCGAGGCGTTGCCCTTGCCCGCGCCCTCGGAGGCGAAATTGTGAGCGCCGATTCGCGCCAGGTCTACTGCCGCATGGACGTCGGCACCGGCAAAGACCTTGCCGACTACGGCGATGATGTGGCCTATCATCTGATAGACATTGCAGAGCCCGGCTCGAAATACAATCTCTTCGAATTCCTGCGCGACTGTCGCCGGGCAGTAGACGACATCGATGCACGCGGCCGTCTGCCAATCATCGTCGGAGGCACGGGCATGTATGTCGAATCGTTTCTTAAAGGAATAAAACTGCCCGAAGTACCCGCCAACGAAGAACTCCGGGCCGAGCTATCGGGCAAAAGCATAGAAGAACTCACAGCCATGCTCGCAGCCATGAAACGGCTGCACAACAGCACCGACGTCGACACCTGCGCCCGCGCCATACGCGCCATCGAGATAGAGCGGTATTATCTTGAGCACCCCGAACTCGCAGCAGACACACGCGGCGCCGAGCCAGTTCCGGCAGTGATTGTAGGCATCGACATTGACCGCGAAACCCGCCGCACGCTCATCAGCGAGCGCCTGCGCCGCCGCCTCGACCGCGAAGACATGCTTGCCGAGGTCGAAGGACTCATCGCATCGGGCGTAGACCCCGAAGCGCTCATATACTACGGACTCGAATACAAATTCCTCACTCTCCATGTGCTCGGCCGGCTCTCACGTGCCGATATGGAGCGCGAACTTGAGATTGCCATACATCAGTTTGCCAAGCGCCAGATGACATGGTTCCGGGGCATGGAGCGGCGCGGCTTTCCTATACACTGGATGCCGTTCGACATGCCCGACGCCGAATTTGTCGACGCCGTAAAGGCCCTCATGACATGAAGAATCTATTGACAGCCCTTCTGCTTGCGCTATGTCTTACCGCCATGGCCTCCGACAGAGCTGCAATTCCCGTGGGCAACGCCACTGAATTCTCATATCATGCCCGATATCTGCTTAGTGGTTCCGGACGCCACATCATGCGGCTTGAATGGCCTCACGACACCGACTCATCGCAGTACAAGGCATCTGTCGAAATTTTGGCATCGTCGACCGACGACCCTCTGTTTCCAGCCAAGACTCGATATGTAATACAACGCATATCCGGCGACAGTTCGTCGGTCTATGCCAAAGGAGACTTCGAATGCCGCATCGGACGCGAACCGTCATTCTCAATCGTGCTCAGGCGCACTCCCTCAGGCGCAGCTCTCAGCCTTGGCGCCGACAAAGCCGTTGAGACCATCGCTGTGCCATTCAGCGGCGACAGCCTGATTGCAGAAGCCGGCGAAGGAGCTGCAATGCAACGTCATTCACTGATTATCAGAAGCATTCAGAAACACTCCAGAGCACCATTTGATAGTCTGGACAGTCTGCTGGGCTATATCGCGGCCTCAAACGACCCTATGGAAAGCGTCTGGGAATACCTCGACCGCGACATAAATCCGTCGGAAGCGCGACTTGGCGGAAAATATATATTCGCCACAGTCCATACCCCGGACGGCTACGACATTGTCTATATCGATGGTGCCGAAAAGACCTCCGGCGACTGGAAGAGCCTCGATATAAAGGGCAAACTCACGAATACAGCTTTCGACGGCCACTACGACCTCACATGGCTCGCCGCGCCCCGCCATGAGGCCGATACTGAGGCCAGCGCCACAATCGGCATAGGCGGCGAAGTGCTCGAGTTCAACTTCCCGACCCTCCGCTCGCGACTTCGCTTCCGTCGGGCTTCCGACCGCACTATGCAGTCGGTACAGAGCCGCTAATTTCCCCCGTTTTTATATCATACACAAGGTCGGCGTTCAGTAGCGAAAGTGTATAGCGGCGGCTGTCGCGTTCCATGCTGAAAACAGAGTCGAGCTGTTGGGAGTCCTGTAGATAAGCATACAATTTAGGAGGCAACTGGTCGAAAAGCAACACCTGCGGCAGCGGCATACCATAGCCGTCTACAATCTCCCAGGCATAATCACTGTCGAAAGTAATACCCGGGCCATCGTCTACACGCACATGATATGTATTTCCGTTATGAGAATACGAGCCGACACCCTCTCCCGGGAAGTACTTCGACACAAAATCTGCTATTTCCTGAGGCATCTCGTTCCACTCATCGTCACTGTGGCACGACACCGCCACGAACATAAGCGCAACAGACATAGCCAAAGACAATAGTAACTGTAACATAGGCCTTATATCGGCCACAAGAGTTTGAATATTATTCCGGCGCATATTTTTTCACTTTTAGAGCATTCGTTATGATTTAATAACATTTGTAACATCTAGATTGTTGGCGAGTTGCAGTAATTTTGTAAATCCAAAATGCATATGGCCAATCAAGTTAGACTAAAATCATTCATTACTTTTTTACTTTGCGGGGCTGCGGCATTTGCCGAAGAGCCTGATACTGCTATTGTTGAAATGCAGGAAGTGGTTGTCACAGGCAAACATTCCATGCTGAAAATGCGCGGAACAGCTGCTAATTCCGAACTTATCACGGCCTCTGACCTCAAACGGGCTGCATGTTGCAGCCTCGGCGAGAGCTTTACCACAAATCCGTCGGTCGACGTGAGCTATAGCGATGCCGCCACCGGTGCCCGACAAATCAAACTGCTCGGCTTGTCGGGAGCATATGTGCAGATGCTCTCCGAAAACATACCGGCATTGCGAGGAGCCGCTGCCCCGTTCGGCCTGGGCTATATCGCAGGTCCGTGGATTCAGTCGATACAGGTATCGAAAGGCGCAAGTTCGGTGAAAAACGGCTTCGAATCCATCACGGGGCAAATAAACATCGAAATGAAGAAGCCGCAGGCCGACCCTTCGATCTCGCTCAACGCCTATGTCGACCACATGGGCAAGGTCGAAGGCAATTTCGACGGCAACATAAATCTTGGCGACAAATGGAGCACTGCCTTGCTCCTGCACGGCGAGAATGCTTTCAAGGCTCACGACAGCAATGACGATGGCTTTGCCGACATGCCGCGCACCCGCCAGTTTGCCGCCATGAACCGATGGGCCTACCTCGGCACAAACTATGTATTTCAGGCCGCCGTGAAGTGGATTGGAGAAAACCGCCGAAGCGGCCAGATTGCACACGGCGCACACTATGAAAATCCGTATGTCATAGACATCGACACCAAGCGCGTAGAGGCATTTACCAAAAACGCGTATATATTCGACCGCGAAAACGACGGCAATGTCGCCCTCATCGCCTCGGCCAACTTTCACAACATGAAAGCCGGCTACGGCGACCGCCGATACTCGGTGATACAACGCGATGCCTATCTCTCGGCCATGTTCGAGCGCAAATGGACAGGAGGCCACTCGCTGTCTGCCGGCCTGAGCCTGGTATACGACAATTACCACCAGCTACTGCCGCCGCTAAACCCTGAGGCCAATGCGTACCGTCCGGCCGATACCCACGAGGCCACTCCCGGTGCTTACGCCCAGTACACATTCAACCTCGACGATCGCCTCATAGCCATGGCCGGAATGCGAATAGACCGAAGCTCGCTATATGGCATGATGTACACCCCGCGCGTACACGTGCGCTACAACGTGGCAAAACCGCTCACACTTCAGATTTCGGGTGGACGCGGTTACCGTTCGCCTCACCCGATGGCAGAATACCATAATCTGCTGGCCTCCTCCCGCGCCATCTATATAGCCGACAATCTGCGGCAGGAAAGCGCGTGGAACGCCGGAGCATCGGCTAATGGCTACGTCATGCTCGGTCACCGCCGCCTCGGGCTCAGTGCCGAGTATTACTACACCCGCTTCACCGACCAGTTAAAGGTAGACCTCGACGCCGACCCGCATGCCGCATATATCAGCACCGGAGGCGGACCGTCATACTCACATACTTTCCAGGCCGAGCTTACTTTCGATATCCTCGAAGACCTCGCATTCACCGCCGCCTACCGCCTTACCGACGTTAAGACAGACTACGGCCACGGACTCGTCGAAAAGCCTCTCACCTCTCGAAACAAAGGCCTCTTCACCCTTGGCTGGACTCCGGATATGGGCATATGGCAGCTCGACATCACATGTGCGGTCAATGGAGGCGGCAGAAATCCGCTGCCTGCCCCCGTAGCTCCGCTCTGGGAGAAACGATACAAAGCATACGCCACATTGAACGCACAGCTCACACGCAACTTCCGCCACTGGAGCGTCTACATCGGTGGTGAAAACCTCACCGGCTACCGCCAGAAGCATCCCGTAATCGGCGCAGCCAATCCATGGGGGCCCGACTTCGACGCAACGATGGTCCACGCCCCTCTTCAGGGAGCCATGATTTATGCCGGCGTCCGCTACAATTTCACCAAATACCTCTGAAATTATGAATTATGAATTATGAATTATGAATTATGAATTATGAATTATGAATTATGAATTAATAAATAATTTAGAATTAATAATAAAATAATTAACCACCTATAACCCAGCAACCCAATCGCCCGTCAGCCCAACCGCCCATCAGCCCAACCGCCCATCAGCCCAACCGCCCAGCCGCCCAAAAACCAAGTTCAATGAAAAAGATAATACTTGCCATAGCCGCTATCATAGCCCTCTCAGGCAGTGCACTCGCGAAAGAGAGTGCCGATTCAACCGTCGTATTCACAGTTCAGCCCAAGATGAGCTGCGCCAACTGCGAAAAGAAAATCAAAACAAACCTACGGTTCGAAAAAGGCATCAAGAGCATTGCCACCTCTGTGCCCGAACAGACCGTAACTGTAGTCTTCAACCCTAAGAAAACCAACGTCGAATCCATCACCAAAGGCTTCGCAAAAATAGGCTACAAAGCCATTCCGAAAGCAAAATAACCATTCAAAATACCATGAAAAAAGTGCTTCTGCCCGCACTCGCCCTTGCGGCGGTTGCGTGCACTCCCACCACCAGAATCCAAGATGCGGAAAACAGTTCCGTCACAGCCTTCGCTGTAGAAAACGTGCGGCTCACCGACGGCCCCTTCAAACATGCCCAGGACCTCGACCTTCAATATCTGCTCGAAATCGACCCGGACCGTCTTTTGGCCCCTTATCTAAAGGAGTCCGGCCTCAAGCCTAAGGCCGAGAACTATACCAACTGGGAAAATACCGGCCTCGACGGCCACATCGGAGGCCACTATCTGTCGGCTCTCGCATACATGTATGCCGCCACAGGCAATGAGGAAATAGGCCGACGACTCGATTATATGCTCTCCGAGCTGAAACGAGCTCAAGACGCCTCCGGCAACGGCTACCTCTGCGGCGTGCCGGGCGGACGGCCCATGTGGGCCGAAGTGGCCCGCGGCGATATCCGCGCCGGAGGCTTCGACCTCAATGCCAAATGGGTGCCCCTCTACAATATCCACAAGACATATGCCGGTCTGAAAGATGCATGGCTACAGACTCACCGCGAAGACGCCCGCAACATGCTTGTAGCCCTCGCCGACTGGATGGTCGCCGAAGTATCGCAGTTATCCGACGAGCAGATACAGGACATGCTGCGAAGCGAGCACGGCGGACTAAATGAAATTTTTGCCGATGTCGCCGCTATCACAGGCGACGACAAATACATGCGTCTGGCTCATCAGTTCAGCCATCGCGCAGTCCTCGACCCGCTGCTGCAGGGCGAAGACCGCCTCACCGGCATGCACGCCAACACACAGATACCCAAAGTCATCGGATTCAAGCGCATAGCCGACATCGAGGACAATGCAGAGTGGGATAAAGCAGTCGATTTCTTCTGGAACGACGTGACGTCGCGTCGCTCCGTCTCTATCGGAGGGAACAGCGTACGCGAGCACTTCCACTCGCCCGACGATTTCTCGAGCATGCTCGAAAGCGAGCAGGGCCCCGAAACATGCAATACATACAATATGCTCCGCCTCACCCGCATGCTATATGAATCGAGCGGCAAACCTTCGTATATGGACTACGGCGAGCGCGCCATCTTCAACCATATCCTATCGTCGCAGAACCACGACAACGGCGGTTTCGTCTATTTCACGCCCATGCGTTCGGGCCATTACCGTGTCTATTCGCAGCCTCAGACAAGCTTCTGGTGCTGTGTCGGTTCGGGCATGGAAAACCACGCCCGCTACGGCGAATATATCTACGCAGCCGATGCCGACAGCAACATATACGTGAATCTTTTCATTCCCTCGCAACTCAGCTGGAATGGCAACACACTCGAGCAACGCACCGACTTCCCGGCCTCTGACAAGACTACTATCACCGTCCGCCCCGCCGTGCCGTCGGAGTTCGCCGTCAAAGTACGGGTACCCGACTGGACCGACCCTTATAAAGCCACTCTTGCCGTAAACGGCCGGCGCGAAGCCGCCAACATCATCGGCGGCTATCTCACCGTAGACCGCACATGGCAGCCCGGCGACAGCATCACAGTATCGTTCCCGATGGAACTCCGCGCCGAGCAATTGCCCGACAGCTCGGCCAACTACTCGTTCGTCTACGGTCCGATTGTTCTTGCCGCCAATCTCGGAGCCGAAGATCAGACGGGCCTTATGGCCGATGACAGCCGCGGAGGACACATCGCCGCCGGCCCGCGCCTTCCCCTCCAGGATATGCCGGTAATTGTTACAGATGCAGAAGATATCACCTCCTGCATCAAGCCCGTGGAAGGCGAAGCTCTTACATTCTCGCTCACCGGCGTTTATCCCGAAAAATACGAAGGAATGCGCCTTGTGCTCTTCGCGTCGCTCAACGAATGCCGCTACATGGTCTACTGGCCCGTAATGAAACCCTCCGAACTCGAAAGCAGGCTTGCAGCGACCGCCGCCGAGCAACAGCGACGCGACGCCCTCGACGCCCGCACGGCCGACATGGTAGTCTGCGGCGAACAGCAGCCTGAAAGCGACCATTTTGTGAAGATGGACCGCACCGAAGCCGGATATGACGGCGACATACATTGGCGCCGGGCGTGGCGTGGAGGCTGTTTCGGCTACACCCTCGCCGGCAAAGGCAAAGACGCCGATGTTATCTCTGTAACATACCGCCCGGACTCTTCAAGAGGCGCCGAAGTATGGTTCGACGGCAAAAAAATCGGCATACTCGACAGCGATTCCGGCGTAGCCTTGCTGCCCGTAGACATTAGCGACGTCAACGCTGTCCACACAATCAAAATCGCCGCCACAAGCGATAAAGACAGCCCCAATATCTACGAAATCCGCTTAATGAAAGCCGAATGAAACGCACACTCATAAGCACCGCGCTTGCTGTCTTCGCAGGCGTGTGTGCCCTTGCGCAGGGCAGCAAGGTGATAAATGCAGAAATGCCGTCGAAGATTCTCGGCGAAACCAAACCCTACACTATTTATCTGCCCGTCGGCTATGATGAGAACAAATCCGAACGATACCCGGTGCTCTATCTGCTCCACGGCGCATGGGGCTGCGACCGCGACTGGACCGAAAGAGGAACAACTCAGGAAATTGCAGACCTCACCATCAAAAACGGCACTGCGGTACCTATGATTATTGTCATGCCCGACGCACGCGGCACCGACGAGAACTTTGCCGGACCTCACATGGGCTATTTCAACGTTCCAGGCTGGAACTATGAAGACTATTTCTTTCAGGAATTAATACCCTATATCGACGCCACTTACCGAACCATTCCCGACAAAGGGCACCGCGCCATCGCCGGACTTTCGATGGGCGGCGGAGGAACGGCCGCCTACGCCCAGCATCACCCTGAGCTCTTCAGTTCGGCCTGCCCTCTGAGCGGTCTGATTGGCCTGAGCGACAAGCGCCCCGACGACGACGGAAGCGCCTTCTATATCTCGCTTGCCATGAATGACCCTGCTGCATATGTAGAAAAAGCCGACTCTGCGACTGTCGACGCGCTCAAGACAGTGCGCTGGTATGCAGACTGCGGCGACGATGACTTCCTTGTCGATGCCAATCTTGCATTCTATACAGCCATGCGCCGCAAGGGCATCCCTATGGAATACCGTATGCGCGACGGTGCCCACAACTGGACCTACTGGCGCACCGCCCTCCCCGACGTGCTGCGCTTCTGCTCAATCGGCTTCGGCAAGGCCAAATAACACATAAAAGGCCCGGCCACGCCTGATTCTCAAAAAAATGACTAAAAATTTTACGAAATATTTGGAGGATTGAGAAAAATGTAGTAACTTTGCACTCGCAAATAAGGCAGAGGCCTGCACGGCTCCTTAGCTCAACTGAATAGAGCATCTGACTACGGATCAGAAGGTTACAGGTTTGAATCCTGTAGGAGTCACAAAGATTTCATTTCATAATTAGTAGTAGTTTTCGGCTCCTTAGCTCAACTGAATAGAGCATCTGACTACGGATCAGAAGGTTACAGGTTTGAATCCTGTAGGAGTCACAAAGATTTCATTTCATAATTAGTAGTAGTTTTCGGCTCCTTAGCTCAACTGAATAGAGCATCTGACTACGGATCAGAAGGTTACAGG
>CAJTOB010000041.1 GCA_910578035.1 uncultured Muribaculaceae bacterium
ACCACAAATTTAACACTTTCCCCGAAAACTATGCACCGCCATTTCGGCTTGAGCCTTAATACTTATTATTTTAAGTGTAATATCATTTTCTTGCTCAGACGATTATGCATACAACTTAAATACTATCAATCCTGAAGTTAAAACAGAGGTAAGAGATAGTGAGTATGTAAATACTTCCGAACTGAATGCTATAATCTCCAATCTTCTTTTGAATGATATTTTTGACAATATCTCGACACCTCATAGTCGTAATATTTCGGAAAAATTTCCAAACCACGCCTGTTTATAGGAACGGTAAAATATTAGCATATATAGTAAACTTTCCTAATGAATCAGGATTTGCAATAATAAGCGGAACAAAAAAACTACTATCCAATTCTTGCATATAACAACGAAGGCTCATTCAATTCTACAGTTGATGTTAATCATCCTTCAATTTTGTGGCTTGAAGGAATAACAAAAATGATAGAAGATCAGAAATTTTTAAAATCTGACTCCCTTATCAAATATCACAATATATGGGAAGATGCAATTAACTCTGAGACATCACCATTAACCATCAAATCACGCTCAATATCTAAATGTATATGAGGTATATCGCTTTACTAATTCTATCAATGCTATTTTTATGCTCGTCTTGCGAATCAGATGAGCCACAATATCCTAATCAACCTGAATGGATTGAACTTGATAAAACATTTGATGATAGTGAAAGTATTTTTTTCGGAACTAAACAAGTGCCAAAGAATGGAGTAAAGATTCTTTTGCAGCAAAGAACTGGTTCCGATATATTTCTTATCGAATTGCGGACTGATGAAGAACATGGATTTTCAAAAGTTATGACAATTGGCGAAACTTCATGTTATGAGTATATGAAAATTACGTTCTGGGCTGATGCAAAATCGGTTGCTCCTGTATTTGGGATCTCAGAAACTTGCAAAGATCCCTACAAATACGCCTCTATTGAGATAGAACCAAACAGCACACAAGAGAATAGATACTTTTCAATTGGTATTTTCTCGTATGACAAGAAAAACAAGAAACACTGGGGCAGGGTTTTTAACGGAATCCAATCCGGCTTTGATAATCCATGATAATAATAATTAAGAGGTTGTTTAATAAATGAACACATTCAGCTCAGTTGGAAAAATGTGTGAACTAATCCAACCTGTCTTCGGTTGACAGCTGTAAGTCGAGATAAAATATGCGTGGCTAAACCCATTGACCGTTGATGATTTGCCAAAGAGTCACAGCAATATTAAGAAGAGGAGAATAGAGAAGCTATATGAAATGAAAAAGCTTGCGTTTCTCCTTTATATCCCTCGGTTCCTTCATTGTCTGTTTGGTTTTTAGTGTAAATGCATGCTCGTTTGCGGGGAAATGTGTATCTTCGCGTAAGAAAATAAAAATGAGCATATGAGCATATACACTGAAAGAATCGAAGCGCTGCGCGGCCTCATGAAAGAGGCGGGAATTGCAGCAGTCATCATACCCCAGGCCGACCCCCACCTCGGCGAATATCTTGCACCCCACTGGCAGGCTCGCCGCTGGTTCTCGGGCTTCAGCGGCTCGGCCGGCGATCTTGTTGTGACACTCGAAGCCGCCCTCTTGTGGACAGACTCGCGCTACTTCATTCAGGCGGCCGACCAACTTCAGGGCTCGGGCATCGAACTTATGAAAGATGGCCTCGAAGAGACCCCTTCGATTACAGCATATCTGTGTTCTACACTGAAAGCGGGCGACAAAGTAGGTGTCGACGGCATGCTTTTCTCGGCTCCGGCTCTCCAGAACATGGCCGAAGCTCTTGCTAAATGTGGAATTGCTCTTGACTGTCACTACGACATAGTTGACAAACTTTGGAGCGACCGCCCCGCCCTCCCCGACGGTAAAATTTTCATTCACGAAGAGAAGTACGCAGGCCGCTCAGCACGCGAAAAAATGGCCGACATACTTGCAAGCGCCGAGGAAGAAGGCGCCGATGCAGTTTTTATTTCTGCTCTCGACGAAATTGCATGGACACTTAATATCCGTTCAAACGACGTGCGCCATACCCCTGTGGCAACCTCGTATCTGTATCTTTCTGATAATCAGAAAGTGCTTTTCATATCTCCGGCAAAGCTGACCGACGAAACAAAGGCATATCTCGAATCTCAGGGAGTTGCCACAAGAGAATATGGCGATGCCGCCGCTTTTCTCTCGGGTCTGCCCTCGGGCTGCAAGGTTCTCATAGCCCCGGCACATACTTCCGGGGCTGTTGTCGACATTCTCGGAGGCCGCTCTGTAAAGGTTACAGTGTCGCCTGCAGCGGTGATGAAGTCGGTAAAAAACGACGTCCAGCTCGACGGCGTACGCAATGCCATGATACGCGATGGCGTAGCTCTCGTCAAAGCATTCATGGAGCTTGAGGAGCGCATTAAAAAAGGCGAACGCACTACCGAAACCGATGTAGACACACTGCTTCACAAGCATCGGTCGGCGCAGCCGCTGTTCTTCGAGGAAAGCTTCGGCACAATAGCCGGCTATGGCCCCCACGGAGCTATAGTCCACTATGAGGCTACCGCTGAGACCGACTCGGTTCTCGCACCCGAAGGGCTGCTTCTGGTCGACTCCGGCGCACAATACCTCGACGGCACAACCGATATAACCCGCACCATAGCCCTCGGCATACCGACCGAACAGGAAAAACGCGACTTCACGCTCGTAATGAAGGGCCACATAGCGCTTGGCACAACGGTGTTTCCCTCCGGAACACGCGGAGCCCAGCTCGACGCCATCGCACGCCAGTTCCTATGGAAAAACGGACTCAGCTATCTCCACGGCACAGGCCACGGCGTAGGCCACTTCCTGAGTGTACACGAAGGCCCGCACAGCATACGCCTGAACAATGTAGAGGCTCCTCTGCGCCCCGGTTCGATAACATCTAACGAACCCGGCGTATACCGCGAAGGGGTTCATGGCATCCGCTGCGAAAACCTCGTACTCTGCGTACCCGTAATGGAAACTGAGTTCGGCTCATTCCTCGGATTCGAGACTCTGACGATGTTCCCCTTCGACCGCACGCTCTTCGACCTCAGCATAATGACTGCCGAAGAAATCGCCTGGGTCGACAGCTACCACGCAAAAGTCCGCGAGCTCCTCTCCCCTGCCCTCAACACCGATGCCGAACGCGCATGGCTCGCAATGCATACGCTTCCGCTCGCTTAATTATGAATTATGGATTATAAATTATGAATTGATAGTTTCGATTCGTAATTTATCATCCTGATTCATACCAAGCTAACAACTCTTAATTCATAATCCATAATTTGAAAAGATGGCTCTCATCATACCCCTTCGCGGCTTTACGCCGAAAATGGGCAAAGAATGTTTCCTTGCCGAAAATGCCACCATCATCGGCGACGTCACCATGGGCGACGGCTGCTCGATATGGTTCAACACAGTTCTCCGCGGTGATGTCAACACCATAACCATCGGTGACCGTGTGAACATTCAGGACGGCTCTGTGCTCCATACACTCTATCAGAAATCCACAATCGAAATCGGCAATGACGTGTCGATAGGACACAATGTGACAATACACGGCTCCAAAATCCACGACTTCGCCCTCATAGGCATGGGCGCCGTGGTGATGGACGACGCCGTTGTAGGCGAAGGCGCCATAGTGGCGGCCGGTTCTGTTGTGCTGTCGCGCACACAGATAGGCCCCAACGAACTTTGGGGTGGAGCTCCTGCTAAATTCATTAAGATGGTTGACCCGGCACAGGCCCGCGAAATCAACGTAAAAATAGCCACAAACTATCTCATGTACTCAAAGTGGTACGACGAGCCTGAATCAAAATGAACTTCCTCGAAAAACTCAACAGCCTCAGACTCAGGCACCCGATTATAGCCAACCTTGTGTATATAATCGTAGTCGCACTTCTGTTGCTATGGGGCGTCCTATTGTTTCTTGATTACTGGACCATGCACGGTCAGACATCGGTAGTGCCCGAAATCAAGCATAAAAGCTACAATGAAGCCAGAGCACTTCTTTCGGCAAATGGGCTGAACATAGAAATTTCCGACTCTATTTACGACCGCAGCATTGCGCCGGGCACTGTAGTCGAATCATGGCCTAAGGCCGGGGCTGTCGTCAAAGGCGACCGTCAGGTCTATGTAACCGTAACGGCTTTCTCTCCAAAGCAAGTGACAATATCGATGCCTCTCACCGGCAATGTTTCATCTCGGCAGGCTGTATCGTATCTTCGCGGCATAGGCATTACAGATGTACGCATGGTTTACGTTCCGTCGGAGTTCCCTGACCTTGTGATGGGCGCGAAATATGGAGACACCCCCCTTGCTGTGGGCTCTGTAATACCAATCACATCGACAGTGACACTTGAGGTTGGCAACGGCCCGGCAACAGAAGAATCAGACACAACCGAAGACACAGCCGAAGAGATAATTTTCGACAGTGAAAGCGATATATTCGAATGATATAGCTTTAAGAACAGCATAATGGCAGAAGAAGACGAAAGCGACGACAGAATCATAGAAATCGACGGTAACGAGCTCTTCGAACACTTCCGTTTCGTGGCAGACAAAGGCCAGGAACTATTGCGGGTAGACAAATTCCTTGTTGCGCGCCTGCAGAAATCGTCGCGTAACCGCGTGCAGCAGGCAGCTGAAGCCGGGTGCATACTTGTCAATGGCAAACCGGTAAAAAGCAACTACCGCGTCAAACCATTAGACGTCGTGCAGGTTGTAATGGACCGTCCGCGCTATGAATTCGAGATTGTTGCGCAGGATATTCCGCTCGATATAATATATGAAGACCGTCATGTGCTCGTAGTCAACAAGCCGGCCGGCCTTGTGGTGCACCCCGGTCACGGGAACTACGACGGCACTCTCGTCAATGCCCTTGCCTGGCACTTCCGCGACACACCCGACTATGATGTCAACGACCCGCGCCTCGGCCTTGTGCACCGCATCGACAAGGATACATCGGGCCTGCTGGTTGTAGCCAAGACTCCCGATGCCAAGACCGACCTCGGACGTCAATTTTTCAACAAGACTACCAAACGCGAATATGTAGCCGTGGTATGGGGCGTGCCCGAAATGACCGAAGGCACAGTGGCAACAAATATAGGCCGCTCGCCCAAAGACCGCCTGCAGATGACAACTTTTCCGCTCGACGGGCCGGAAGGCAAACGAGCCGTCACGCACTACTCCGTTACAGAGCCCCTTGGACATGTCGCTGTAGTAAAATGTGTGCTCGAAACAGGCCGTACACACCAGATTCGCGTACACATGAAATCGCTCGGGCACCCGCTCTTCAACGACGCCCGCTATGGCGGCGACAATATACTCCGCGGCGTGCGCTCGTCATCGTACCAAGCCTTCGTCCGCAACTGCATGGATATATGCCCCCGCCAGGCACTCCATGCACGCACCCTCGGCTTCCGTCACCCCCATACCGGCGAAGAAATGTTCTTCTCAGCCCCACTCCCTGCCGACATGACCGCCCTCATCGAACGCTGGCGTACATATACTTCCGGCCGACTATCACAATGAGAGTTTTTTAGCCCCCTCTGAAAATCGAAATTCCGAATGCGGACCTTGCTCAAATTGCAGCAAGGTCCGCATTCATATTTTTCAAGTAACACAAATGCATTTAATTGCACAGATAAATTATTGTACATATATTTGCAAAAGCAAACGATTTTCTCAATTCAATACACATACAAGCACCTGAAGATATTATTTAAATAGCATTTTGACACAAAACACTAAGAAAAGCCATCATTAACAAAATCGACACACCAATAACAATCCTAATATGAAAAATCTTTTATTCGCGACAACAGTTGCCTTGACAGCTCTCTCTGCCATAGCAGCGGTGCCACGAGTCACTATCGAGGAAGCAAAACGAACAATCGAGGAAGGACGTGCAATCAGACCTACTATAAAGATGTAGACCCCGGCCAGAGAGGCATTGTTCTCTTCTACCGGCAGGGCATATATATCGCCTCTGACTTCGAAGCGGAATCTGTCGGCCAAAGTTCCGTCGAAAGTGACAGCCGGCGGCTCCAACATCTACGGCTACCTCGGATATACATCGTACAGCGATACTCCTATAGGCCTGTACACTATAGATGCCAACGGCTATACCCTCAAGTGGGCCGATAAGGCTTATGAAGACGAAGGATTCGTACTCAGTGCCGGATGGTTCGACGGAGAGCGTGTGTGCGGTTTCGCCCCGGTAGAATTTTTCGGTTATATCACAGACCTTTACTACTTCGAATATGAATTCGAAACAGGCACCATAGTCACAGATCGCCAGGCTAATATGGACAATGGAATGTTCTCCTCAGCTACATATAGCCCTCAGGACAAATATATTTATGGCTATGGTGAAGATTCTAATGGCGGGTTGGCTTTTCTGAAGGCACCAGCCTCAGCACCAGACGAACTGGAAGTAATCAGGCTTGCAGAATCGCCGGAAAATGCATGTACGGCCATAACTTTCAACCCTGCCAACAACAAACTCTACGGTGTTACACTTGGCGGTACATTCGTAAGTATTGATAATGACGGCACTCAGACTGAAATAATGAAACTGACGGCGCTCGACGAAGTGCCAGAATTCATAGGCGGCCTTGTATACAGTCCTGTAGAAGACGTATTCTTCTATAATTACATTACCAATTTTTCGTCCGACCTATACAAAATAGATATCAACCGAAAAACGGCAGAATTCGTAGACCTTTACGGCAAGACCACATTTCCGATTCTCTTCACAACTGACTCTGCTATCAATCCGGAAGCACCGGCCATGCCTGAAATTATAAAATTCGATTTCACAAACGGCTCAAATTCAGGAAATATAACCTACAAACTCCCTGCCACGACAGAAAACGGAGATAAACTCGAAGGGGTGCTCTCATGGACTGCTCTTCTCGACAACATCGAATACAAGACCGGCACCGGTGCTCCAGGCACTGAGGTCATTGTGCAATACGCCGACATAAACGAAGGTCTGCACTCATTCGCATTCTATGCAAGCACAGCAGACCTCGACAGTCGTGTCAATACAGAACGTCGGTTCGTCGGATTCGACACTCCGGCAACTCCGGAAAACGTAAGTCTTTCTGAAACACAAATCACTTGGTCGGCTGTTTCAAGCGGCGTCAACGGCGGCTATGTCAACACAGCTGAAATTGAATACGAAGCATTCCTCAATGGCAAAAGCATAGGCAAGACCTTGTCCACGAAAATCGACATACAGATTCCGGACGGAGAACTATCTACTTATGAAGCAAGTGTAACGGCAAGCTGCGGAGGCAAGACATCTGCTCCCGGCAAATCGAATACTATCATAAGCGGTAAGCCGTTCCGACCCGATGTGACATTCACCCCGACAGAATCAGAGGCCCAGCTCTTCACCATAATCGATACAGGCAGCGACGGTTTTTCATGGTATTATGACCCGGATGTCTATGCTACGACTGCTTTTGCAACAGATTATGACCCCTATAAACCAATGGACGACTGGCTGATTCTGCCACCTGTAACTTTAGATAATCCCGACAGATTCTATATGTTCGCAATGGACTGCCGCCGCTTCGGCAGTTATATAGAAGACGATTATTTCGAAGTTTGCATCGGCAAATCGCCCGAACCGACGGCCATGACGAGTGTAATCATTCCCAAAACCAAGCCCGAATACTTCTCAGACTGGGAAAAATGGGGTGATTACAGCCAACTATTCCAGATTGCCGAAGCAGGAACATACTATATCGGCATTCATTGCATATCAGATGCTAACCAATATGGTATTCTTGTCCGCAACATGAGTATTCTTGACCCCGGCATTTCTTCAAAATCTCCTGTAGCGGTCACTGATGCCGTTGCCACTGCTGCCGGCAATGGCGCTCTCGAAGCTGAAATCGCATTTACAATGCCGACAAAAACAATTGACGGCTCAGAGATTCCTGCCGAAACAGAACTTACAGCCGTAATAAGTGGAACGAGCATATCGACCGTAAAAGGTAAGCCGGGGTCGAAAATCACAACTTCTGTCGCAACCGCCCAAGGTGACAATACTATAAGTATCGCAGTTAATGCAGGCGAGGCAAATGGAATCAAGGCCATAGTCAGTGTATATACCGGCGTGCACATACCTGGTGTCGTTACGAATCTGACAGGAACACTATCGGACGACATGCTCTCCTTCACACTTTCTTGGGAAGCGCCGACAGCCTCAGAAGACGGCGGATATTTCGACCCGAGCACAGTAAGCTACCAATATTATACCTACGACGAAACCTGGGGCTGGCAGAAGGCTGCTGACCTTGGCTCTGTAAAGACATATACATTCACGCTTCCTGCAGGAACCGAGCAAGACCTCTACCGAATGGGTATTGTGACATGCAACGCAGCCGGAACGGGGTCGCGAGTGACAGGCATTACATCTGTAATGGGAACTCCCTATGCATTGCCTATGACAGAGGATTTCGAAGGCGGAGAGGACGATCCCATGCAGATAAATCCATGGACTTATTATACTCCCACCAGCGAATATGACGGACAACTCTGGTCTGTAGAAAAAGTTGCTAACGTATCGGATAAATGGAGCGACCAAAGCACCAGCGTATTGGTAGGCACTTCCAGAAACGCTACCGGCAAAGGCAAAATGGCGATTCCCAGATTCACCACGGCAAATGCTTCTGATGTAGAACTCGAACTTCTATCCTGGGCCGGAGAAAATGCCGCCACAATCAATATCACGGCCATTGCCAACGGCATGGACTCGGAAGTTACCATAGGAACTGTTCTGCCCGGCAACGGATGGAAAAAGAGTTTTATCACACTACCCAAGGAGTTCAACGGCAAAGGCTGGGTGCAGCTCTATATCGACACTGAGTACAAAACCGCCAAAGACATGTGCGTCATAGAAAGTCTTGAGGTAAGCGGACAGACCAGCGGAATCGGGAATATTTCAGCAGCCAATGGTATTGTACGAGGCGGAAAGGGCCAGATACTGATATCAGGGTTCGATTCGGGGGATATTATCGTTTACACTGTCGATGGTAAAGCTATCGCTACCGGTTCAGCCCAATATGGAGAACAGATCCTTACAGTACCTGCCGGCCTGTATATTGTCCGTGTATGCGGCCAAAGCTACAAAGTGATTGTAAAATAAGACCACTATCACCTTCTGAAAAAGGCATGTTCCCGGGAATATGCCTTTTTCATTTTTTTGAAGTAACTTTGCAAAAAATTCATATGAGAAACGACCAACTTTCTGATGTTGACTTCGGACTTATCGGGTACCCGCTGGGGCACTCGTTTTCGAAGATTTTTTTTACAGAGAAGTTTGCTCTCGAAGGTAAAAATCTGAAGTATGAGAACTTCGAGCTGCCGAAGCTTGACCCGGCTGCACTATATTCGCTTGTACTCCTCAATCCGAATTTAAAGGGCTTCAATGTTACTGCGCCATACAAAGAGGCTGTAATGGAGTATCTTGATAAAATTGAAGGCGTTGCCGCTGTCGTAGGCGCTGTAAACACCGTAAAGGTGGTTCGTGATGACACCGGACGCGTTCTTCGGCTCGAAGGATACAATACCGATGTCGAAGGCTTCCGCGAAAGTCTGCGCCCGCTCGTAGAAGGCCTGAAAGGCTCAGGCGCGCTCGTCCTCGGCACCGGCGGCGCGTCTAAAGCCGCAGTCGAAGGCCTTCGTCAGCTGGGATTGAAGCCTATGCGCGTTTCGCGCAGTCGCAAAGAGTCCGACATCCTTCTTTATACCGAGCTTACGCCTGAAGTTATGGCCTCTCATCCAGTTGTTGTCAATACAACACCGCTCGGAACATTCCCCGACACTGACAGTTGCCCGCAACTACCCTTTGACCTCCTCCCTGCAGACGCCGTATGCTTTGATATGGTATATAATCCCGAAGAGACCGAATTCATGCGTCGGGGCGCCGACAAAGGAGCCAAAACCAAAAACGGCCTCGAAATGCTCCACCGCCAGGCTTTGGCCTCTTTTGCCATATGGCAGACACAAGACTGACGACTGATAAGTAATCTTTTTTACCCCGGGGTGTAATAATTACCCTAATTTGACGTCTTATAGGATATGGACTACATACTTACAGCTGAAAACATAACAAAAGACTTCACGAAACACCGCGCACTCGACGATGTTTCAATAGCCGTGCCCCGCGGCAGTGTCTATGGTCTTCTCGGCCCCAACGGTGCCGGCAAAACCACTCTCATACGAATAATCAACCATATCACAGCACCCGACCGCGGTGTTGTGACCTTCGACGGGCATCAGCTCACGGCCGCCGACGTGGCGCATATAGGCTATCTTCCCGAAGAGCGCGGTCTATACAAGAAAATGAAAGTTGGCGAGCAAGCTCTTTTCTTCGCCCGCCTCAAAGGGCTTGGCAAGCGGGAAGCCGAAACAGCCCTGCGCCAGTGGTTCGAGCGACTTGCAATATCCGAATGGTGGGATAAAAAAATCGAAGAACTGTCAAAGGGCATGGCACAGAAGGTGCAGTTTATCGTCACTGTCCTACATAGGCCCAAGCTTCTTATTTTCGACGAACCTTTCTCGGGCTTTGACCCCATAAATGCCGGCATTCTCAAACGAGAAATACTTAAACTGCGCGATGAAGGTGCTACAGTCATTTTCTCTACCCACAACATGGCAAGTGTTGAGGAGCTATGCGACGAAATAAGCCTCATCAACCGTTCGCGAAATATTCTTACAGGAACTGTCGGCGCTCTGCGCGAACAATTCGGCGGCAACATCTATGAAATCACATTCGCCGGCAGCCCAGACGCTCTCCGTTCTTCCGTAGAAGCCATCGGACGCGATTTCAAACTCGGTGCTGTAGATGACAGAGGATATGCCTCGGCCACAGTATCACTCAGTTCGGGGGCCGATGTAAGGCCGCTTTTGGCCGCCGCCAACCAAGCCGTATGCATCAACAGTTTCCGCCACGTTCTGCCGTCTATGGACGATATCTTCGTCGCCGCAGTCCAGGCGTCGAACACCGATAATGACCCATCAGAAATTCTGCTGCAATGAACCATTCGTTAAAACTTATCATAGCGCGCGAATATATGACGCGCGTAAAACGCAAAAGCTTCATCATCACTACCATCTTAGTGCCTCTCCTGATGATTGCTCTAAGCCTGGCTCCGGCTGCGGTAATGCTGCTGAGTTCACCTGAGAACCGCAATATAGCCGTTGTAGACCAGACCGGACTTATCGCATCGCGCCTCAATAACAACGACGAAGTTAAGTTCGTTTCGGTCGATGCGCCGCTCGATAGTCTCCGTGCCGACACCGACTTCGATGCCATACTCGTAATTGACGCCAATGCCGTAAAAAAGCCGGCCGAGGCCATACGCCTCTATAGCCGGGGCGCTCCTGCTATGCAAACGGGTGCCTACATCAACAGCCAGCTCGAAGATGCAATAGAAGACATTCGGCTGGAAGAATACAACATAGATAATATCAAACAGATTCTTGCCAGCGTCCAGGCCGACTTCGAACTCCCCACAATCCGCATCGACAAAGAAGAAGACACGGCAACATCTGTCGGGCTGTCGTATATAATCGGCCTTACCCTCGACATGATGCTGTATATGTTCATTCTCATCTACGGACAAATGGTGATGAACTCTATCATAGAGGAAAAGAACAACCGCGTGCTCGAAATCGTAGTATCGTCAGTGAAACCGACCTGGCTCATGCTCGGTAAAATCAGCGGCATAGGCCTTGTCGCCATTACACAGATTCTTATCTGGGCTGTTCTGATAGGTTCGTGCTCGCTCTGGAGCATGCCTCTGCTGGGCGACCTCGGCGCCACCAGCGAAAGCACAGAAATCGCCGCCGCCATAAGTCAGCTCTCCGACACGGGCTTCATCGCCGGCCTGTTCGTATATCTGCTGCTATTCTTCATTGGCGGGTATCTGTTCTACTCGGCTATCTATGCTGCCATAGGCTCTGCCGTAGACAATGTGCAGGACGCATCGCAGCTCTCCACCATAGCGACAATGCCGGTTATCATCGGTATTATCTCTTCCATGGCTGTACTTTCCAACCCCGGCTCCACGCTCGCATTCTGGGTATCGGTGATTCCCTTCACCTCGCCTATGGCAATGATGAGCCGCCTGCCCTACGGAGTTCCGACATGGGAAATCATTCTCTCCCTGATAGTACTCTATATCAGTTTTGCCTTCCTGATATGGCTTTGTGCGAAAATCTATCGCGTCGGCATATTCATGTACGGCAAAAAGCCCACGCTAATCGAAATAATTCGCTGGGCCCGATACAAATAGTTAAAACTCCAACTACTGCAACTGCGCTGCACTGCTCGTTGCAGTAGTTTTTTTAAAACAGCACCTTTCATCACATACTTCCATTAAGGCGGCTGGCATAGTGGATTTGACGTTAAATAATTATAAATAATGCCCGGAAGGGGCTGCGATTTACAACGTCGTAAGCTCATCTGCGTTTACTCAAAACGAAAGCAGAGCATACTGCGGCAGGCACTGAACCGCTAAGCACCTCTCTTCCATACTTCGCAGGCCTACTTGCGTAATATCAAAATTTTTCGTATCTTTGCAAGCTAATTGCAATACAACCGGTTCAAAGCAGACACATGAGACAACTTAAAATCACAAAGTCGATTACCAACCGCGAAAGCGCGTCGCTCGATAAATACCTCCAGGAAATAGGCCGCGAAGAGCTGATTTCGGTAGAAGAAGAGGTAGAATTAGCACAGCGAATCAAGCAAGGCGACCAGGCAGCCCTCGAAAAACTGACCCGCGCCAATCTGCGCTTCGTAGTATCTGTGGCCAAGCAATATCAGAACCAGGGTCTCTCACTGCCCGACCTCATCAACGAAGGCAATCTCGGCCTCATCAAGGCCGCCCGCAAATTCGACGAGACCCGCGGCTTCAAATTCATCTCCTATGCCGTATGGTGGATTCGCCAGTCTATTCTACAGGCACTTGCCGAACAGAGCCGAATAGTGCGCCTTCCCCTCAACCAGGTCGGCTCGCTCAATAAAATCGGCAAAGCACTTTCAAAATTCGAGCAAGAGAACGAACGCCGTCCATCGCCCGAAGAACTTGCCGAAAGCCTGGACGTGCCTGTTGAAAAAATTGCAGACACCCTCAAGGTTTCAGGCCGCCATATATCTGTAGACGCTCCTTTTGTGGAAGGCGAAGACAACAGCCTCCTCGACGTGCTCACAAATGATGACAGCCCCATGGCCGACGCCGCCCTCAATCAGGAATCACTTTCCAATGAGGTGGAACGCGCCCTCCGCCAGCTTCATGAGCGTGAACGCGAAATCCTGAAAATGTTCTTCGGCATCGGCTGTCAGGAAATGACCCTCGAAGAAATCGGTGCCAAATTCGACCTCACACGCGAACGTGTGCGCCAGATTAAGGAAAAAGCGATACGCCGTCTCAAAGGACAGAAGAGCCGTCTCCTTAAGAGCTACCTCGGTTCATAAGTTTTCGACAAACAAGCATCAAAAAAACGGTCTGATATGCCAAGCGTATCAGGCCGTTTTTTGACGGCGACGCGAGAACATGATGTAGAAAGCGCTGAATATACCGGAAGCTATCAGGACGGCAGCTTGAAAGCTCCAGCACACGAGAGAATAAGCGACCGCATCGCTACGGCAGACTCCAAACAAACCGAGGGCGAACATCACAGCAATGTTCCATGGACCCAGACCTCCGTTAGATGGCACTATCATGCTGCATGAGCCAAAAACAAACACCACCAGTCCGGCAACGAGCCCCAGATTATTTTCAAGGAGTGTGCGAGTGAAAGGAAATGCGAAAAAGCACACATAGGTTTCCAGATAATAGCATGTCCAGATTCCAAGAGTGAGCAAGATATACATTCCTGTTCCTTTCATGTGAAACAGCACCGAGAAGCCCGACCATATGCGATGTGCCGAATCATTGAAATTCCTCACAAACGGTCTCTTCCGGAATATCCTGTCGAGAACTATCAAAATCGTAACCAGCAGAAGCAGCCCCAGCCACAAAACGCCATCCGACAGAATGCGGCCAATAGCCTCTCCAACCGGATAACGGTCGAGAAAGCTGTAAAGTTCCGAACGCGCCACCACGAACATAAGCAACATAAAAAGGCCTATCATCACGCCGTCGCTGGCACGGTCTCCAATGTCGGTGCCAACCACTGTAGACAGTTTACAATTCTCCCGATGCGATATGTATATACACCGCCACGCCTCTCCGAGAAACGGAAATAACAGATTAAGGGCATAGGCGCCCCATATCGACACGCTTTCGGCTAAGACAGGTATACGGGGAATCCCTACAGCCCTAAGCTGTATCCCCCATCTAACACCGCGAATGACATGCGACAATACCGTAATCGCCATCATCAAAAAAATATATCTGTAATCTACACCTTCCCTTACGACAGTGCGGATTTCAGCAAAATCAACTTTATGAAAAAGCCACAGCACCAATGAGGCCGAGACCATGACGGGTATCAGCACTCTAAGCACTTTGACAGCCATGCGCACGGCAGCGTGCGTTGTTTTATGTGAATTTTGTCCGTCCACGGCAATAAAAAAAGAGTATCCGGCAACTCATACCGAACACTCTTTTAAACAAATAGCAGAAAGTTTTGTTTCAGCCAAGTGGCGAAAGTCCTCCTGTTTCCGAATCGATTATAAACCCTCGCACAGATATATCATCTGGCATAAGCGGGTGATTACGTACAAGATCAACGGTCTCAAGAACAGCACCCTCGGTATCATCAAAACCGTGCAGCCAGCTGTTGAGGTCGATACCACAGTGGCGCATAAGAGAAATATGCTCGTCGGAAATACCGCGTTTACGCATATGCCCGAGCATTTCGTCGGCATTCATACCCTGAACTCCGCAACCGGTATGGCCTATAACCATTATTTCATTCACTCCAAGCTCATATACAGCGACAAGAAGTGAGCGCATCGTTGAGTCAAACGGATTTGTAATAGTGCCTCCGGCATTTTTTATCATCTTCACATCGCCGTTCTTAATACCAAGGGCCGCAGGCAAAAGATGAGTAAGCCTGGTATCCATACATGTGACAACAGCAATCTTCTTATCGGGATATTTCGAAGTGGCAAACGCTTCATATTGCTTTTCGGCCACGAAACGGCGGTTGTATTCCAGAATCTCGTCTATCATAAAGGTATTATAGGAAGCTGTTTAACAAATCAACTCAGAAAGGAAGCGACCGATTGAAATATACAGCCGTACTGTCGAATTTGTCTTTTGGAGTCGGATTTTCGGCCGGATGTCCTATTACAATAAGACTGAGAGGCACGACCGACGAAGGAAGTCCTATAAAAGCAGAAAGGGCTTCAGTACGCTCCCGGACAGGATAAACGCCACACCACACAGCACCAAGCCCCATCGAATGCGCTGCCAGGAGAATGTTTTCAGAAACTGCTGAACAATCCTGAATCCAATAATCGGCACCTTCACCGTCAAGAGCCTTGTCGCGGTCGCCGCAGACCACAATAGCAAGGGGAGCCCGAGAGACCGGACGCCATCCGGGTGCCATACCAGAAATACTATCGAGCATATCGCGACGGTCTATTACCACAAAGCACCAGGGCTGTTTGTTGGCTGCTGTAGGGGCGGCCATACCGGCTCGAAGAAGCGAGTCGACAGCACTGCGCGACACAGCTTCGTCTGTAAACTGACGAATACTTGTGCGGGTCATTATATTGTCATATGCTTTATTCTCAGAACTGTTCACAGAATCGAAACCATGTCCGCACGCACACAGCGCAAGGACAAACGCCAATAGAAAGGAATGCAGTAATTTCATATAAAAAATTTTTATTGCAAAAATAGCACCTCCAGATGTCATTTTTATTTCAAATCAGATAAAAGCCGATGAAAAAAGCGTCATAACGGCGTATGGAAAATGCGCACAGGCCCGATGAGACCTGATACTGTAGAGCCTCCATATGTTGTCGGAGTGGTGAGATAGAAATTAGCGGAAGTATTGGCAACACGAACCTCGACAGTATTGGTGCCGGGCTTGAGCAACGGTGCTATATCAAAACGGAATGGAGGCGCCAGGCGCGTACCGGCGTCAACTCCATTCACTGTCACACGAGCCGAAGAAACAAGCTCTCCGAGGTCGAGAACCGCCAAATCTGGCACACTCTCGCCAAGTTCGAAACAAGCTCTCCGAGGTCGAGAACCGCCAAATCTGGCACACTCTCGCCAAGTTCAAATGTCTTGCCATAGCAGACAACTCCGGAATATGTGCGAAGTGCTTCATTTTCGCACCAGTCTCCAAGTCGGTACATGCCTGTTTCACAGGCAAATTTGACAGGGCCGTCGATGAGCGCGCCTCCGCAATATCCCCATATTTCCGGAACAGTTATAGTTGCTACAGACTCTTTGCTGCACATTTCGGGCAATGACGCAATATAGAGTGAAGCTCCATCAGGGCGTGTCTCGAGCATTGTCACCGTGCATGAAATAGAATCAACACATACTTCCGGAATTCCATATGAGTGAAATTCCATTTCAACAAGCCCCGGCGGTGTCGCAAAGGTAAACGATGCCTTCGTTGCAGCTTTATCGCGTGTATCAAACATAAGTATGGAGGCGTCTCCGCGATACTTCATCGTCAACGGTCGTTCGGCTTCAAAATCGGCAATGAATGCCGGCTCTCCGTCGCGCAGCACAAAACGGCCCGTTCCGTGGCTTCCATAGCGCAGCAATATCTGATTTATGCCTTTTTCAAGTGCAATCTTCGCCGAAGGCGATACAGTTTTGCCATTGATTCTGATTTCAACCGGCTTCAGTCCGCCCCACTCTGCCACATAAATACCGGTCTTTGGCGCTTCCACACATGTATATAAATAATAATCAGTCACAGGCTCGGGCTGCGCCTTTCGGACTGTTCCGTTAAACTCCCGTTCGATTTTGCCCAAGCGTATGAAATCATTGTCAATCTCGCCTTTGAGGTCGTGCCAGCCCTGATGCCCGCAATCATTCTCGACCCCACGACGCCATGAAAAATCATATGGGTGCCAGAAGTATCGGACACCTCCGACTTCGGGCGCAGATGCACCGGGAAGGTGTTTCTCCACGTAATCCATATCTAACTTCGGAGCTGCAAGCATCATAAATTTCTCTCCATAGCCAAAGGTCTGCTGTCTCGGTTCACTTAAAGCTTTTCCACGTCCGTCGAGACGGCGATATGTCGCACCATAGGCACAAACTCCGAGCTTTTCCGGTGTGCCGGGCCACATATAGTCGCCATAACTATTGTCAAGGACAGGTTCCGGAGTAAAAGTCCACTCACCATCAAGGTTGATAATCTCCATCGGCGGTTGCGGCGCTTCTTCGGCCGCTATCACGGCTTTTTCGTCAGGATAAAAAAGAATCAGATTCATTTCAGTGGCTTCAAGAGGCATCCTCATCACTGTAGAACCGCCACCGACCGAAACGACTTCAAGACTGCGCGACTCTCCCGTATATGGGTCAAGCAATCGAGGTGCGCCAGTAGCCCGGAAGCGGCAGAGGGCGCCCTTACCGACATTATAGACCGCATAAAGCTCTCTGCCGCCTATACTGCGGTGCATCACACAAGGATACTCACCATCTACCAAACCCTCCAATACAGTAAAATCGCGAGGAATGGCCGAAGCTACCGTTTCTGTAATCTTGCCGGTATCGGCAATTCTGTAAACATTCGGCCGGCCTTTGTGGAATATGTCGTCGAGCACTCGCTTCATGGTCTTTCCATAACGGCCCTCCAAACCTGTAGCCTCCGGCAACTCCCCGATATTGACAACAATTCCGCCGTTTGCGGCAAATTCACGTATTTTCTCAAGCGACAAATGCCTGATTGCCCGCATATCAGGTATAACGATTACCCGATAGCTTTCGCCGGCCACTTTCAGCATGCTGTTTTTGACGATAGCCCTTGCCAGCGATTCGTAATCTATAAAATCGAAATCGAGTCCATCGCGATAAAGCCTCTCGCCGGCATCAAAGGCGGTCGTGACAGCTTTGTCGCCATAACCGGCCACCACAGGCTCTACCGGATATAACACCGCAATGTCAGCCACATGGTAACCTTGCGAAAGAATATAGCTCAAACGCTCGGAACATTCAAGGAGATTTTTCATGTCAACCCAGTAAGGTTCATGAAAATGATTGCAAGGCGGGGCCCATTCCCATTGGCCGCCTTTGGTTGTGTAATACAGCCCGTGGAGCGACAGCAGATTATGCCCCATTGCAAAATTAGCGAATATCGCATCGGTAAGCTGAGCCGAAGTAGTGCCCCACCCGCTGCTGTGAAAACCTTCGAGCCATACACGCTGACGGTCGTATAGATGAGCTATCGACGAAGCGACCTTATTTTTAATTATATCCCGCTGCAGAAACGGCTGGTCACACCCCGGAGCCTGATTCCATCGCTGAGTGCGGAAATAGTCTCCGAATTCGCTCACATCTTTTCCCCGCCCTCCATGGTCGCAGCCGAATAAAAGGCCACGTTTCTGATGCCAGTCATAGATAGGCTTGAAAAAATATTCTTCGCTTAAAGACACACGCACATCGTTGTAATCCAAGCGTATTTTCGGAGTCATATCGCCGAGTTCCATAAACAGCGCGTCTATAAAGGGCACAATGTCGTAAGCCTTGCGGCGGCGGAATTCATCGCGAAAATTATCGCTCCATATGTTGCCGTCGAGAGCAAAATTCAGTTCATCGGAGAAAAAGAAATTAAGGCCGTTCTGCGCCGTGCCGGGGAATCGGTCTTCGAACATCTGAAAGAAATTATTGACATATGAAAGACCTGAGAAAAGATGCATCGGATTAATCGATGGCACCTTCCGGACTGCTTTCACTTCAGTAACCAAGACATTGCACGGGGCCTCCCAGTTTATGTCGCGCCCAAAAGCATTATCAAGCAGACGGTATGGCTTTTTACCGAAATCGACAGTTCCGCCGTCGGTAAGCGTATAAGCATTCAGAGACAGAGGCAGGGTCTGGTAACGTCGACGCACTATTTCTCCCTTGTCGACCCGCAAGGTGTCGAAATGCAATTCATAGCCATTAAGCGACGGATTCTTCTCAAGCATACGGTCTACATATGAACCCTGGCCGGGCCCAAGAGTATAGTCGCTCAGACTCACCGTCATACCTCGTTTACCGGCTTCTTCCATAAACCAGCCGAACAGCGACCACCATTCTTCCGAAAATAAGGCCGGCTGCGACGGATATGTCAGCCCGTATATCAGGCCGCCTGTATCGCGATGACAGTAGTTTATCTGCAGACTGCTGATGTGACGGCCCGACAGCTGGTCGAGCTCCCAGACGAGGTGCTCGCGTGCAAGAGTATCTCCTATCCACCAATAGAAAGGCACTTCACCATAGCCGGGCGGAGGACAACGAAATTTTTCTTCGAGATTTTCTATGTTCTCTCTTTCCGGATAGCCCGGAGGAAGATCTCTTGCATTAAGCGGCCAAGCCGTAATCAGAGATATCAGACAGAAAAACGGCATGAATGCCGGCAATGAATTGAAGCACATGTATAAATAGTTTTTTTCTAACAACGTCTTCAAAAATACGGAATATTATCGCACCCTACAATACCTTATGAGTAGACATAGTATTATTGGCGATAACAATGTCGTTTTTGGCAATATTCGACACCGGATTTATTTGCTATATTTGCAGATAAACTATTATATGGAGTCTGGTTGTTTAATAACAAAGACACAAAACTCATGATATGAAACATACAGATAATGGCTGGCAAACCGATAGCCTCGGTGCAGGGTTCGAAATGAAATACATATATCAACCCGATGATTACAGCGGTCCTGTGCGATGCACTGTAGTACGCAAACGCGCGAAGCATCAGACCGGCAAAGCCATTCTGTATGTACATGGTTTCAGCGACTATTTTTTTCAGAAAGAGATGGCCGAGGTGTTTACCAGGGCCGGTTATGATTTCTATGCCGTTGACTTGCGGAAATACGGGCGTTCGCTTATACCGGGGCAAAAAATGTTTCAAGTGAGAAACTTGCGCGAATATTTCGCAGATATCAACTCTGCAATATCAATAATGAAAGATGACAAAATTGAAGCGGTCATTCTCATGGGGCATTCCACCGGAGGTCTCACCACGTCGTTGTACATGACCGATGAGCCGTCTCCTCTTGTCAAGGCTCTTATGTTGAACAGTCCTTTCCTTGCCTGGAACATGCCGCCGGTATTGCGAAATCTGGCAATACCGGTTATAAGCGGACTTGGACGGTTTATGCCCAATATACGCGTACATCAGAAACCTGACCGAGGATATGCCGAAACGCTATCTGCAAAATATGGCGGAGAATGGACCTATAATACTGCATGGAAACCTGATATTTTGCCGGACCCAGATATGGGTTGGGTGCGTGCAATACACACAGCCCAGCAGGCTTTGCGCAGAAAGACAATAAAGGTTCCGATACTGCTTATGCATTCTGCAGAATCTGTAAAGAAAGGCGATGATAAAGAAAAGTATCATCGGGCAGACGCCATTCTCGACGTATATTCTATTTCAAAATATGGAAAACGGCTCGGAGATAATGTCACCGAAGTGAGTCTTGAAGGCAGCCTACACGATATATCCCTATCTAAAAAGCAAATACGAGAGTGCATGTACCGGACTATGCTCGAATGGCTGAAAAGCAAGGGATTCTAATAAATTAATTATGCACTGAGTTTCAAATGCTTAACATATAAATACGCTACACTTTCCACATATGACTATTTGAATATCTTAGATTCGCATCAATAAATTTTACAATTATTTTTGGGCATATTCGAGTTCTTATTTGCTCATATGTAGCAAAATGATTAATTTTGCAACCTGAATGAGGGACTCTCTCTCGCAGGGTGACTTAAGTCAATAGGACATTGATAATATCTGAGGCGAAACTAATCAATCCATAGTATTGTATTTTCCAGAAATACTCCAGACATTGTGGCATTGATGTTTACGGAATTATGGAGTTTCCATTTCAAACTTGACAAGGTTTCAAGATTAAAAAATCCCCCGGCAAAAATTACGGAAGCCACCATTAACCAAAGTTACATAAAAAGACTATCTTTTGAAATAGATTTCGCAAGCAGCTATATCAGTCCTATTATCTTAACCAAATTCAAGCATTTTTCGCATGAAAATTGCTCGACATATCTGTTTAACACCTTTGGTTTACGGCATACACGCCCTAAGCTGAAGGGTCGATTAGAATTGTCCGGGCAAAAGGCCTTAGATAAAAGCTCAAATGAGCCAATCAGCTAATACATCACGAATTAACAACGGCGAACTTCTGGATTTTTTCCGATGCAGAATAGGTAATCTCACCAGTAATTCGGTAAAAGACTACTCTAAAGCGCTCGCATTTCTGGACGGGTTCATACCTTGTGAAAGCTATTCGCTTGTAACGCCATCGGCCACTTTGGTTCGTGAGTGGTGCATATATCTTTTCAATGCGGGAATGACTAAAAAGACTGTTTCCCATTACATTGACATAATCTCGGGACTATATAGTTCGGCTGTTGGCGAAGGTCTTGTTGAAGCAACCGAGGTATTCAGAAGAGTCAAAACAGATATAAAAGATATCGAAACTTTAAAATCGGGTGAACGTATTCGCGAAGAAGATTATTCCCGACTCAGAAATCTTGCCTGCTGCAGCACGAGCCTGCCGAAAGATGTAGCGATGTTTATAGACATCTTCGTGTTGTCTATCCTTACGGGCTGCAGGTCATTTTCTGAAATTGCCCTGATAAAGAAAGCAGATATCGCCAATGAACCACTTTGGGTATCTTCAATTCTGGAAAGATATTGCAATAATAACCGAAAATATGTCTTTCCACTTTCTCAATCGGATAGAACAGAGCGCCAACTGGAACGCGACCTTGACGCGGGCATTAATGCCGCACTGCAATCGCGTGGCATAAAAACATTCGGTTCTCTGGCCGATACAGCCCGATGCTACTGGGCATATGCAGCCATGAAATGCGGACTCACACCGTCTGCCATATATTCCATGCTTGGCACATACCCCAAAGCATTTCCTGAAATCGGTATCAGAAAACAATCGATACCAACCACAGCTGACACCGAAACTATATTAAGAACAATTGCAGACGCGTTTTTGTTCAACCCGCTCAACTGGTATGCCATGCGCCTGCGTCCTCGAGTAAAGATAGCTGAAATTGAAAAGAGGATTGCAATGAGCGAACATGAAACCACGCGCCCGGAATTGTTCTATCCCAGCCGCGAAATCGCGAAACGTATAGGGAAAAAGACCCTCCTCGAAGAAATTCCGGTAATTTCAGACATAGTATTTTTCAAGACTAGAGTTACAGATATATATCCACTCTTCCTAAAAATAGGTGACCTTGCATGGTGCTATCGCTCCGGAAACGGAGGGGGAGCATACGCGGCTATACCGAAAGTCTCCATGGAACAGTTCCAAAGAGCTATCGGCCGGTTCACGCCGGACTATGAGGTTGGCCCGATAGGCTCTATCAAGCCTCAGCCAGGCGATATCATAAAGATTATCGACGGAACTTTCGCCGGAAACGAGGGTGAACTGCTGAAAATTATGGAAGCCGGCGAACAAGGGATTATCTACCGCCTCAGGATTATTGATGACCAAGGTGTGGAATGGAAAGTGAGAGTAGATGCACGTCTGACAAGGAATGAGTCTTCTCGATAAAATTTTTGGGCGGAAGGCCGGTGTCGATTTCGGCGGTTTTGTCGACTGGCATTCGCATATTCTTCCGGGAGTCGATGACGGCGTTGGAAGCCTCGACGACTCGCTTGCCATACTGGCGGAATATGAGAGAATGGGTGTCCGCGAGGTGTGGCTCACCCCGCACATAATGGAGGATATGCCCAACAGCACCGCCGGCCTCAGAAGCGTTTTCGCAGAGCTCGCAGAGGCTTACAGTGGCCCGATAGGGCTGCATCTGGCGGCCGAGAATATGATAGACGTGCTTTTCGCCGGACGGCTTGCCGCCGGCGATGTGCTGCCGATAGGCCCGCGGGGCGATATGCTGCTTGTGGAGACATCGTGCTTCAATCCGCCGATGAAGTTCGAAAGTACATTGGAAGATATTCGTTCTGCGGGTTATTTTCCGCTTATAGCTCACCCTGAGAGATATGTATATGTGGAGTCGCCCGAGGTCTGGCGGCGGTGGAAGTCGCTCGGCTGTCGTTTTCAGCTCAATCTGCTCTCACTGGCCGGTTTCTACGGCCCCCGCGTGCAGAAGTCTGCGACCTTCATGCTTGAACGGGGAATGTATGACTATGCAGGAACCGACATCCACGGCAGCGCCCAACTCGCACACCTGAGGAGTATACGTCTTTCGGGCGGCCTCAAAGACCGGCTTGATTCACTTTTCTCGGACAAATATTAATATATTCATAACCATATGATACGCTGGCTTCTTATTGATTTCTCGGTTTTTCTGTGTGTGGCTATCGTGACCGGGATTATAATACCTCAGATTCTTCTTATCGCGTTCCGCAAGAATCTGTTCGACACCCCGGACCCGCGCAAGATTCACAAGACGGAAGTGCCGCGCCTGGGCGGAATAGCGTTTTTCCCCTCCATCCTGTTCGCAATGCTGCTGCTTTTCGGACTCGGAACCCTTTCGAAAGATGTATCCATTCAGCTGCGAATATACAACAACATCCAGCCGCTGTGTTTCACCTGCTGCGGTGCCATAATACTGTATCTTACGGGCATGGCCGACGACCTTGTCGGAGTCAAGTACCGCGCCAAGTTCGTCATGCAGACCTTTGCCGCCGCTCTGGTGATAATCTGCGGTATCCGCATCGAGAATCTCCACGGCTTTCTAGGCATCTATGAGCTGCCGACGGCTGCGTCGGTGCTTCTGACGGGGCTCCTTATAGTGTTCATCATCAACGCCATCAACCTTATCGACGGCATCGACGGTCTGGCCTCGGGCCTTAGTGCGATTGCATGCACGTTCTACGCCTATGTGTTCCTGCATTCCAATCTGTATATCTTCTCGGCTCTGGCTGTGGCGACACTGGGCGCGCTCCTGCCTTTCTTTATGTTCAATGTATTCGGCAACGCCAACAAGCACAAGAAGATTTTCATGGGCGATACGGGCGCTCTCACCATCGGCCTGTTTCTGAGCGTGATGAGCATCGAGACGTGCTCGATAGAATGGGTGGAGAACGCCGCCAACACGGCCGTAGTGGCCTTCGCGCCGCTCCTGATTCCGTGTATGGACGTAGTCCGTGTCTATCTGCATCGCCTCAAGGCCGGCAAGAGCCCCTTCCTGCCCGACAAGACCCATATCCACCACAAGCTTCTGGCCCTGGGCATATCGCAGCGCAAGGCAATGATGGCTATCATCAGTTCGTCGGCTCTGCTGATAGCTCTGAACTACTGGCTGTCGGCCCATGTCGGCATCACCCTTCTCTTCCTCCTCGACCTTGCCGCATGGATAGCCGCCAACATGATTCTGAGCCGCTCCATCGCCGCCCGCGAACGCCGCCTGGCTATAAAACTCTACGAATAAACATACTCGACATGTAATTTCTGACCAATCCATTATCCGGACTCGCACTACTTCTGACAATTATGACATTGTCGGGCTGCGGTACACACAAAGATCTTGTCTACATGCAGAACGACACATATGGACAGCTTGAAGAAATCCTGAATCTGAACAAAATCAAAGTACAGCCACAGGACCAGCTCAGCATCATAGTATCATGTAAGGAAGAAGAGCTCGCATCGCTTGTTAACCTCAAACGCCCTACAGCGTCCGGCGGTGGCGGAGAGTCGGGTCGTCTGGTCTACACAGTCGATGAATCCGGCGACATCAACTTTCCACAACTCGGGAAAATACATATCGCCGGCCTCACCCGCGAGGAAATAAGCGAAAAGATTGGCGGCTTGACCTGAGCCACGGCGTGATGATAGCCCTCGGGGCCGCCTTCAAATTCTTCAGCGGCGTTGATACCAGCCGGGCACCGCAGTGGATGGTCCGCAACCACCTCGAGTTCGTCCACCGTCTTGGCAAGGAACCCCGCAAGCAGTTCAGCCGCTGCTTCGACATCGTGCGCACCCTCCCAGGCCTTCTCTATGGCGAATGGCGGCGCAAGAGACAGAAACAATCAGTAAACACTATCTAATATGAAGACAGCTCTAATCACGGGCATCACGGGCCAGGACGGCTCGTTTCTTGCCGAATTCCTGCTCGAGAAAGGATATGACGTACACGGCACCATACGCCGTTCCTCCGTCGATTTTCGCGAACGCATAGCCCATCTGGAGGGGCATCCCAATTTCCATCTTCACTACGCCGACCTCGGCGACTCCATGTCCATAATCCAGGTGCTCAACAAGGTGCGCCCCGACGAGGTCTACAATTTGGCAGCCCAGAGCCATGTCCAGGTAAGCTTCGACTCGCCCGAATTCACCGCCGATGTCGACGCCACCGGCGTGCTCCGTATCCTCGAGGGAATCCGCCAGTGCGGACTTGCCGAAACCTGCCGCTTCTATCAGGCATCGACCTCCGAGCTCTATGGCAAAGTCGAGGAAGTGCCCCAGAACGAGAATACACCCTTCCACCCCTACAGCCCCTACGCCGTAGCCAAACTCTACGGCTTCTGGATTGTCAAGGAATACCGCGAGGCCTACAACATGTACGCCTGCTCGGGCATACTCTTCAACCACGAGTCCGAACGCCGCGGCGAAACCTTCGTCACCCGCAAAATCACCCTCGCCGCCGCTCGCATAGCCCAGGGCAAGCAGGACAAGCTGCTTCTGGGCAACCTCTCTTCACTTCGCGACTGGGGCTATGCGAAGGACTATGTAGAATGTATGTGGCTGATACTCCAGCAGGACACCCCCGAAGACTTCGTCATCGCCACCGGCGAGCAGCACTCCGTGCGCGAATTCTGCCTCTATGCCTTCCGCCGTGCCGGCATCGAACTCGAATTCGTTGGCGAAGGTGAAAACGAGAAGGGCATCGACAAGGCAACCGGTAAAGTCGTAATCGAGGTATCGCCCGACTTCTACCGCCCCACCGACGTCGTCAACCTCTGGGGCGACCCCTCCAAGGCCCGCGAGCGACTCGGCTGGGATCCCTCCAAAAAGACAACATTCGAACAGCTCGTCAACCTCATGGTCGACGCCGACATGGCCAAGGTAGCCGTAGAGCGCGCCGGCGAGCACGTGCGCACCAACCTGGCCGAATACCTCGAGAAAGGAATCGTCAAATGATGCTCAAAGACTCCAAAATCTACGTTGCCGGACACCGCGGCATGGTAGGCTCGGCCATCGTGCGCGAACTACAGCGCCAGGGCTACACCAACATCATAACCCGCACACACGGCGAGCTCGACCTCATCAACCAGCAGGCCGTCAACGACTTTTTCGCTGCCGAGCGCCCCGAATACGTCTTTCTCGCAGCCGCAAAAGTAGGCGGAATCATAGCCAACTCATCGGCTCTGGCCGACTTCATGTACGACAACATGATGCTCGAAATGAACGTCATCCACGCCGCCTGGAAGAACGGATGCAAAAAGCTCGAATTCCTTGGCTCCTCGTGCATCTACCCCCGCATGGCACCCCAGCCCATGCCGGAATCATGCCTGCTCACCTCCGAACTCGAGAAAACAAACGAAGCCTACGCCCTGGCCAAAATCAGCGGCCTCAAATACTGCGAATACCTCAACCGCCAGTACGGCACCGACTTCATATCTGTGATGCCCACCAACCTCTACGGCCCCAACGACAACTACCACCCCGAGCACTCCCACGTTCTCCCCGCCCTGATACGCCGCTTCCACGAAGCCAAAGAAAGCGGCGCCACCTCGGTGACATGCTGGGGCGACGGCAGCCCTCTGCGCGAATTCCTCTACGTCGACGACCTCGCCAACCTCTGTGTCTTCCTCATGAACACCTATTCAGGCAACGAGACCGTCAACGCCGGCACCGGCAAGGAACTCACCATCAAGGAGCTCACCGAACTCGTAGCCTCCGTTGTCGGCTATGAAGGCCAAATCCTCTGGGATACCACCCGCCCCAACGGCACTCCACGCAAACTCCTCGACGTAAGCAAAGCCACCGCTCTGGGCTGGACCTACAAAACCGAACTCCCCGACGGCATCCGCCTCGCCTACGAAGACTTCCTCTCAAACCCCATGCGAGCCGAACGCTAAAAAGCCAAAACCCTACATAACTATAACCGATTGCAGCCTCAGGACCACCCTGAGGCTGCAACTTTTTTACAATGGCGTCAACAACCACTTAATTTCTTATTTGGTTTTTATGTGAAGAAATTACTACCTTTGTAATAGATAATTCATAAAGGCAAAAATCGATTCCCCACCCAAGTCTTCAATGAAGGCTTTATTCGACTCCAACTCCAAAATCAGTTTTTACCATGATGAAGAAATCATATTCTCCTTATACGGCTGTATATGCCGCATCTACCAATGAAAACGATCAAGTATTAAATTCATTATCTGGAAGGTGAAACAGCTGCGTTTGTTATTTGCGGCTGTCATAGCCTTTTGCTTCTTGTCCGCGTTTTCTCAGGGAGCCCGTCATATAAATGTACGCGACGGACTTTCAAGCCGACAGGTATATAATATAGAAGAGGACAGCGACGGTTACATTTGGGTTTATTCAAACTCGGGCCTTGACCGTTTCGACGGCCATAATGTGCGCCATTACTCTCTTGATGACAGCAGAGAAAGCAATGACCATATATTGTGGAGCACCAAGATGCTATGCGACAGCACTGGTGTGCAATATTAGGCGAAAATCGGTAAAATATGATAGAAGATAATAGTAATGATTATCAGTGCATTATCAATTTTGAATTTGCCTTGATTTTCTCAATTTTTGCTCTATTTTCTCAAATCGTACAACTTTCGTACACCTCGGATTGTTAAGGAGTGTGTCGTACACCTTTTGTGTTCCAGAGGTTTGACATACCTTTGCCGACATGATAAAAAAATAAGAATATGCCAAATCCCAAGACACTTGTAAAACAAAACCCAAGGCTATGCCAAAGAGTTCTCCAAGATGGCAGGGCAAGCCTCTTTTTAGAGTTCTACCTCGGTCGTCATGAAACCCCGGTACTTGACGCAGCCGGAAATCCTGTCGTATATACCGACGGGCCATCAGCTGGCAGAGTGAAGTATAAAGTCACCCACGAGAGAAAGAAAGAGAACCTCAATCTCTATATATGGCTCAATCCACGCAACCCACAAGAGCGTAAGCAGAACAAGAACA
>CAJTOB010000042.1 GCA_910578035.1 uncultured Muribaculaceae bacterium
AATCATGCAGGACCAGATGGCCCACCGCGCCGAGACTCGTCGCAGAAACCTCATAAAAAGAGCCGACTTCCCGCAACTGAAATATCTCGCGGAAATAATCGTGGAGGAACTCCCCGGGGATGCTCGCACTGCCCTGCCGGTGCTGAGAACCCTCGAGTTCATACGCAAAGGTCAGAATCTCATACTATACGGTAATCCCGGTACGGGCAAGACACATCTGGCGACAGCTCTCGGCATAGAAGCGTGCTCAAACGGCATGACTGTAATGTTCACATCAGTGCCGCGTCTGATAACTCAGATCAAAGAAGCCAGGCAGGAACGGACGCTGCGCAATCTCGAAAACCGATTCATAAACTATGACCTGGTCATATGCGATGAGTTCGGATACGTATCATGCAATAAGGAAGCCGGTGAGCTTCTGTTTAACCATCTGTCGCTGAGAGCCGGCAAAAAATCAATCATAATCACCACCAACCTCGCCTTTAACCGGTGGAACGAAATTATTGCCGACAAGGTGCTGGTGACTGCCATGGTAGACAGACTGACACACCTGGCTATGATGATCAACATGACCGATGATTCTTTCCGCATGAAAGAAACAAAAAAATTGATTTCCCAATCCGTTTAATTACTTTTTTACTACTTTTGCTGTAATATGTGGTGGCGCATTTTTTTATTATTATCCGGCGCACTTTTTAGTCACGGCTCTTTCATTAAAAAAATAGATAGCAATAACTACTTTCTAAGAAATTAATTATCAATGTCTCTTTCCCAATGCCTTTAAGATTTATCTGCTAGTGAAAAAATACCGATATAATATGGTGCACATAAAACGACTATACATCAGGAAGATTATAAAATCCAACGATTTTTAAAAGAAAGAGCCGTGACTTTTTAGTTAGAATATGCACAACGTTGTTTGCGTCTGTCAAACATTTTTCGTACCTTTGCGCCCAAATTCCAACTCTCCGTATGAGAGACACATTTTTCGGGAACAACACACATATTCTAGAAAATGAGTACCTCTACTGACGCAGAATACGTTACGACAGCGCGACCTGACGCTGGCGGCGCCGTAGGCGTGGCCTCCCGCCAATGGTTTGTGGCCATCGTCAAGAACAATACGGAGAAAAGCGCCGAAGAAAGGCTCGGCCGTCTGGGCCACGAGACATATGTGGCACGACAGCAAGTGCTGCGCGTCTGGAAGAACGGCAGGAAAGCCAAAGTCGACAAAGTGCTGATTCCGGCCATGGTGTTCGTCAAATGCACCGAGGCCGAACGGAAAGAGATCGTGGCGCTCCCGTTCATCAGCCGATTCATGACAAACAAGGTAGCCGCTTCGGCCGAGAGCCCCACAAAGCCTCTCGCCGTGATTCCACAGGAACAGATCGACACGCTGAAGTTCATGCTCGGCCAGTCGGACATCCCAGTGACAATGGTCGCGGCCCCCTACAAAGTCCGCGACAGAGTGGTCGTGGTCCGCGGCAACCTTAGGGGGCTTGAAGGGGAAGTGGTGCAGACCGCCGAGGGCAAGAGCGACCTCATAATCAGGGTCGACCTGCTCGGCTGCGCCCAGGTGACGATCAACGCCATTGACCTGGAACCGCTCAGATAGAACCGCTCCGCGGGACCCCTCTGGCAAACGACACTCTATACATACATAATATTACCTCCACATCCCAGAACACACCTGAATTCACAATGCGCATAAAATCCATCGCAACGATACTGCTGGCCGCCGGCCTGATGTTCGGTTCGTGCTCCACGCCCAAGAACATCACGTATTTTCCCGAACTGAAGACCGGATCGATCGTCCAGGCGGAAAAAGTCCTCGACATCAGGATCAAGCCCGAGGACAAGCTCTCCATCATGGTCAACGCCCAGGATCCGGCCCTGTCGGCGCTTTTCAACCTGATGCAGATGCAGAACCGCCTGTCAGGGACCACGTCGGCCACCCAGAAAGTCGGAGCCGCCACGGGCGGCAGCAGCGAGACCTCGCTTTACACCGTCGACAGACAAGGCGACATCAACTTCCCCGTGATCGGCAAGCTGCACATTGCCGGAATGACTCGCGAGCAGATCGCCGACTATATCTGCGAGCAGCTCGTAAGCCGCGACCTGGTCAAGGACCCCATAGTGACGGTCGAGTTCGCCAACACGGGCATCTCTGTGATCGGCGAAGTGTCGTCGCCCGGGCGCTACGAGTTCAACCGCGACCATCTGACGATCATCGACGCGATCGCGATGGCAGGCGACCTCAACATCAACGGCATGAGAGAGAACATCCTGGTGCTCCGCAATATAGGCGACGGACGACAGGAGGCATACCGCGTGAATCTGCTCGACGCGCATGAGCTAGCGTCGTCGCCCGTCTACTACCTCCAGCAGGACGACGTGATATACGTCGAACCTAACAACAAGGCGAAGAGGGAGACGACCCCCAACGGCAACACCCCCTACACGCCGTCGTTCTGGATTTCCATGGCCTCGTTCGCCTTCACTGTCGTAACTCTCGTACTCACCCTCACCAAATAAGAAATGGCGGAACTCACAACCATACAGACCAAGAAGAAAACAGCGGGCAACAGCGGCTCGGTGCCCATCACTGACATACTCTACCGCACTCTCCACTACTGGCCATGGGTGCTTCTGTCGCTGTTCGTGTGCGTCGGAGCCGGAGTCATCTACCTCCTGCACACCCCCAACGTCTACACCACCACCGCGTCGATCCTCATCAAGGACGACTCGGCAGGCAAGTCGATGGGCGGCGAGGACTTCAGCGAGTTCGGCCTATTCCAGAACAAGACCAACATACAGAACGAGATAACCACCCTGAAATCGGCCGACCTGATGGAAGAGGTGGTGCGGCGCCTGAACCTCGACATGAACTACTATCTGCCAGGGCGCTTCCACGACACCGTCGCCTACGGCACGACCCTGCCCGTTAAGGTGGCAATGCCCGGATTCCCCGAAAACGGCAGCGCGTCGTTCACGGTCAAAGTCGGCAAAGAGGGCCGCGTGAGCATCTCCGACCTGAAATCGGAAGGACACGAGTTCGACAAAACCTACACAGGGGCGCTCAACGACACCATCGCGACCGGCATAGGCCCCATGGTGGTGTGCCCGGCGGCAGATTTCGCCAAAGACACCGAGACGCGGCTCCTGGTCGCGAAGGCACCTGTATCATCGACCGCCGGAGGATATGACTCGCGGCTTTCGATCGGCATAGGCAGCGACAAGGGCACCGTGATCAACCTGACCATAACCGACCAGTCGACACAGCGCGCCCAGGACGTGATCAACACCCTGATCGGTGTCTACAACGAATACTGGATCCGCGACAGAAACCAGATCGCCGTCTCCACCTCCAACTTCATCAACGACCGCCTGGGAGTGATCGAATCGGAGCTTGGCAACGTCGATTCCGACATCTCGACTTACAAGAGCGAGCACCTCATCCCCGACGTGCAGGCCGCCTCGTCGATGTATATGTCGAGGAACCAGCAGATCAGCCAGGAGATGCTCGACCTGAACAACCAGCTGCAGCTCACCCGTCACATCAAATCGTATATCGGGGCCGACAATGACCGCGAAAAGCTCCTGCCGGCCAACTCCGGAGTGACCAACGCCAACATCCAGTCGCAGATTTCGGAATACAACGACCTCGTGCTCCAGCGCAACTCCCTGCTGTCAAAGTCATCCGACAAGAACCCCCTGGTGATGCAGCTCGACGGGCAGCTCGACCAGATCCGGCAGGCCATCCTGGCATCCATCGACAACTCGATCGTGGCCCTCAACACCCAGATCCGCAACCTTCAGAGCACCCAGGCGTCGACCACAGCCCGCATCGCCTCCAATCCCTCGCAGGCCAAATACCTGCTGTCGGTCGAGCGCCAGCAGAAAGTCAAGGAGTCGCTCTACCTGTTCCTGCTCCAGAAACGCGAGGAAAACGAGCTGTCGCAGGCATTCACCGCCTACAACACCCGCATCGTCAACAAACCCTCCAGCTTCGGCCCGACATCGCCCGACAAGACCAACATCCTGCTGATCAGCTTCCTCATCGGCCTGGCTATACCCTTTGGCATAATCTTCCTCAAGGAGGCAAACAACACGAGGGTGCGCGGCCGCAAAGACGTTGAAGACCTCGCCATCCCCTTCCTCGGGGAAATCCCCCAATACGCTCCCACGTCGGCCGACAAGAAAGGGAGCAAGGACTCTGGCGACAGCAACACCATAATAGTAAAGGAGGGGAAACGCAACATCATAAACGAGGCGTTCCGCGTGCTCCGCACCAACGTCGAGTTTATGTGCAATACCTCCGACGGCCAAAAGACCATAGCCGTTTCCTCCTTCAATCCCGGCTCCGGCAAATCGTTCATCTCCGCCAACCTCGGCATGGCGATTGCTCTCAAAGGCAAACGCGTCCTGGTGGTCGACGGCGACATGCGCCACGGCTCCACCTCGTCCTACGTCGGCTCCCCGGAAACCGGCCTGTCGGCCTACCTCAGCGGAGCCTCCTCCGACCTCAAGGCGCTGATCGACCGCACTCCCGAATGTGACAACCTCGACATACTCCCCGTCGGAGCCATCCCCCCCAACCCGACCGAGCTGCTCGAGTCGCCACGCTTCGCCGCGCTCATCGACAACCTCAAGGGCATGTATGACTACATCATCATCGACTGCCCGCCGATCGAAGTCGTGGCCGACGCGCAGATTATCGCCAAATACGCCGACCGCACCTTCTTCGTGATCCGCGCCGGACTGCTCGACCGCTCCATGCTTCCCGAGCTCGACCGCCTCTACGAGGAGAAGCGCTACCCCAGCATGGCCTTCATCCTCAACGGCACCCGCAACGACCAGGGCCGCTACGGCTACTCCCACTCCTACCGCTACGGTTACGGCTATGGCTACGGTTACGGCTACAACTACGGCTACTCCAACCATAAAAGCAGCAAAGATCAATAACATCCGGGGAATAGGGTCACAGTCTATCTCATAAGAGATTATGACAGAGAGCACCGCACAAAAAAACAGACGCATAGCAAAGAACACCCTTATGCTATACGTCAGGACTTTCATCACAATGATTGTCTCACTCTACACAAGCAGAGTGATTCTGAACGTGATCGGAATAGACAACTATGGCATTTACAATGTAGTCGGCGGTATTGTTGCTCTGTTTTCTCTAATTTCCGGCGCATTGGTGAATGCGATAAGCCGATACCTGACATACACTCTCGGATCTGGAGATGGCGACCGTCTTAACAAAGTGTTCTCCACAAGTATGATGATTCAGACCGGACTTTCGCTGTTACTCATCATTGTGGCGGAAACAATCGGCCTATGGTTCCTTAACACCCGGTTGAATATCGCACCTGACAGATTATCAGCCGCCGGATGGGTATACCAGCTATCAATACTAAGTTCTGTATTGGGATTGATGGTAATTCCCTACAACGCATGCATCATATCGCACGAGAAGATGAGCATATATGCGTATTTCAGCATCATCGAAGTCGTCGTGAAATTACTTCTTGTCTATGCATTATACTTATTGCCCGGCGACAAGCTGATAAACTATGCCTTGATGCTCTTTATTCTCTCCCTTACAATGCAGATAATAAACATAGTCTATTGCATGCGGAAGTTCGATGAATGCCGGGTCCGCTGGCATTATGACAAGACTTTGATAAAGGAAATGTCGTTCTTTGCCGGCTGGAACTTCTTTGGCAATGCAGCCGACATCTGCAATTCCCAGGGATTGAATATTATACTAAATCTATTTTTTGGTGTAACTATCAATGCTGCTCGGGGTATCGTCATGCAAGTAGAGGATGCAATAAAGAAATTCGTGACGAATTTCACAACGGCAGTTACACCACAGATAACAAAATCGTATTCCCAGGGAGATATAGCGTACTTGAAACGTCTTATGGATATGAGTTCCCGGTTTTCGTTCTATCTGTTTCTGATTCCGGCACTTCCAATTTGGATTGAAGCAGATACAATACTACAGCTCTGGCTTGGTAAATATCCGCAGGATACCGTGATTTTTCTACGGTTGTCTATGTTCGTTTCAGCCATTACCCTAATCGGAAATTCTTCATATAACGCTATGATGGCAACTGGGTGTATTAAAAAATTCCAAATCGTTGCAGCCCTGTTTGGACTATGTGTATTGCCTATTACATATATGTTATATAAATTTGGTGCGCCTGCGTTCTCCTGTTACTTATTGCTTATAGCGAACTACTCTTTTGTAGTGTTATCAAGAGTATATCTGCTGCAGAGGTTTGTAGGGCCGCTATTGTCCTGGTTTTTCAGAGCCACAATGTCACCTATAGCAGGGACTCTTGCCCTATCATGTATCGCACCGATGGTAGTGCATTGCTTTATGCCGGCATCTATTTATAGACTGGTAGTATGTGCAGTGACCGCTGTGGCCTGTTCGTTATCTGCCATATACGTAATTGGCATGAACCACGATGAACAGCAGTGGATAAAGGCAAAAATCGGTAAACGGATAAAGCGACTATATGCCTGAAACAAAACCTACAAGAAACGAACAGATTGTAAATCTGCGAGTGTTTGCGACATTAGTTGTGGTTTTGGGGCACTGCATCATAATATTCGACCCGTCGTGGTCAGCATCTTTCGGATTCCATCATCAATATGACTGCCACACAGCCGTATTGATAAAGAGATTCATAAACCTATTTCAAATGGAATTATTTTTTGTCATTTCCGGTATCTGCTTCGGCTATGACAAATCTAACACAGTTGGACCCTTGAATTTTGTCAAAAAGAAATTCTACAGGTTAATAATCCCATTCATTGCGATAGCGTTTATCTGGCTACTGCCAATCCGCATAGCCATTAATTTTCCGAGATACGAAAGCTTATCATTTTTTGAAATCGTATATAACATATTAACTGCTAGAGATGCCGGACACTTGTGGTTTTTACCAGTCCTATTCAATATATTTATTATAAGTTTTTCACTGCGATTGTGCAGCGAAAAAAAATGGCTAGTTATATTCTTTGCGTTTGCCTTGTTCCTACTCCATTTTAAAATCGCAAGCTTTATAATCCGCCAGACTTGCTATTATTTTTTATTCTTTTCTATTGGGAATGTGATGGACTTGACAGCAGCCACACATCGAAAGAGAACTCTAATTGCCATAGGGGCATTTCTCCTGGTTTTAGTCTGCGCATTTTTCGATTTTGAAAGTAGCAGATTTAGAGTTATCGAGACTATGCTAATAGTCCTATTCATCTTCGCCATAATTCCGCATAGGACAAATAGTATCATAGCACGAATCGACAGATCTAGCTTCGGCATATATTTATTTCATTCGCCAATACTGCTATTTGGAATGACATTCCTAACTTCACTCCCCCCCCCTTTATTACATTTCAATACAATTTTTAACGGCCACAATTCTCTCCATTGGAGTCATCAATATTGTCAGACGGAGTAAACTATCCCCTATTATTGGAGAGAAAAAATCTCCAAGCTGCAACAACTGATTTGTATTTATAACTCATTCCGTGATAAAAAAAGTGTACTAACATAAGTACGAATAAATCGATTTTTCGTAAAAGGAAAAAGCTACTGAGAAATATTTATAACATCCTATGGAAAAAAAAATCGAAATCACCAATATTGAAAAGGGAGTCGGATATGCGACAATTAATTTTGTATATTCTGATTCATTATCACAATATTTTAGATATTCGAAATTTATTATTGAATCAGACATTGATTTTAATTTGGTCCCAGACTCTATTATCAAAGTCCCCTTTGTCTGCAATGTTCTCCCAATAATATGGCTTACTGATACTACGTTAGTTACTGGGAAACTTGATCAGAATTTCTATGACTCAATTGATGCTATAAAACAAGGCTATATGCAAATGTATCCGATGCTGGATTTCAAAGGATGCATTAAATGCCAGACAGAGAATAATGCCACACAACCCTCCGAAAAGACATTATGCCTTTTTTCTGGAGGAGTTGATGCCTGTACAACCGCTCTTAGGCATTTGCAAGAACCTATGATTCTTATGTCTGTTTGGGGAAGTGCAGACCACCCTTTAGACGATTGGCAAGGATGGGAAATGCACGAAAGAAATCTCATCGAAATTGCGAACAATTTCGGCAAGCAATTAATCACATTAAGGTCCAATTTCTATACATTTATTGACAACTGGGGTAATTTAAACAGACTCATTAACGCTTCTGGTGAAAGTTGGTGGCATGGATTTCAACATGGCATTGGCCTTATATCGTTAGCTGCCCCAATCGCTTTTCTGCAAAATGTTAGGACTGTATATATTGCTGCTTCTTTTACCAAAGGTGAAAAAGTAACCTGTGCGAGTGATCCCACTATCGATAATAATTTAAAATTCAACAATACAAATGTTGTCCACGACGGTTATGAATTAACCAGACAAGAAAAAGTCGCATACCTGGTTCATAAAGCAGGCGACATAAGAATACCTATGCATGTTTGTCTGCGTCCGTATCAAAATGAGCAAAACAATTGTTGTAAATGTGAAAAATGCTATAGAACAATTCTAGCAATTCTCGCAGAGGGCGGTAATCCAGCAAATTTCGGTTTCAGAAACGATCTTATAAATACCAACAGAATCATATCGGACATTAAATATAGGCTCGATATTAGTTATCCGCAATTCTACCTTGCAATACAGAATGCCATAAAGGAAAATGCCCAACTAATCTCAGACAAAACGTTGTTAGATTTCGCTAAATATCCAAACGACAAAATCAACAATAATTTCTTAAAGCGTCTGCGACAGAAGATAGAAAAATCCAGAATACATCCAATCCTTATCAAACTATTACATTGGATTAAATAATCTATGAGTTAGTCTTACAAATACAGCCTATCCACAAGCAACATCAGAATGAAAACCATCTCTGTCTTTGACACCAGCATAATGGCTTACAATATCGGCAATGAAATCATCATGGATTCTGTGATGATCCAATTGGATGAAATTTTCAAAGATGATTTTATAATCCGTCTGCCAATCGAGGACATCGGCCGTGTCGCCCGAAAATACAACGCATTATCTTCCCTTACTTTCGTCGGAGGCACAAACGCACTTAATGGGAACCTTAGAAAATACAGACAATGGGATCTTAACCTGCATAATATCCTGATGATGCGCCACATCGTCCTTATGGGCTGTGGCTGGTTTCAATATGAAGACGCGGCTCCCACAAAATACACAAGATGGGCCTTTTCCAAAGTGCTTGATAAAAACACGATTCATAGTGTCAGGGATTCATATACTTTGGGAAAGTGCGAAGCTCTGAAACTCGAAGGTTATCGGTTCGTCAACACAGGGTGTCCGACATTGTGGAAACTGACACCAGACCACATCGCCGGAGTTCCGCATACGAAGTCAGATTCCGTCGTTTTCACTCTGACAGACTATCATCGCGACGTCGAGAGAGACCGTAGCATGATTGAACAAATCAAATCGAACTACCAGTCCGTGATTTTTTTCCCCCAAGGAACCGGCGATGTCAAATACCTCTCAGATTTAGGTGTTAACAACGGCATAGACATAATCCAACCTCGCCTGTCCGCATTCGACAATCTATTAGACAATGGTTCCGACTATATCGGCACACGACTACATGCTGGAATCAGAGCATTGCAGCGTCAAGCCAGAAGCATCATTATCGGAATTGACAACCGAGCCCTTGAAATGCATAATGATTTCCGGCTTCCCGTTTTACCCGCAGCAAACATCGAAAGCCTGGATGAGATGATAAACACGGACTACTCTCTTGACCTTTCAATCCCCTGGAATCAGATTAACGAATGGAAAAGCCAATTCAGAAACTGACGCGTCTATGAAGCTGGGCCTGCTGATTCAAAATATCAAATCACTCCGATTCTTTCCAGCGCTTTGGGTGGTAAAACATTCTTCGAAATGCGACATTGTCAATTATGAGAGAGACCGATGGCTGGAACTCAACGGCATAACAGAAAGAGGTACAAGGGGGTTCCTCATTCTGATGAGCATGTTCCCGGAATTTAGATCGTTGGTATACCATCGGACTGGAGCCAAATGGTTAAGACACTTTGCTAAAGGACAGACTAACCTATACTTCCATACGCCAAGCAATAAGATCGGGAAGGGCCTTGTGATATGGCACGGATACTCGACTGTGATAAATGCAGAGTCAATCGGCGAGGATTGCATGATCTGGCATAATGTCACAATCGGGAAAAAAAGCATTAACCCGGTTAACGACAGGCCAATAATCGGAGACAATGTCAGAATCAGCACCGGAAGTATCGTCCTTGGAGAAATAACTGTCGCAGGTGGCACCACAATAGCGGCCGGAAGCGTTCTAATTGATTCCGTCACAACAAAAAACGCTTTGGTCGCAGGAATAAAGGCACAAGAAAAAAGCAAATTATGAAGGTTGTCCACATATCATCAAGCGATACCGGCGGTGCTGGTATAGCCGCAAAACGGCTTAATGACGCACTCAACAACGCAGGAGTTGACTCTACATTATTGTGCGTCCACAAATCCACCAGCGGCCATAAAATCGTCCAGCACCAAATTCCGATATCGGCCAAACTTCTGACACATTCGCATTTGCCAATCGGGCAAAACAAGTATCTGAACCATATTTCAGAATTCGAGCAGGCCTACGAGGCAGTATCTTTTCCAGAGGCGTTTTATGACCTTTCAGATAACGAGCTTGTAAAACAGGCAGACATAATAAACCTGCACTGGGTCGGAAGCATCCTCAATTATAAGCAGTTTTTCGCCAAGACAACGCAGCCGATCGTTTGGACTCTACACGACATGAATCCTTTTTTAGGGATTGCCCACTATATGGGTGATCTAAACAAAAATCGAGGATTCAAGACGATTGAAGACAAGGTGGCGCACATAAAATATAACGCCATATCAAAGCATCAGAATGTTCATGTTGTGAATCTTTGCGATTGGATGAAGGGATTCTCTATGAATTCCAAGGTATTCTCTTCAAGAAGCCACAGCATAATCCCCAACAGCATCGACATCGGAACATTCACACACCGCGACAAAACCGCTTGTCGCAAGGCACTTAATCTTAATCCTGATGATAAAATCGTATTGTTTTGTGCGCAATCAGCCCACAACCATCGGAAAGGTTTTGATTTATTGCTTAATGCGTTGAAGATGCTCAAATCCGACATAGTTCTTGCTATCGTCGGGGATGCTGAAAACATTCAACTCCCATGTAATTTAAGACACATCGGATTCGGGTCTGTTCACAATGAACTGATGATGTCAATAATATATTCAGCATCAGATTTGTTCGTACTTCCCAGCAGGGAGGATAATCTGCCCAATACCATGGTCGAATCGCTTTGCTGCGGGACTCCAGTGGTGTCTTTTTCAAACGGCGGAATGAAAAACGTAATAGCCGACAATATTTCTGGCAAGCTAATCGACGAACAATCAGCCCGAGCACTGGCCGAAGCTATCAACGGGATGCTTTCGTCAATGAATACTATAAACAATGCCGAAATATCATCCAACGCAAGGGCTATATTCCAGCCGTCTCAACAAGCAAATGAATATATATCCCTATACAACTCCTTACTGAAAGCTTAAAATGAAGTTATCTATCATAACAATAAACTACAACGACAAAGAAGGCTTAGAAAACACCATTAAGAGCGTTGTATCACAAACTTTCAGGGATTTTCAATACATCGTTGTAGATGGAGGTTCGACAGACGGCAGTGTGGACGTGATCGACCGTTACAAAAACGGATTAGATATCGCAATTTCCGAGAAAGACAACGGCATATACAATGCCATGAACAAGGGAGCCAAAATGGCTTCGGGAGAATACCTGCTGTTCTTAAACTCTGGAGATTCATTGATTGACAATACAGTACTGGAGCAGGCGTTCAAAGCGATGCCTGAGTCAGACATTGTATCATGCCAATGCCTGGATTATGATGACAAGCACAGCTATCTGAAAATTCCGCCCAAGCACATATCATTGTTCACATTTACAAGCTCATCACTTCCTCACCCGTCATCTTTCATAAAAAAGGAACTGTTTGACAGAATTGGAGGATACATAGAGGACTATAAAGTAATGTCGGACTGGTGTTTCTTCGTCGATGCGTTATTGATCGACCGATGCTCGTATTCAACCCTGCCGATCACACTTTCCAAGTTCAATTGTTTTGGCATAAGTTCGACAAACACCTCTATTGAAAGCGAACAGTATCCATTATTTCTCAAAAATCGTTTTGGACGAATAATCGACGACTACGCGCCTCTTGAGGACGAAGCCATGTGCAACTGCGTTTTTTGGATATCGAAACAAAAAGGTCTTAAAAAAAAGATTCTGAAACTGCCGTTCGCCATATTAAACAGGCTTATCGGCGGCCGCAATGCCACCAGCAGACGGATTGGCGTAAAACGCTTGAGTTGACCGCACACACAGCAGGCAAACAGCCTATATCGTACATGCTCGATTTTTCTAAACCACAATCGAGTCAAATCAGGAATACAACATTCATCAAATGCCATCTGTTTCAGTAATAGTGCCGGTTTATAATGCCGCACAATGGATTGATAAGTGCATCGACTCCATATTGTCTCAGACATTCTCTGATTTCGAACTCATCTTGGTCGATGACGGGTCATCGGATGAAAGCGATATCATCTGTGACCGATACGCATCCAAGGACAATCGCATTCAAGTAATTCATAAGCCCAACGGCGGTTCTTCCGCAGCAAGAGCGACTGGCGTCAGCCGGGCTTGCGGAGAATTCATCTTCTTTGCAGATGCTGACGATTCGTTGCATCCACAATGTCTTGAATACCTGCTTGACGCTATTGTTCAAAATCCGGTCGATATAGTGATTTGCAATATGCCAAAAGGCAAATGTGGCGAATTAGACCTTAATCTTTATCGTGAATCATGCATTGACAGATCAATTTATCCAGCTCCGTGGGGTAAATTATACAGAAAGCGTCTGTTCTCGGAAAGCATATTTAATATCGGACGGGATGTTGTTGTCGGAGAAGATATGTTGATGAATATCAGGTGCGCATTTAAAGCCAAGAAAAATGTGTGGCTCATCGATAGGCATCTATATAACTATAACGATCATCCGCAAAACACGATGCACAGTTTCAAACGCACTCCAGAATATGAAGCGCGTTTTATTGATCTAGTCCTTCACTCTATCCCAGACGAAGTGCGAGACAGAAGATATCTGAGGGCAATTAATCGCTATGCATATCAAATTATAGAAGAGGTATTTGGTGACCATATCATTATTCGTGACCGAAAGAAATGGGTTTCATCAAAGTTCTATAAGCAGACTCTTGACAACATCCTGAGATATGGCAACCCGACGACTCGTTTGGGCTATGCTAAGATACAGCACACGGCCCCGCTTTTACGCTTCTTCTTATTATTCCCCGCCAAAATCAAAAAAATGTTGACTGCCACAAAGTGATTCGTTCAATGCGAATGAATAAGCCTGATTAAATAACATGTCCAAATTACTAAGTGTACTATTCTCGCTAAGATTAATACCTCACATCTGCGTTTTCTACACCTCTGCGCATAAAGATCTCCTGATTTATGAACGAGACCGTTGGTTACAATCGCACGGTTTAACAAAACGCGGATGCAGAGGGTTGCTGCTGCTGTTGAATTCGTATCGCGAATACCGTTCATTATTCTATTTCCGCACAAAAGCGACTTGGCTTTCCTTTTTTGCCAAGCCCCAGAATAATCTTGAATTCTATTCTGAATCTAATCAAATCGGCCGAGGTTTAATCATCTGGCATGGATTCTCAACAGTAATTAATGTCGAAAGTATGGGTGAAGATTGCGAAATATGGCAGAACGTAACAATTGGCAAAAGCTCGACGGACAATCTTCCTAACCGTCCTCATATCGGCAACAGGGTAAAAGTCACCGCTAATTCCGTTGTCATCGGCAACATCGTAATTGCTGATGATGTCACTATTGCAGCGGGCGCTGTTGCTGTCAAGAATATCCCGGACGAAGGAGCAATCATTGTGTCGCAACCATCAAGAATCATAGCGCGATGAAGTTCTCTGTAATTGTACCTGTCTATAATGTCGAACTCTATATCGAGAAATGCATTCAATCGATTGCGAATCAGAAATTCCCTGTCAACGAGTTCGAGATACTGGTTGTCGACGACTGCTCTCCTGATAATTCAATAAGCATTGTAAAGAGATTACAGAAGGATTATGCTAATATCCGCATAATCAGAAATCCGACGAACCTACATCTCGGAGGGGCAAGAAATACGGGTATACGCGAAGCTGATGGCGATTGGATTTTATTTGTCGACTCCGACGACATGCTTACAGACGACAACGTATTAAGCTCGTTATCAGACATCATAGACAATGCGCCATCCGATATAACAGTTCTGAAATCCAACAGCTATACAGATCTTGGTCAACAACACCACTCCTGCGGCATCAGACCAAAACCCGTTTATCTCTCAGGCATAGAATATCTCTCAAGAGAGGATTATCTTTGCAACGTGTGGACAGGCTGTTATCTCAGACATTTTATTCAGGACCATGCGATATACTTTCGTGAGCATATCGCATACGAGGACACCGATTGGTCTCTTAAAGTCTTTCACAAAGCAACATCAGTCGCCGCGATTGATTATCCATTTTACAGTTACCGATATAACCTCACTTCAATAACAAACCGACCTGACGCTCGTTCATTCATCGACAATATAAAGTCACGGGATGCTGCCTATGACTATATCAAAAGGTCCGGAATATCCGGCATCCACAAAGAAGCGTGCGTGACTCGTCTGAAAAAAGAGGTACTGCAACTAATAAAAACCTCTAGAAATTATCCTTATAGCGATAGCATTAAGTGTGTCAATTACATAAGAGCTAACACTGATCTACTCAGCCTCCGGCAGTTCAACCCTAATCCAAAGGATGATTTATTGTTCTATTTATTAGAACATTTGCCAAATACTCTGACTGCTATCGTTCTGAGCATAACTCGGACCAAGCGTTTTGTACTACGGTTGAAAAAAGTAGTGAAGGACTCCTTGAAGCGATTTAGAATATATGCTTTAAAGAATAAGTCTAAGTCATTAGGGGGGGGTAAGTTACAAGATGTTATTGCACCCGTCATCATCGCTCCGCACCCCGACGACGAGGTTATAGGCTGCGGAGGACTGATCGCAAGACTTGTGGCGGAAGGACGCACCCCGCATATCGTAATCATGACCGGCGGCGAGGGATCTCACAACGGCTGCTGCTCGACATCGAAAGAGGAAATAACCACAGCAAGGCGCGGATTAACCCGCAAGGCGCTCGCCATTCTCGGTGTGCCGGAAAGCAACATCCACGAACTTGACTGCCCGGATGGAGGCATCGACAATACCCTTCCGCAAATTGAGCGACTGCAAGCCATTCTTTCCAGGCTGAAACCGGATTCGGTATTCGTTCCCCATTGGGGCGAAGGCTGGTCTGATCACGTCAAGACCGCGCAAATCGTCAAAGGACTTGTCGCTAAGGACACAACTGTCTGGGAATATTGCGTATGGATGTGGTACTACAAAGTCTGGCGAGGCCTTGACTGGAAAAACGCGGCCGTACTAAGCATGACCCCCTCCGAGTATGAACTGAAAATGAAAGCGATGGACGCTTATATCAGGCCTCTCGCTCCTTGCGGAAATCCGTGGAGCGGAGTGCTGCCTAAAGTATTTGTCGACGCGAACCGCTGGAATAAAGAACTCTACTTCAAAGTGCGATGAGAAGCTGCGATTTCATACTTTTCGGCCAGGGGAACTACAACACGCTCGGCGTTCTGCACGAACTCGCAGAAATAAACGCGTCTCCGCTGATTCTGTCCGTAGGCAATCCCAAGGACATTCAGAATGGCAACATCATCGGCTACAGCAAGTTCGCCAATAATATAATCGAAGTAGATTCTGACGAGGAAGGGCTGGAATGGATTCTCGCTCACAAGGACGAATTTCCAAATGGGACTGTCATATACCCCACCTCCGACACGATTGAAAGGCTGCTTGACAATAATTTCGGGATATTAGCCGGAAAATTCCGTTTTCCGAACGCAGGCCAGGAAGGCAAGGTCTCATCCCTTATGGATAAGCACCGGCAGACCGATCTTGCGAAACAAGCCGGCATACGGATACTCGACAGCCAGTACAGCAACACCCCGGACTTTTCGTTCAACAAGGTAAAATACCCGTGCATGGTCAAGCCGCTCAACAGCACGGAAGGGACGAAGGGAGACATGAAAGTGTGCCATAACGGCCATGAGTTGCGCGAGGCACTCGCCAATGGCCGTCACACTAAAAATTTCATCGTCCAGCAATATATCGAAAACGAGGCCGACCTGCTCTTTCTTGGTGTCGCGTTCAGCGACGGCGACGTCTGGATTCCGGCTGTTGTCATAAAACCCGGCGTTTCCCCTACCGGCGAATACACCCACGCTATAATCTCCACGGATATTGGCAAATACCTGCCGGAAAAGAACGAGGTGGCTCAATTCGTGCGCAGCCTAGGCTATAAAGGACCGTTCAGCATTGAGTTCGGGCTGGAAAAAGGGAAGAACTACTTTTTCGAGATCAATCTGCGCAACGACGGCACATCCCACTATCCTTTGTCAGCCGGGGTCAACATCGCTGCCGCCTACATCAGCGATAAACCACAACAACAGATTTCTAATACGGAATACGAAATGATTGATGAAGTAGGCGACATCCGGCGCGTGCTGTATAAGGAATTAACATTCGGCCGGTGGTTTAAATCATTCCGCAAAGCCGGTTCGTATCGATTCTATCACAAAGGAGACAGGGGGCTTATTTTCCCTCTGACACGGATGTTCCTGTCGCGGTTCACCGACAAATTCAAACGTATAATCAGCCGATGACCGTACTGGTCTGCATACCGTGCCTGCTAACCGGCGGCACAGAAATCCAGACGCTCAGCCTCGTGGAAGCGCTGGTTGCCGCGGGGCATAATCCCGTGATAGCCTGCTACTTCGAGTATGCCAAGGGAATGGTTAGGCGCTACGAGGCCGCCGGGGCGGAGGTGCGCCTGCTATCGTCTGACGGCTCTCGTGTTCAAGGCGTTAAAGCGACCGCCAAACATCTGTGGAACGGGCTTCGCAGTATCGTACGGGAAAAGCGGCCCGAGGTCGCCCACGTTCAATATATGGCACCGGGAGCTCTTCCTATCATCTTACTCAAGGCCCTGGGCATAAAAAAGGTAATCGCGACAGCACATACCTCCGGCGACATCTACACCCCCAACGGCTTGCGGATAATCAAACTTCTCTCCCGCACCTGCCTGACCGCGTTTCAGTGCATCACAGAACGTGCCGAAAAGAGCTTCTTCGGCTCCTCGCGCCTTTTTGACGGCGAGACGCACCGCCACTTCACAATCTACAACAATCTGCCGGGACATATCTCGATCCTGCCCCAGCCGAGACCCACATTCAACGACAATCACACTATAACCGTCGGCGTTGTCAGCCGCCTTGAGAGAATCAAAGGGATGGATCTCGTCGTCCCCGCGTTCGCCAAAGCGGCCTTGCGGAACCCAAAATTACGCCTACTGGTCGTAGGCGACGGATCCCTGCGCCCATTGATGGAGCAGCAAGCTGCCGAAGCCGGAATCGCAGACCACGTTGAATTCTCCGGCCGCAAGCCGCAAACCGAACTGCAGGACTGTTACGACCGCGTCGACATCCTCCTTATGCCCTCGCGCTCCGAGGGGTTCGGACTGACTGCCATAGAGGGAATGGCCCGCGGATGCGTCCCGGTGGTCGCCGAGGTCGGAGGCCTCCCCGAAGTCGTGACACCCGACTGCGGCATGCTCCACCGCTCCGAGGGTATCGACGACCTTGCCGCCAAAGTCGCCGGTCTCTCGGCCGACCCGGCCCGCGTCTCATCGATGTCTGCCGCCGCTGTCCGCCGCGCCGAAAGATTCTCCACCTCAAACTACCGCCAGGCCATAGCCCGGCTCTACAACTCGCTTTAAATGATATATCTGAATATTATATATTATCTGATTATAACCTGGTACGGCTACAAGTTCCTGAAGTCCGACGGAAGAATCGTAAAAAGTCCGTTCGACAAGACGGAGCATTATCACTTCTCCGGCCCGGAAATGTTCTGGGTCCTGACATTCTCGACCGGCCTGCTCGCCTTTTCCGCTCCGTTCGCTGTTGATCTGATGGCCGTCAGGCTGCTCACCATTATGGTGCTCTGCCTAATCGGGTTCGGCATTGTCAAAGACAAACCTATCTGGAGCCCGGCGTTGAGGCTTTACGTCGTATACCTGCTATGGCTCGTGATCGGTTGCTTCTACGCCCCATCAGCGGCCTACGGGTTCCGCGTCATACTGAAATACTCTTACCCTCTGGTATTCTGCCTGTTCGCCTCAGCAGCCGTCGATAATTTCGCCGTGGCGTTCAAGGCTTCCGTTTTAGCCCGAAAGGTCGCTGTCATCTCAATCATATTCTCTTTTGTTCCGCTCATTGGGTATCTGATTCCCGGAGTGCTGTGGTACGGCACGGCAAGTGCCATCCACTATATCTCCATAATGACGTTCTCCATCTCGCTGTTCTTCTTCACCGATGAAAAGAACAAGAATTTATGGTATGCGGTATTATTCCTCCTGCCTTGCTTCCTTTGGGTATTCCGCACATCCATCATGGGGTCTGGAGTAGCCATTATGGCCTTCGCCATAATACGCTGGCGAATAAAGTCGCTCCCCGTTATCGCAGGCGTCCTCATCGCAGGAGTGATCGCAGTGTTCACGATTCCCAGCCTTCGTGAAAAGATGTTCAACGCAGGAACAGACAATGCCACAATCGAGAACTTCAGAGAGGGCGGCATTACTATGGACAATGTCAACACGAATGCCCGAGAGGCAATGTGGCAGTTTCTCGAACAGACGCTGTATGACGGCCACGAAATCATCGGTTCAGGAACAGGCGCGGTGCAGCAATACATGTACACACACAGCATCTTCGGCGGCCTTAAAGTGGCACACAGCGACTTCGTCCAGATAAAATGCGACAACGGGCTGATTGGCCTATATCTATACACTGCCATAGCGTTGCTTATATTTCTCCATTGCTTCAGAATATATTGGGGCACTGATGATGACCGAGTGAAGTTGTTCGCAATAACAGCAGGAGCATCCATGCTTGGGGTCTTTGCAACACTGTATTCCGACAATACTGTTAACTATTCTATGGCGACACTATCGATGCCATATGGATTCTATGGAATGACACTCGCCCTAAAAAACAAATTGAATGACTGATGGTTTCAATTGTCATACCGCTATATAACAAGGAAAAGCTGATCGCAAACACGCTGCGGGCTGTCCTTGGCCAGACGTATCAGGATTTCGAAATCGTCATAGTCAATGACGGATCGACGGACAACAGCGTCGCCGAGGTAAACAAGATAGCCGACCGACGCATACGCCTTATCAACCAAGCCAACGCCGGAGTTTCAGCTGCAAGGAATAGAGGAATTGAAGAAGCTCGTGGAGAATACATTGCCCTTCTCGATGCCGATGACCAATGGCTTCCGGAGTATCTCGCGACACAGATGCGGCTCTCGGAGGCATACCCCGAATGCGATGTGTTCGTTACCGACTACCAGTTCCGCGACGAGTTCGGCAAGACGACACCTACGACAATCCGCAATCTGCCATTCCGAGGCGAACATGGTGTTTTATCCAATTACTTCAAGGTTGCATCCACCTCGAACCCACCGATCTGCTCCATTTCCATCGTAGCTCGCAAAAAGAGCTTTAACGCCGTCGGAGGATTCCCCCTCGGAATTACCTCTGGCGAGGACCTTCTGACATGGGCCCGTTTAGCCTGCCGGAACAAAATCGCATACAGCACGAAAGCCCTTGCCGTTTACTACACACCGACAACAGGCCCCACCGGCCAGGTTCCTGCCGATTTGAAATCCACAAAAGACGCTGTGAGCCGCGGTCTTATGGAGCTGTTGGACAAGTACCCGGAAAGCGGCGTGAGGGAATATGCCGCATTCTGGTATAAAATGCGGGCATCCATAAACATCAGACACCGCAACAGATTGGCCGCCGCCAAATGTGCGGCTAAGTCAATCAGCCTTACCCCGTTTAAATACAAACCTTGGGTAATCCTGGCGTTGTCCGTAATGCCTGGAATGTTCATAGACAAAGCTATGGGACGATGAAAATAGCATACTGCATACCGTCTACATACAATTCAGGCGGAATGGAACGTGTGCTGGCCAAAAAGGCCAGCTATCTCGCAGATGTCATGAATTGGGACGTAAGCATCATAACCACGTCGCAAAACGAAAGGCCCTCATTCTATGCCCTTTCCGACAAAATTGTCACACTCGACCTCGGCATTGATTATGAGGCTATAATGCGACAGCCCCTGCTCAAACGCATAACATCTCGATTGGCTGCTAAAAAACGACATAAGGAAAGGCTGGAATCCGCACTAAACACGATCAAGCCGGATGTCACGGTATCGATGTTCACCCATGAGATGACATTCCTGCCGTCAATCAAGGATGGCAGCAAAAAAATTCTCGAACTACATTTTTCCAAAGATTTCAGGGCGCTTGATGCAAAGAGCAACAACACACCTTTGCTTCTGAGGACAATCAATGCCGTGCTTGACAGCAACGACCGTCGGCACATAAACGAATATGACCGATTCGTGGTTCTTTCCAACCGCGATGCCGCCGACTGGGGATCCCAATACCCCCTCATCTCAGTCATACCGAATCCCTCGACATTTGACACCACCGTCGCAAACCAGAAGGCCATGACACGCAAGGCTCTTGCCGTCGGACGGCTATGCCCGCAAAAAGGATTCGACATACTGGTCAAAGCCTGGGGAATACTTCCCGACAGGCTAAAGACTGAATGGACGCTTGACATCGTCGGCTCCGGCCCGGATTATGCCAATCTCCGGCATCTGATTGATTCAGCGGGACTTAATCAGTCGATTACAATTTTGCCGCCGACCAAAGATGTCAAAGAACTGTATCAGAGCCATAGCATCTATTGTTTCCCGTCAAGGTACGAGGGATTCGGGCTGTCACTAATGGAGGCTATGTCGTTCGGAGCCGCCTCTGTCGCATTTGATTGCCCTTGCGGACCTTCGGAAATGATTGACAACGGAGAAAACGGATTTTTAGTAACGCCCGGCGACATTCCCGGCTTCGCTGCCGGATTGGAGAGACTGATGGACGACGAGATTTTGAGGTCTTCGATTGGCGACAAGGCCGCCCTTACGATAAAAAGCCGATTCTCCGAAGAGGTCGTTATGAGACAATGGGTCACCCTTTTCGAAGGACTAAAAAACACTGAACAATGAAAAGACTACTATATTTCGCGTCAGACTACAAAATCGGCATAAGCGCGCTGCTGACCGACCAACTGCTCTCGATCCACAGATCTGGAACATATGTCGTTGCTGTTGGCAGTGAAAACGAACAGGAACCCGGGCTGATTTCCCTATTGAAAAAGAACAATGTCCGGCTCAATACTGTCAGTCGCCTTGACGACCATGCCGATTTTTCCAGACTCGTCAACAGCATTCTTGAAATCGTAAAAAAAGAATCAATCGACGTAGTACATGTCCAGAACAACTGGCAGCTGGCCATCGCTTTCGCAGTTAAAAGCAAACTGTTGTTCCGGCGCAGACTTGAAATCGTGTACACGCTGCACGGGTTCCGCCACAACAGCCCGATTAAATCCCGCATCGCACAAGCCGTTATCGGCAGCGCGCTGTTTATGGCTACCGACCACGTGATATGCATGACCGAATACCTGCGAAAGAAATTCAGGCTACTCTCGTACAAGATAGCCCTAATCCCGCTCGGAGTTAAAGACGATTTCTTCCTTCAGGAGCACCAGCCCCCGGCGACAGGCTGCCTGAATCTCATTTTTCCCGCACAATTCCGGCATGGGAAGAATCAAGACCTGATAATAACCGCTTTCAGCCGATATATACATCAGTCAGGCGACAGGCTTTCCACGTTGACACTGCCTGGCAACGGGCCTTTGCTTGATGAGATGAAATCGCTCGCCAAAAGCCTTGGAATCGACAAACAGGTCAAATTCCCTGGTTTCATGACGAAAGACGAAATCAAACAGCTATACCTTGACTGCAATGCCGCCATCGTCGCAAGCAATAGCGAGACTTTCGGGCAAAGCATCGTTGAGCCGTTCGTACTTGGCAGATGCGTCATTTCCACACCGGTCGGAATCGCCCCGGAAATCATCAAGGATGGAGAGAACGGGTTCATTTTCAACTCTGAGCAACAGCTTGTCGACATCATATCCAATCTGAAACAAAACCCCGAGGTCTTGCACTCCATAGCGAAACGAAACTTCGACAGACGCGACATATTCAGTTGGGATTCTGTCACCAAGCAATATAATAGTTCCATCATCCGTACCGAACCATAGCCTGGCAAAACAGGTCAATCGATTAAATGATTATGCGAAAAAGAAAGTTAAGCGCCGCAGAAATCCGGGAATATCAAATGCGCATCCTGGATGACATTCATGCTTTCTGCCAGGCGAACAATCTGCGATATTCACTAACCGGCGGTACCCTTCTGGGCGCTATGCGTCATTAAGCTACTTGTTTAACAATTCAACATCAGTCAAGATGCACAGCGATAAACCGCCAGTGACAATGGGGGGGGCAGTTAAGCATCGAAAGAGCAATCTTGAGTTGCTTAGAATCGTTGCAATGGCATTAGTGCTTCTGATACATTATATCCCTTCCAGGTGTTTACCCTCTCCGCAAAGCATCCATACAAACTTGTTTGAAACCATTTTCAACCTCGAACTGCGTAGTTTGGCATTTGTTTGTGTCAATTGCTTTGTACTGATTTCCGGATATTTCGGCATTAAATGGAGGCTTAAATCATTCTCGAATCTCCTATTTCAAATTTTCTTTTGGATTATAGCCGGCATTGTAATCGCTAAAATATTTAGATTGAGCGAGCCACAGAACTGGATACCTGCGTGTTTTGATTACCTCAGAGCCAGATGGTTCATTTCCGCATATCTCTGTCTATACATACTGGCTCCGTTGATTAACGCGTTCATAGACAAGTCAACTCAAAAAGAATTAGGCCTTTACATCCTGTTATTTTATTTATTTAGTACCATATACGGCTATTTATGCCTATCTACTGAGTTTAACGAGGGGATGAGCCTGATCAGCTTAATCGGGATATATTTGACTGGGGCATACCTTCGTAGATACAACCTAAAATTCACCTCATTCTCAGCGTCACAAGATTTATTGACATACCTTGCCTTAGGTGCGATTTTGGTAATTTGTAACGCTCTGCTGCTGGCAATTGGAATTTCGAAGAGCCTATATGGCTACCTTAATCCTTTAGTGATTTTGTCATCAATATATCTTTTCCTTTTCTTCTCCAAAATAGAGATTAGATATAGTACATTTATTAATTACATAGCAGCATCCGCATTCGCAGTATATCTTTTCCATATGCATCCGCTCATATATGGAACATATCAGAAAATCTGCGCTGATTTAAACGGATTGGGGCTCTATACCCTTGTAGGAGTAACAACCTTGTTTGCTGGCATTTTCGCATTTTGCGTCATAGTTGACCATATAAGAATATTCCTATTCAACTCCGCATGGCAAATAGCATCCAAATTTAGATTCTAATGAAAGTACTGCTGGTTCATAACGACTACGGGAAGTATTCGGGAGAGGAGGCGGTTGTCGACAAGATGGCAGCTATGCTGGGTGGACTCGGGCACGATGTCGCCCAGCTGAGAATGACCACCGCAGGCGCTCGCGAAAGCCTTTCCGGCAAAATTCGGGGATTCGTCTCCGGGGTCTACTGCCCTGGCGGCGTGAAGGCTATGCGAGAGGCGCTCAGGCGGGAGAAGCCCGATGTCGTAAACATCCACAACCTTTTCCCGTTCATCTCCCCCGCGGCCCTAAGGGAGTGCAAGAAAGCCGGAGTCCCTGTGATCATGACGGTCCACAACTTCCGCCTGATCTGCCCAACAGGGCTGTTTATGAGGAACAACCGTCCCTGCGAGCTGTGTCTCGAAAAAGGTAACGAATGGGGATGCGTCAGATACAACTGCGAGCACTCGATGCTGAAATCCGTTGGCTATGCCGCCCGCAATGCCGTTGCCCGCCTGCGCCGCCACTACCTCGACTGCGTCGACCGCTTCGCCTGCATCACCGACTTCCAGCGCCGCAAACTGATAGCGGCCGGATTCCCGGCGGAAAGAATCGTCGTAATCCCCAACTCGATCGATGCCACTGCCGAACCGTCCGCCTCGACCGATGGCGGTTACGTAGCATTCAGCGGCCGTATAAGCGGCGAGAAAGGGGTGGATATGATTATCGAGACGGCTCGCCGCAACCCCGGCATACCCTTCCGCCTCGCCGGAGCCGTGCGCGACAAGGAGTTAGTGGAGAACCTTCCCGAAAACGTAAAGCTGATGGGGCATCTTAGCGGAGCTGGTTTCGAACGCTTCAACTCGGAAGCCCGCTTCTTCGTAATGGCAAGCCGCTGCTACGAAGGCTTCCCGATGGCGATTCTGGAGGCAGCCCGTTACGGCAAACCGACTATCGCCCCCGACCACGGCGGTTTCTCAGAAATCATCGGCAGAGGCACAGATGCGATCGGCGTGCTGTTCACTCCCAACGATACCGACTCTCTCTCCGCTGCCGTCTCGTCACTTTGGGCAGATTCCGCCGAATCAGCCCGACTCGGCGCGGCCGCTAACAGCAAACTCCGCACCCGATATTCCACCGAGGTGATCTCCTCCAAGTGGGCATCCTTAATCACAGAGATTCAAAGCCGACCCATATAGTGTTATGTATGAAGTATTTACCCCCCATTTAAAGCAACGCAGCGCCGGGCTTGACATTGCCAGGTGCCTGGCGATACTTTTCGTAATCGCCGGACACTTTTTCATTAATACGCCGGCTCACGATGCTATATTCCAAGGGCCTTCGATGTTTCTGCAAGGAATGGGCCGAACTCTCTTTCAAGCCAATGTTCCCCTGTTCCTGATTCTTACAGGGTATTTAAACTTGAACAAGACAATCAGCCGAAAATACTATACAGGATTGATCGCAGTGATTCTGAGCTATGTATTCATCTCAGTCATCACCATACTTTTCCGAGAGCATTACGTTGGCGAACATTATTCCGCAATACAATGGATATTAAAGATAACTGATTTTTCTGCAATCAGTTATGCCTGGTATATCGAGATGTGGATCGGCCTGTTCCTGCTCACTCCGTTCCTGAATATTCTGTGGAAAAACATCGAAACCAGACGGCACAAACACATCCTGATTCTGACGATGTATCTCCTGTGCGCCCTGCCTGACCTCTTCAACCGCTATGGAGTTCATCTTGTGCCGGGCTACTGGAAAGTCATCTATCCCTGCGCTTTCTACTTCATCGGAGCGTATATTCGTGAATACCGCCCGGAATGGTCGCGGCTCAGACTTTTTGGATTCATCATCCTGTGCTGCCTGATCAATCCTGTGTTCAACGCTTTGTTTGTCAAAAACCACTCGATGATTCAGCTGATTGGCGGAGGGAACGGGGTTATCGGGATGCCGCTGGCTGCCGCCGTGTTCCTGGCAGTCTACCATCTTGATGTCAGAGCCGGATGGTGCCGACGGATTCTGCAAAGCATCTCACAGGTATCGCTTGACATGTACCTTGCGAGCTATATGTTCGACGTGTTGTTTTACAATTATTTCAAAACACATCATTACACCGACCAGGGGCAGTTCGGGGCATGGTTTTTCGTGATAGTGCCATTGGTGTTCGCGCGCAGCTACTTTTTCGCCATCGTAAAACGGCGGACATTCGTATTGCTCCGCCTGCCTACCAAATAAACTTATCATTATTACATTGGAGACATATTTCAAAATACGTTACGAGTTTGACCGCGGGAGGGTGCACGAGGCCATAGCCGACAGGCTTGGAAAGCCCGGTTCCGACTATGTGTGCGTGGCCGACGGCGTGATCCTGAACACCGCCAACCGCAACGAGGAATACCTGCGGGTGGTCAACGGCGGCATGTTCTCGGTCTGCGACAGCAGCTACGTGCCCATGTATGTCAAATGGATCTACGGCCGGACCAGGGAGCAGTACTGCGGCAGCGACATCTTCATCGACATAGTGAATAGCCGCAAGTACCGCATGATATTCCTTGGCACCCAGCAGCCTATCCTCGACAGCCTCAGGGAGAGCCTCGCCCGGCACAACCCCGACGTGAAGGACATGAAGTTCGTCGAACTCCCCTTCAGGCCCGTCGACGGCTTCGACTACCCCGCCATCGCCAGAATGATTGAGGAAGACGGGGCCGACATCGTCTGGATTGCACTCGGGGCGCCAAAGCAGGAGATATTCATGTCACGGCTGAAGCCCTGCCTCGGCCGCGGCGTGATGATCGCCGTCGGAGCGGCCTTCAAATTCTACAGCGGCGGCGACGCGGCCGTAAAACGCGCCCCGCGGTGGATGGTGCGCCACCACCTCGAGTTCGTCCACCGCATCGTCCAGGAGCCGAAGAAGCAGCTGCGGAGGTGCTTCAACATCGTCCGCACTCTTCCCTGGCTGCTTTACAGCGAATGGCGCGTGTCGAAGCGCGCATCCGCCCTAGCCGGCCGGGGCCGGGACTGATTCCGGCTATAATTTGAAAACAACGAGGAGGATGCCGCTCGTCGCGGCATCCTCCTCGTTGTTTTTGCGGAAACGGAATCTTACTTGTTGTCGCCGAAGTAGCGGGCGTAGAGACCTGCGAAGTCGCGGCCGTGGCGGGCCTCGTCCTTATCCATTTCGTGCACGGTGTCGTGGATGGCGTCGAGGTTGGCCTTCTTGGCGTTGGCGGCGATGCGCATCTTGTCGGCGTTGGCGCCTGCCTCGGCCATCATGCGCTTGTAGAGGTTGGTCTTGGTGTTCCACACGCAGTCGCCGAGCAGTTCGGCGAACTTCGAGGCGTGCTCGGCCTCTTCCCAGGCGTAGCGCTTGAACGCCTCGGCGATTTCGGGATAGCCCTCGCGGTCGGCCTGGCGCGACATCGCCAGATACATGCCGACCTCGATGCACACGCCCATAAAGTGGGCGTTGAGGTCCTTGATCATCTCCTCGTCGCAACCTTTGGCCACGCCGATTTCATGTTCAGTGACGAACTGGAGGGCCTCCTCAGGAGTCATTTCCTTGAACTTCGACTTGGGATCGCCGCAGAGAGGGCACTTTTCGGGAGCTTCGGCACCTTCGTGAACGTAGCCGCACACGGCGCAGATAAATTTCTTTGCCATTTGTGTTGTTGTATTTATAATTATTACTGTCCGCTAAACTTTTTTGAGCGATTGAAAAATTAGGGCTGATTCTTGCTAAGGCAAGCGACAAAAGTCGATTACCATTTGCAGGAGTCAGCCCTAATTAGTTATTTTTGGTGTCGCCAAACAAACCATGAATAACCATGAGCAAAAGTAGTAATTTCTTCGGACAGCCGACGCAATGGCACGGAAGAATGGATGAAACAGCTTCGCATCATTGAT
>CAJTOB010000043.1 GCA_910578035.1 uncultured Muribaculaceae bacterium
ATGTTCCCTCTTCATAGTGTGCAATTTAAGCAAAAATACACCAACCTGTGATTTCACATATGTTATTAAACAACCTCTAAAATTACTTAAATGAAATAACCCATAGATTATGACAAAGATACAATTATTTTGCTCGGTGATGTCTGCGGTCGCACTTGTTGGGTGCAGTGGTTCCGGCCAGAAATCTGCCGAGGCTTCAGCCAGCGAAATTTTTTATGCCGACCCTACGGTTTTCGAGGAAAACGGCACATATTTTCTAACCGGCACACGCGGCGGCGAGCCTCAAGGATTCGCATTGCTCGAATCGACTGACCTGGTAAACTGGCGTCACGTCGCTCCCGACTCTATGATACTGCAATGCGGCGACTCAACATTCGGCACCAAAGGCTTCTGGGCGCCTCAGATAATCAAAGAGGGTTCGGAGTACTGGCTGACATATACAGCCGACGAGCAGACTTCTTTCGCCAAGGCAGACAGTATCAACGGCCGCTTCACTCAAGACGAGATAGCGCCAATCGACGGCTCAGAGAAAAATATCGACTCTTTCCTTTTTAAAGATGACGACGGAAAATGGTATCTCTATCACGTCCGCTTCGACAATGGCAATTTCCTTTGGGTAGCCGAATTCGACCCTGAAACCGGCCATATCGTCGACAGCACACTCAGAAACTGTTTCCGCAACGACCAGCCATGGGAAGATACCGGCGCATATGAAAGTGCTCCTATCATGGAAGGGCCTACAGTCGTAAAACTCGACGGAAAATACTATCTTTTCTATTCGGCCAACCACTTCATGAGCCCGGATTATGCCGTGGGCTACGCTGTTGCCGACTCTCCCTTAGGCCCATGGGAAAAGAACAGCGCCAACCCGATAATACATCGGTCTATAGTAGGCGAAAATGGCTCCGGTCACGGCGATATTTTTAAAGACCGGGAAGGCAAATTACGCTACGTGTACCACGTCCACTACTCCGACAGCGTGGTTTCGCCCCGCCGCACACGCATAGTCACTCTCGACTTGAAAAAAGATTCCGACAAGGACATTTACAGCATAAAAGCAGACCCCGGCACCATAATAAAACCGCTCGCCCAATAATATTTGTGCGATTGTCGGGAAAATTGTAATTTTGCAGCCGGAAAACAGGCGCTTATCGCGCCGCAACAAAAAGAAATGGAAATAATCCGCACCGTCTCACGCCTGAGCGAAGTAGCCGGCCAAAACCGTGCCGCCGGGCGTTCCATAGGCCTGGTGCCCACTATGGGCGCCCTTCATGCAGGCCATAAATCGCTCGTAGACAGAGCCCGCAGCGAAAACGATGTCGTTATAGTAAGCGTTTTCGTCAACCCCACGCAATTCAACAATGCAGCCGACTTGCAGACCTACCCCCGCACCGAAGAGGCCGACGCTGCAATGCTCGAAAGCTGCGGTGTAGACTACGTATTCATGCCCTCGGTAGAAGAAATCTACCCTGAGCCCGACACACGTGTGTTCGACCTCGGTCCTGTGGCTGAAGTGATGGAAGGGCCAATGCGACCCGGACATTTCAACGGCGTTGCCCAGATTGTGAGCAAACTCTTTGCATGGTCTCAGCCCACCCGCGCCTATTTCGGCGAAAAAGACTTCCAGCAGATTGCCGTTATCCGCCGCATGGTAGAACTCGAAGGTTTTGACCTCGAGATTGTGCCCTGCCCTATCGTCCGCGAAGCCGACGGCCTCGCCCTCAGTTCACGCAACGTGCGCCTCACAGCCGCCGACCGCGAAGTTGCGCCTAAAATCCACTATCTCCTCAAACAAAGCATCGAGCTCAAGAACCAGGGCCTCAGCCCAGTGGAAGTAGAAAAAGCCACAACAGCAGCTATCGACGACATCGACGGCCTTCGCACCGAATATTTCCAGATAGTAGACGCCAAAACCATGCAGCCCATCAAGGAATGGGCCGAAGCAGGCGAACTCGGCGCCGCCGGCTGTGCTACGGTCTACTGCGGCGACGTGCGCCTTATTGACAATATAAGATACTGAACGACATGTTTATACAAGTTCTGAAGTCGAAAATACATCGTGTCACCGTTACCGAGGCACGCCTCGACTACATCGGAAGCATCACAATCGACGAAGACCTCCTCGACGCTGCCGGAATACTGCCCGGAGAGCGCGTATATATAGTGAACAACAACAATGGCGCCCGCCTCGACACATACACCATACCCGGTGAACGCGGCAAGGGCACCATATGCCTCAACGGCGCCGCAGCCCGCATGGTGCAGCCCGGCGACATCGTCATAATAATGGCTTATGCATCTATGACGCCCGAAGAAGCCCGCTCGTTCACTCCTAAAGTAATATTCCCCGACACCGCCACAAACCGCCTGTAATCATCATGTTCGAAAAACTCAGCGACCGCCTCGAAAGAAGCTTTAAACTGCTCAAAGGCCAAGGCCGAATCACCGAAATCAACGTAGCCGAAACCCTCAAGGACGTGCGTCGTGCGCTTATCGACGCCGACGTAAACTATAAAGTAGCCAAAACATTCACCGACACAGTGAAGCAGAAGGCTCTCGGCCAGAACGTGATAAACGCCATCAAGCCCGGCGAGCTTATGGTGAAAATCGTGCACGACGAACTTGCCTCGCTCATGGGCGGCGAACCCGTGCCCTTGAAACTCACCGGCAAGCCTTCGATTATCCTCATGTCGGGTCTGCAAGGCTCCGGTAAGACAACATTCACCGGCAAACTTGCCAAGAAGCTCAAGGAAGAGAAGCGCATGCGCCCCCTCCTCGTGGCCGGCGACGTCTACCGTCCTGCCGCCATCGACCAGCTCAAGGTGCTCGCAGAGTCTATAGGCGTTGACGTATATACCGAAGACGGTGTAAAAGACCCCGTCGGAATCGCAAAGCGCGGTGTCGATTACGCCCGCAACCACGCCTACGACCTCGTCATCATCGATACCGCCGGCCGCCTTGCCGTAGACGAACAGATGATGGACGAAATCGAGGCCATCAAAAACGCCGTCAACCCCGGCGAAATCCTTTTCGTGGTCGACGCCATGACCGGCCAGGACGCCGTGAACACGGCCAAGACCTTCAACGAGCGCCTCGACTTCGATGGTGTCGTGCTCACAAAGCTCGACGGTGATACCCGCGGCGGTGCCGCGCTCTCTATCCGCTCGGTTGTAGAGAAACCTATCAAATTTGTCGGTACGGGCGAACGCCTCGACGGAATCGATGTGTTCTATCCCGCCCGTATGGCCGACCGTATCCTCGGCATGGGCGACATCGTGTCGCTCGTTGAGAAAGCCCAGCAGCAGTACGACGAGAAAGAAGCCGAAGAACTTGCCAAGAAACTGCGTAAGAACCAGTTTACATTCAACGACTTCCTCAAGCAAATCAATCAGATAAAGAAGATGGGCAACCTCAAAGACCTCGCCGCCATGATTCCCGGCGTAGGCAAAGCCATCAAAGACGTCGACATCGACAACGACGCTTTCAAGGGCATCGAGGCCATCATCATGTCTATGACCCCCTACGAACGCGAGCACCCCGAAGTAATCCGCGGCACCCGCGTGCAGCGCATAGCCAAGGGCTCCGGCTCGTCCGTACAGGACGTAAACCGTCTGCTCAAACAGTTCGACCAGATTCGCAAGATGATGCATCAGGTGAGCACAATGGGCTCGAATCCCGCCGCCATGATGCGCAACATGCGACAGGCCAAAGCCATGCAGCGCCGCAAATAATTTGAATTTATAGTAGTTTAGTTATCAAGAATTTCCATATGGAACTTATCGACGGTAAGAAGGCGGCAGCCGAAATCAAGCAGGAGATTGCCGCAGCAGTAGAGAAACGAGTTGCAGAAGGCAAACGACGCCCTCACCTCGCCGCCATACTCGTAGGCCACGACGGTGGCAGCGAAACCTATGTAGCGCACAAAATCAAGGCCTGCGCCGAGTGCGGCTTCGAGTCCGCGCTCATTCGCTTCGAGAGCACCCCGGAGGAACCGCTTTCGCAGGACGAACTTCTGGCTGCCGTCGACAAACTTAACAACGACCCCGATATCGACGGCTTCATCGTGCAGCTTCCCCTCCCCCGGCACATCGACGAGAATGCCGTAATCGAGGCCATCAACCCCGAGAAAGACGTAGACGGCTTCCACCCTGTCAACGTCGGACGCCAGTCGCTCGGTCTTCCCTGCTTCCACTCGGCCACACCAGCCGGCATCGTAGAGCTCCTTGCCCGAAACGGTATTGCCACATCCGGCAAGCGAGTAGTCATAATCGGCCGCAGCAACATTGTAGGCAAGCCACTTGCCGCAATGCTCATGCAGAAAGGCGACCGCGCCAATGCCACCGTCACAGTATGCCACAGCGCCACACCCGACCTTGCGTCGGTGACTCGCCAGGCCGACATTCTCGTTGCGGCGCTGGGGCGCCCCGGCTTCGTCACCGCCGATATGGTAGCTGACGGCGCCACTGTGATAGATGTAGGCACCACCCGCGTGCCCGATGCATCGCGCAAGAGCGGTTTCCGCCTCAGCGGCGACGTCGATTTCGAATCTGTAGCGCCAAAATGCAGCTTCATCACCCCGGTTCCGGGCGGTGTTGGGCCCATGACCATCTGCATGCTCATGAAGAACACCCTGCTCGCTGCCGAAAGAGCTGAAGAGAAAAAATGACGGGACTGGTAGCGGTTATACTGCCGCTGTATGTTTCGATTCTTTCGCTGATTTTCGGCTACGACGAGGCCGAACTCGTCTTCGTGGGCGATGCCATGCAACACAGCGCGCAGCTCGACGCTGCGCGTTGTGGCAAAAACACATACGACTACAGCAGCTATTTCGCGTCGCTACCTCCCTGTGTGGCAATGGCCGATTTTGCTGTCGTCAATCTTGAAACACCGGTTTCCAGCCCCCCATACAGCGGCTACCCGTGCTTCAACGCACCGCCGGAATTTGCCAGGGCCCTCAAAGAGGCCGGATTCGACCTTTTTCTAACCGCCAACAACCACACCCTCGACCGCGGAGCCGCCGGACTTCGTGCCACCATCGCCAATCTCGACACACTTGGCGTGAGGCATCTCGGCACATACGAGTGTGATTCGGCACGCGCCAAAGCCCTCCCGCTGATAGCCAACATCAACAACATCAAAGTCGGGTTTCTAAACTACACCTATGGCACTAACGGCATAAATCCGAGCCAGGGCGTGGTTGTAGACTATATAGACCGCAACCGCATAAAAGCCGATGTCGATTCCACACGCGCCGCGGGAGCCGAAGCCATAGCCGTTTGTATCCACTGGGGCGATGAATATGTGCTTCTACCCAACAAAAGCCAGCAGCGCACCGCCGATTTCCTCGAAGCCCTCGGCGTAGATATGATTATAGGCGCGCACCCGCATGTGATTCAGCCCATGGAGTTCCGCCCAAACCGCTACTACCCTGAGAAAAACATATTTCTGGTTTACTCTCTTGGCAATTTCGTGTCGAACATGAAGACGCCCGACACTCGCGGAGGCGCCCTCGCCCGAGTAAGGCTCAAACGTGGCGAAGATAATAAAATCACCGTAAGCGAAGCCTACTACAAGCTGCTTTTCACGATTCCCGGCAGTTCTCCGAAAAACAACTACAAGGTTCTCGAAGCCGACAAGGTGGAAGACCCCGCGTGGCGCTCCAAAGCCGAAACATTTATCAGCCGGGCCAAAGCTATTTTCGACAAACACAACATAGCGGTTCCCGAATCCACAGAATGACTATGGGCGTTTTTCATTTCAGACAGTTCGATATCGACGACCGCGACTGCGGCATGAAAATATGCTCCGATAGCGTCACTTTCGGAGCTTGGTTTCTGCCTCAACACACACAGGCACACACCGTGCTCGACATCGGCGCAGGCTCTGGCCTTCTGTCTCTCATGGCAGCCCAGTGCATGTCTCACGCTGAAATCACCGGCATAGAGATAGACGAAGCGGCTGCAGCCGCAGCGCGGCACAACTTCGCGACCTCTCAATGGTCGCGACGGCTGAAAATAGTAAACACCGATTTCTCTCTTTTCACTCCTTCATCTGCTGTAGATATAATAATATCCAATCCGCCGTTTTTCACCTCCGGCCTCATTGCTCCAGACAGCAGGCGCGCAACGGCACGGCATGAAGCCTCTCTTACAAGCACCTCTCTCTTCGCATTCGCCCGACAGCATCTTGCGCCCGACGGACACCTCGGACTGATTCTGCCCGCAGACCGCGCAGACGATATTATCTTCGAGGCCGAACTGGCAGCATTGAAACTGCGCCGCTTCTGTTCGGTCATACCCCGCGAGGGCAAGGCTCCCGTAAGAGCGCTTTTCGATTTCTCTCCGTCCGATGGCCCATGCGCCTCCGAAAGTATCGTAATACGCGACTCAAATGGAATCGTCACAGACAGATATACGGCTATTGTCCAACCATTTTACACCAAAATATCATGAAAAGAAGCGACCTTGTGTTAACTCTGGGCCAGCGGCTGCTTCTGCTGCTCTTCACTTTCATATTATGCTACGGAATAACGGCTCTGGCCGTAGGATTCGTGTCGAAAATACTGGCTGACAATCTTCCGGCCGCTCTGCGTATCGGCGCTATGCTTCAGGACGTATTCGCTTTCATCATACCGGCAATAGCCACTGCGATGATTGTGACTCGTCGTCCTGCCGAACTGCTCTGCATACCGAAAAGAGTGCCGTTCAGAAGCATAGCGCTCATCATTGCGATGCTTTTTGTATCTATTCCTATTCAGGAAAATATAATATACTGGAACTACCACATAACACTCCCCGACTGTCTTGAAGGATTCGGACGCGCCGCCCGACAGCTTGAAGACGCAAGTTTCCAGACCATGAGCCTCCTTCTGAGCAATACTTCAATCGGTGCGCTCGCTTTAAATCTGCTCATAATAGGCCTTGCCGCCGGTTTCTCCGAGGAGCTCCTGTTCAGAGGCTGCTTCCAGCGCCTGCTCACTACCGGTGGAGTCAACCGGCATCTTGCCATATGGATTGTGGCGATTATATTCAGCGCAATGCATTTCCAGTTCTACGGCTTCGTACCCAGAGTGCTGCTCGGCGCTTATTTCGGCTATCTTCTGATATGGACAGGCTGTCTGTGGGCTCCAATACTGGCCCATACGCTCAACAATATGATGTTTGTCATCGTAGCCTGGAAACAAGTGCGCGACGGCGGCGTCATCACCGACGAGCCGACGCTCTACAGCTGGTATGCCGCCCTTGGCTCGGCACTGCTGACATCTATAGTCCTTTTTCTAATCCATAAATACAGAAAAGCATGAAAAACAGAATTTTATCGCTTTGCCTCTTTTTATCGGCTGCTTTTTACGCTTGTGCCGGAGAGCCCCGGACAGTCAATTTGTGGCCGGCCGGCAACCCGAACGATAACGGAAACCCCGGCGACCAGCTTGCCGAAATGACAATATACAGCCCCGACAAAGACAAGGACTGCGGCATAGCCGTAGCGATTCTTCCCGGCGGCTCATACTCCGGGCTGGCCATAGGCCATGAAGGCCATGACATAGGGCGCTGGTATGCAGAAAACGGTATCACAGCCGGTGTTGTACGCTATCGGTTGCCAAACGGGCACTCCGAAGTGCCCGAATCGGACGCCCGCGAAGCCGTGCGACAGCTACGAGCTCTCGGCGCAGGCAAGACAGGCATAATGGGCTCTTCTGCCGGAGGGCACCTTGCCACAACAGTCTCCACACACGAGGCCGACTCGCTCTCGCGACCTGACTTCACCATACTCTTCTACCCGGTTGTGACTTCCGACAGCCGATATACCCACCATGAGTCCATGCGCAATCTCCTTGGCGCCCGCGCAAACAACTGGCAGGCTCTGCGCGAATTTTCAAATGAACTGAGAGTGAATGCGAATACTCCACCTGCTCTAATATTCTATTCCGACAACGATGGAGGCGTAGCACCCGAAAACGGCGCTCTATACTATCAGGCGCTCAAAGCAAACGGCATTAAGGCCGGATTTCATGTTTTCCCTACAGGTGGACACGGCTGGGGATTCCGCGATGATTTCCCCTATAAGCCTATGGTACAGGAGCTGATTCTCGACTGGATTAAGAAACTGTAGCTTTTGCTTCACGCCTCTATTTAAGGCTGAAATCGTCGGCGTCGAACTGGAAAGGGAACTTACGTCGAAAACTTTCCAGTCGCGCACCATCGAGGTCTGCTACTATAAACGGACTGTCGGCCGGTCGCACCCCCACAGCCATACCTCGGCTGTCGAAGATATAACTCATGCCATCATAATCGCCATAGGCGTCATTCCCTCCACGGTTAGCACCAACCACACAGCTCTGGTTTTCAATGGCGCGGGCAATGAGCAGATGTTCCCAGGCATACCCGCGGGCCTTCGGCCAGTTGGCAACAACCAGCATAAGATCGTAGTCGCCCTTACGGGAGCGGCACCATACCGGGAAACGCAAATCATAGCACACTACAAGCGATATGTTCCAGCCCCTGAACCGTACAATCAGAGGCCGTTCTGTGCCGGCGGCAAAAAGCTGTGGTTCTTTGCTTAGCGAGAAAAGATGGTGCTTGTCATAGAAAGTCTCCTCACCGGAGGGCTCTATGAAGAAACCCCGATTATATATACGAGGATGAGTAATAGCAAGATAGCTGCCTGCAAAGGCGGCTCCTGTACGGGCAGCCCACTCTTTGACCCTATCAATTGTCGCACCGGTATTACGCTCGGCAAGGGTATGCAACACATCTGAATCCTCCGTATATCCCGTAGAAAAAAGTTCGGGTAATACTACAATATCGGTTCCTTCAGGAAGTTTTTCGAGCGCTTTTTCGACAGCGTCGAGATTCACTTCCTTATCAGCCGGCACGATAGCTACAGGCAGAGTGGCAACTCGGAGATTAGTATTCATTCCGCACAGAATTTTTCAGGGTATTTTCCTTTAAAGGGCCGATAATATGCCTTGATAGCGGCCATATCGGCATCTAAATCGCCGCTTGGCTCGAATGTCCGCTCTATCATGGCCTTCTTATGCTCAAAATCCAGAACCGCAAGCATGACCGGCACTTTGGCCTGCAAGGCAATGCGGAGAAAGCCGGTATGCCATTCGCATGTGCGGCTGCGGGTACCTTCGGGCGTGATTGCAAGCACAAGATTATCGGTATTCTCGAAACGCTCGACTATGACGTCGGTAAGCGGGCGCACTGATTTACGTCCACGCGGCACGGGAACGCCTTCGATAGCACGGAAGAAACAGCCGAGAGGCCAGAAAAACCAGCTCTCCTTCATGAGGAATCCGGCTTTGACACCGACCGATGCCACAGCGAGTTTACCGACAATAAAATCCCAGTTGCTCGTATGGGGTGCCACGCAGATGATACATTTCGGCGGAACGGGCACCGTAACGGCAACCGTCCAGCCGAAAAGTTTCAGTAGTTTACCGCAGAAACTCATTCAGCGGCAGCTTCTTTGATGGCTTCGCGGACTTCGGCGGGAAGAGCGGCGTTCATCTTCTTGACAATTTCGAGTACGGCGTCGTCAAATCCGCAGATAAGACTATCATAAGCCTTGGCATAGTACGCAGAGCGGGCCTTGCGGTATTCTGCGGGGTCGGCGAAGTCACGTTCTTTCTTATCGAAAGCCACAGATACTTTGGCAAGCGAAGTGCCCTGCAGCAGAGCGATATCGTTGATGATATCGTGAACGGTCTTACGGTCGATTACAGGGAATGCCGCGCGGGCAAGAAGGATTTCGCCTGCGAGAGAGCCGCAAGTATTGCGGATATACTTTTTAAGGTCGCGTTTGTTAGCCATTGTTTTAATATTTATATTAGTTATAGTTGTTCATAAGTTTTCTTAGCGCCGGAAGAGTCGGAGCAATCTTCATGGGGTTGCGCTTTACAGACATAAAACGAGTGAGCTGCACAGGCAGTTCGATAGCCGCGCCGGTGATGTGCGTCATTATATCGAGCTGCTTGGCCGGATGACCGGTGGCAAATATAACTTTCGGCACATCAGCACCGAGACGAGCCGCCGCCACATACGCCACAGCGCCATGCGTATCTATCGTATAACCTTTCTCGCGCAAAGCGTTGACCGTTGCAGCAATCTCTGCATCGGTAACAGGGTTGCTACGCAATATGTCGGCTCTTGCCGCCTCGAGACTTCCGCCATATATTGCCTCAAGTCTGGGCCAGCCTGAAGGGTAAGCCATATCCATCGCCGGCGAATATGTAGGCACAGGTGCAGACGATGTGCCGTCATAAACCCCATCGAGCAACTCGCCCAACACAGAATTGATATTGAACGCCGGCACTATTCCCGATGTCGGCAAACCCATTTTTTTTGCAATCACAGTTCCGACAAGATTGCTTAGATTGCCGCATGGAGTGGAATAAAATGCCTTGTCGGCAAATGGCACCTCTTTAGCAACAAGACGTCCATAAGCATAAAGGGCCAACGCCGCAAGAGGCAAAAGACGTGCAACGTTTATAGAGTTGGCACCCGTCAGACGATAATCCGCGAACGACGGATCTGCGATGGCCTCCTGCATCATACGCTTGCAGTCCTCAATGCTTCCGGCCACTTCCACCGGGTGGATATTTCCGCCAAGAGCCGTGAACTGCGATATAGCCATACGCGACAATCGTCCGCGGGGATATAGCACGAACACATTCACACCCTCCATATTGTGGAAACTGTTGGCGACAGCGGCACCGGTATTGCCCGTTGTAGCCACTATCACATTGCGTCTGCGGCCCGAATCAAGCAGTCGTCTCATAAGCCGCGCCATAAACCTGGCGCCATAGTCCTTCACCGTAAGCGTAGGCCCATGGAAAAGCTCAAGTACATGCATGCCGGGCTCCACTTCTACAAGAGGTGCGCCGAAAGCGAAAGATTCATCTACTATTTTCTTGAGTTCGGCAGCAGGAAGGTCGTCGCCGAAAAATGAGATAGCCACGACATAGGCAATGTCGCGAAGGCTCATCTCTCCGATATTATTAAGATAGGCTTTAGGCAAGGTCGGAATAGTGGCCGGCATATACAGCCCTCCGTCGGGAGCGACACAACTCTCGACTGCCTCTGCAAGCGATACCTCGCCTGCAACGCCTCTGGTGCTTCTATATTTCATAGCGCATATATAATGCAAACATACAAAAAAGAACCGAACCCTCAAAATCGATTTTTGCATCTTTTCCGTAAACAACCAAACTTCAAGCACTAACTGATTTTTGCCCGATTTTGGCCTCTAAAAAAATTTGCACGAATAAAACCTTTGTTTTATCTTTGCGTTATAAAAGCAAAGGCAAGAGAGCCTGATTGGCACTACAGCATACCACATCAAAGTTGATTGGGAAACTCGTCAATTATAACTGAAATACCGAGACAAGCTTAGCCGACCGATGGCGGGCCTCAATTCTCGCCTTGCGCGAGGAAGCCTTCGTGCCGGAGGATTACAAAGGGCGGCGAGCACTCAAATCCTGTCTTTTCGGAGTTTCATCGCATCCTTTGGTGTGGCTTTCTACAAAAAACGCTTCCGTTTTCACGGAAGCGTTTTTCTGTTTTATATATCCTTGTCTTTACAAGAGAGCCTTGGCAAGAACATCGTCTACGGTCTCGGCATAGTGGAAGTTGAGACCTTCGGTATATGCAGCCGGCATATCGTCGATATCGCGACGATTGTCTTTCGAAAGAATTATGTCGGTAATACCGGCACGTTTGGCGGCAAGCATTTTTTCGCGTATACCGCCAACGGGGAGCACGCGTCCGCGTAGTGTTATCTCGCCTGTCATTGCAAGACGCGGTGCGATGCGACGCCCGGTAAAAGCCGATACTATAGCAGTTGCGATAGTAATGCCGGCAGAAGGACCGTCTTTAGGCACGGCTCCTTCCGGGAAGTGCACATGAAGAGCATGGCTTTCTATTTCCGACATTTCGATGCCAAGCTTTTCGGCATGAGCCTTCACCCACTGGAATGCAATTCCGGCAGACTCTTTCATCACATCGCCAAGATGACCGGTGAGTGTAAGCCGGCCTCCTTCCTTGGCTTTCGAGAGCGATGCCTCGGCCATAAGAATAGCGCCCCCGACCTCGGTCCAGGCCAGACCGGTGACTACGCCGGGGATTTCGTTCCCTTCATAGTTCTCGGGGTGGAATGGCGCAAGGCCGAGCAATTTATAAAGATGCTCAGGTTCTACCACCGCCGGAAACTCCTCGCCTTTCATCTTTGCAAGGACAGCCTTGCGGGCTACCGAAGATAGTTTTTTCTCAAGAAGTCGGACTCCGCTCTCGGCTGTGTACTGACGTATGATTTCGGCAATCGCAGCGTCGCTGATCTGAAGTTCGCCGTCGGCAATAGCCATGGCACGCCGTATGCGGGGCAGAAGATGACGCTTGGCAATCTCCACCTTCTCTTCGAGCAGATAACCGCTTATATCAATAATCTCCATGCGGTCGAGCAGCGGGCGGCTCACGGTCGACAAGGTATTTGCCGTAGCGATAAACAGCACTTTCGACAAATCGAAATCCACATCTATATAATTGTCGTGGAAATGGCAGTTCTGCTCCGGGTCGAGCACTTCAAGGAGCGCTGCGCCCGGGTCTCCTTTATAGTCATGGCCTATTTTGTCGATTTCATCGAGCACGAGAACGGGGTTGGAGCATCCGGCGCGCTTTACGGCATCGATGATTCGTCCGGGCATTGCGCCGATATACGTGCGGCGATGACCGCGTATCTCGGCCTCGTCGTGAAGACCGCCGAAGGATACCCGCTCATACTTACGGCCAAGAGCACGCGCCACCGACTTGCCAATCGACGTCTTGCCTACTCCTGGAGGACCTACAAGGCAGATAATCGGCGATTTGCCGTCGGGATTGTGCATAAGAAGCGCAAGCTGCTCAACGATGCGTTCCTTGACCTTTTCGAGGCCGTAGTGGTCGTTTTCAAGCACTTCCTCGGCCTCTGCAAGAGTCGGAGCCGACACCGTATAAACGCCCCAGGGAAGGGCTGCAAGAGTCTCAAGATAGCTGTAGAGTACTGAGTAATCAGGGGTTGTAGGATTATAGCGGCGCAGTTTCTCTGTCTCGCGGCGGAATAGAGCCAGCACCTTTTCAGGCATATTGCTTGCTTCCGCCTTGGCAAGAAGTTCGTCGGCCTCATCGGCTTCATCACCGTAGAGAGTCTCGCGGATAGCTTCCATCTGCTGCTGGAGAAATACATTTTTCTGATTCTCCTCCATATTACGGCGCGCACGCTTCATAATGCTCTCCGTAAGTTTCATATGGTCTGCAAAGGTATTCACCTCTGTAAGAAGCCCCATCGCACGGTCGAGAATCTTCCGAGAAGTTCGTTCTTCGACTTGGGGTCGAACGGCAGATTTGTACAGAGGAAATTGACCAGCGTGGTATTGTCGTCTATCTGCCGCACGGCAGGCGTGAGATTTGTCGGGTCGTTTATGCCGAGAGCCTCAAGCCCGACCGCCTTTATCTGTTCGCAGACAAGACCTAGTTCTTCTGATTTGTCATTATTATCAGCTACAGGCTTCACTCTGGCCGTAAGCCATACACCGGGATTGGTGCCGCGGCCCATGATACGGAACTTGCCGCGGGCACGCACCAGAGCCGAATGGGCGCCGTCGGGGCGCTCAAAAACACTGAGCACATCGGCATAGGTTCCATATTTGAACAGACCGGTTGTTACCGCCGGTGTTTCCTCTTCAGGATTTATCTGACATACGATACCGACCGGCACGCATTCTTTCTCGGCATATCGTGCGAGCGCGAGGGCGCTGTCGCGTCCGAGTTCGAAAGAAACGGTAAGATTGGGGAACAACACCAGATTCCGGGTGGGCAGAATAGGAAGATTTTCGCTGTCGGGTTCTTTATCGAAACGGGTAAGGTCTATTTCGATTTTCTGGAAACCCATGTCTATGGTGTCTATATTTTCTTTGGCCATAATGATGATGCAAAACGGACTGCAAAGTTACGTTTTTTTTCTGACATGGCGAAGTAAGGCCCGCCCCGCCCCACTCTCTTGCAAAAAGTTCGCATTTTCAAATTTTGCCACACATTTTGCTTGCATAAATCCGCATTTATACGTAATATTGCAAACACAAAGAAACAAACACCGAATTATGGCCCTAATAATACCACGCAAATATAATCAGAAGCTGCTCCCGGAGACGACTGAAGTGGCTATAAAAATGATTAAAGACACCTTCCAGAGGAATCTCTCGGAATCTCTCGGACTGCGACGTGTCACAGCGCCGCTGTTCGTGCTTGCCGACACAGGCTTCAACGACGACCTCAACGGCACCGAGCGCGCCGTGGCCTTTCCCGTAAAAGCCCTCGGCGACCAAAAAGCCGAAGTAGTACACTCGCTCGCCAAATGGAAGCGATATAAACTGATGGCCTATGACATTGCTCCCGGATACGGACTCTACACCGATATGAACGCCATACGGGCCGATGAAGACCTCGACAACCTGCACTCCCTCTATGTAGACCAGTGGGATTGGGAAAAGACAATAGAAGAGAAAGACCGCAACCTGCCATATCTCAAGGCAACCGTAGAAAAGATTTATGAGGCAATCCGCTCGACTGAACGACATGTATTCGCCTGCTTTCCTCACATCACACCCCGCCTGCCCGAAAAAATCACTTTTATACATACAGAAGAACTTCTGAAACGCTATCCGGACCTCGATTCCTCTCAGCGCGAAACGATGGCAGCGAAAGAATACGGCGCAATTTTCCTCATTGGAATTGGAGCCCGCCTAAGCAACGGAAAACCGCACGATGGCCGGGCTCCCGACTACGACGACTGGATTACGCCCAACGATGACGGTTATAAGGGGCTCAACGGCGACATTATCGTGTGGGATTCTGTTCTCGAACGCTCCATCGAACTGTCGTCGATGGGTATCCGTGTCAGCCCCGAATCGCTGCGCAGCCAGCTTGAAGAACGCGGCTGTCTCGACAGAGCCGACCTCGATTTCCACCGCCGTCTCCTTGCCGGGGAACTCCCCTACTCTGTCGGCGGCGGCATCGGTCAGAGCCGTCTCTGCATGTTCCTGCTCCAGAAAGCACACATCGGCGAAGTGCAGGCCTCCATCTGGCCGCCTGAACAGATAGAGCGCTGCAGAGCCGCCGGAATAACCCTGATGTAAGCGCACACATACCTCGGCAAAAGCCCCTGGCGGAACAATTCAATTGCCTAACTACAAATTTGCACAAAAATAATGTAACCGCTAATCGCTGATGCCGCTTTCCATTAGCTTGGCGAAGTCCGGGTCGCGCAGGCCTGCGCGAGACAAGCGGACACCCTCATTGTAGTCGTTCACATAGAGGCGGGTCGGTTCGCAGTAGCTCTTTTCAGTCAAAGCGGCTGCAGCTTCATATACCGGCGACTCGATATTGCCGAGCGACATCAAAGTATGGAATGCACTCCGGCTCGACGACACATTGAGGCCGCTGTGTTCCTGCGCCGAAGCCATACGACCCGGATATGCCGCCACGTAGCTGTCGGACATCCAAAGAATCATCGGTACATGCAGCTGCCAGTATGTCGGCGTCGGCGAGGCATGGAGGAAACGCTCGCGACTGTCATCAAAGATATCTTCGCCATGGTCTGTCATATAAAGCATGGCTGCGGGGCGTCCGCTGTGCTCAAGCAAACTTGCAACACTGTCGAGCATGGCATCGATATACAGAATCGTATTGTCGTAGGCATTAATCAGTTGCCCGCGGTTCTCACGGTTCGCCTGCATATCGCGGGCCGGTTCAAAACGGCTGAAATCAGACGGATAGCGCTCCATATAGTTGAAATGCGAGCCATACGTATGCAGTACGGCGAATAGCGGTTTTCCCGAATTATCGGCCACAAAACGGCTCAACTCACCGCAGAGTTCCATGTCGTGATGGCTCAGGCCATCTTCATTCAAAAAAACAACACTGTCGGCTTCCTGGCCGAAGAAATCAATCAGCGAACCATTGTGTTGCTGGTTTGAAATCCATGCCGTATGATAACCGGCCTCGTCAAAAGCGGAAATAACACTTTTTACTTCATATATGGAATCGCCGAAATGCTCTGCCGAAAGATGCGACATAAGCAGCGGCACGCTTTTGTGAGTTGTGTTACTCTCCGACAAAGCCTTGCCGAAAGAAACAAGATTGCGGCGCTTCGACAGTTTCGGGTTGGTTTCCCGGCTATAACCGTTCAGCTGCCAGTTGTCGGCCCGGGAGGTTTCTCCGATTACCATCACAATCACCGGGGGCACACTGTCTGTATCAGCATGAGCTCCGAATCTGAAATCAGCCGAACTTTCCTTATATTCTTTCGACTGAGCCGTACGATAGGCCGCCATTGCCATATTGTAGCTTACATTGACAGGGAAAAGCTCCCTGAGAGGATTATATCCGCCGGGCATAAAGAAAGCGGCCACAAAAGCTACAAGGCCTATGCAAGAGGCCGAGAGCCCTGTCATAAATGCGCGGTGCCTCTCCGACCGGTCTGTGTACCGCTTCTTGCCACAAAGCACGGCACCGACAACTATCGGGGGCAGATAGAGAGCGCAGACAACGGCTATAGCAAGCCCGAGATTACGAAGAAGCTCGCTTGCCTCATGATAATTTGTTGTTACGACATTCAGAAACATGTCGATAGCGATTATCGACTCGCCGTAGAGATACAGCAGCACTATCTGAAAGGCACAGAGCACCATCACGGGTATTAGAAACAGCGCCATTCGGCCTATATTACGGCTCCATGCCGCCAGCAAAAGATATACACCCAGCGGCAATGCCACGTTCGCTATGCGCGCGGCAATGCTATAATATTGCTCGGTTATATCAAGAGCCACATTGGGCACAACCAGAAGCAGAGGAAGTGCCCACAGGAGTATCTTAGGTAAGTATTTTATTATATTTTTCATCAGAAAGCCTCGTTGATACTGAAAATAAAACCGGTCTGATGTTTTCCGAAACCAAGGTCAAGGCGCACATTCACCCTCTTCTTGAATTCCCAGCGATAGCCGATGCCGTAGTTTGGCAGGACCTTGCGCATCGACATAGCCGAAAACTTCGGAAAAACCGTGCCGGCACCGACCCACGCCACCAGACCATTGCGGCGCCATATGTGCTGCCTGAGCTCAAGACACACGTCGATTTCAGACTTATCACGATATCGCCCCTCGAAATATCCGCGCATATTGTCGCTACCGCCGAGAGTCGAGAGCAAACCCCAGGGCGTGTTGCCATACGTAAGACGGGTATGGAACTGAAATGCGACTATAGCGTCGCGCCACGCGGCTTTGTAGAAGGCAAATGTAAGTTCCGACAGCGAAAATGCATATCGGTTCAGCAGAAAACGGGGGTTAAATCGCTGGTCGAGACGAAAAAACACACCACGCGAAGCATTTGTCAGAAAATCGCGGGTGTCATATTGCAGCGTCATTCCCACACCGAGATTGAATGTGCGGTCGTCCTCATCTTCCCATAACCACGGTTTTTCGAAATGACGACCGTTTATATAATCGAACGTAGCCAGCGGACCGAGATACAGATTATCGGCCAGCCGCCAAACCCAGCACACCTGCGCCTGTGAATTAAGATACTTGTATTTCGACTCATTGTCGTCGTTCACATTATTATCGTATCCTATACCCCAGAATTTTGTGGCCACCGACGAAAAATTCACATCATACTGCAAGCGCCCGCGGTCTTTAGGCGCTATATGTGTGCCGCGAACACCAAGCTTGAAAAACATACTTGTGGTGGCATCGAAGTATATAGACACATCAGACGGCGGAAGTATGGTATCTGCCATGTCTGTGCGATACAGCCCGGCGGCGACAAGTCCTATTCCGAATTTGGTATCGCTCGAATAGTGAGGTCCTCCGATAAAACTTATGTCGAATTTTTTTTGCTTCTTCGGCTTGTTGGCATCATCGAAGTAATCGATTATTTTTGCTATAAGTCCTTTCTTGGCAGGAACCGTGTCTGTCGGCGCCACCGCCACAGTATCGGCAATGTTCTGCGCTGTTGCACAGACAAATGACGCCATTATAAAATATAATATGATATACGACCGTAGAAACTGCATATGGATGAATGTCTTGCAATATTAACAAAAATACGCTAATTTTGTTACGTAGAAATCCTATTTTCTCCAACATTATGGCCCTAACAGAAACAATCGACAATGATGTATGCCGCATGCTTGCCTCTTTGGCGGCAGACTATGGCGTGCGTCATGTTGTGGTCTCACCGGGCACCCGTTCGGCACCTCTTGCCGTGGTTTTCCACCGCTCGGGGCATTTCTGCATGCATACAGTAATCGACGAGCGATGCGCCGCTTTTATGGCACTGGGCATGGCTCTGCAAACCGACTCTCCCGTTCTCCTGATATGCACCTCCGGGTCGGCCCTCATGAACTACGGCCCTGCACTGGCCGAGGCGTACTATCGCCGTGCGCCGCTGATTGCAGTCTCAGCCGACAGGCCGGCCCGATGGATAGACCAGCTCGACAGCCAGACAATGCGGCAGCCCGGTGCGCTGTCGGCAGTTGTAAGGCATTCGGTCGATATTCCCGTGGCCGCAGCTTCTGACGCTCAACTGTTCTCAAAGGCCAACCGCGAAGTCAACGAGGCGCTCTCAGAGTCTATCGCCGGCCGCCGCGGTCCGGCGCACATCAACGTGCAGCTCGACGTTCCTCTCACACGCATGACAAATGCGGCGGCAACACTTCAACCGCGTATTATCCACAGCATACACCCGAAAGCCTCAGAAGCGGATTTTTCGGACATTGTAGCCTCGCTTGCAGATAAAAAGGTGATGATAATCTGCGGCGACACAACCCCGGAAGAACAGTCGGCGTTTAGCCGGACTATTCCGAATATACCTGTTCTGTCCGAGGCGCAGTCGAATATTCCGAATGGCTTCAATATCGGCAGTTTCGACCGCTTCATCAACGAAAATAAGGCGCTTGAGCCCGATGTCATAATCACCGTAGGGGGCAGTCTCGTCTCGGCCCGTCTCAAAAACTGGCTGCGCTCTGTCAAAAAACTCCGCCACATCTCGCTCGGATTCGACGATAACGCAGCCGACACCTTCGGCTGTCTCGATACACGCGTAGAGTGTTCAGCATCAGTTTTCGTGAATGCACTTGCGGCAAATCAGTCCGACAGCGCTTTTGCAGAACGCTGGCAAGCCTTCTATGCCGATACAACAGAGCATACAAGACGCCTCGTTGCCGAAAACCCGGTGACCGAGACCATTGCAACACTGGCCGAGCTACATTCCGGCGATGTGCATGTAAGCAACGGCTCCGCGATACGCTACGCCCAGATGGTGGAGTGGCCTTGCGATGCCTCGTTCATGTGCAACCGAGGTATCAGCGGTATCGACGGCTGCACCTCCACAGCTCTCGGCGCGTCCATTGTCTCGCATAGCCCTACCCTGCTCATCACCGGCGACATGAGCGCCGCATACGACATCGGCGCCCTTGGCGCGGCTGAGCCGCCTCAGTATTTCCGCATCGCCGTGCTCGATAACGCCGGAGGTGATATTTTCCGCAACATCACGGCCACGGCCGCCTTGCCCGAGCTCGACCGCTACTTTGTGGTGCAGCCACGACTGCCATTGCGCCTGCTTGCCGAAGCCTACGGCTACCGCTATCTCGAATACGACTGCGGCACTCCCGACCACTCTGTCCTCGAACAATTCATCAAAGGCCACGGCGCCGCAATACTCCGAATAATAATAGACCCTAAATACACAGCCAGATTGCTGTAGAACAAAATGGAAACAAACACACAGCCCCGCAAGTGGGAGACAATCAAGGAATATTCCGACATTCTCTTCGATTTCTTCGAAGGCATAGCTAAAATCACAATAAACCGTCCGGAAGTCTACAACGCTTTCCGCCCGCAGACAAACGCTCAGATTCTCGACGCGCTCGAATACTGCCGCGACACCCCTGCGGTACGTGTGGTTGTACTCACCGGTGCCGGAGACAAAGCATTCTGCTCCGGCGGCGACCAGAACTATAAGACACACGGCGGATACCGCGACGCCGACGGCACACCACGCCTCAACGTACTTGATATACACAAATTTATCCGCTCGCTTGTCAAGCCGGTAATTGCCATGGTAAACGGCTACGCAATCGGCGGCGGCAATGTGCTGCAAGTAGTCTGCGACCTCTCCATAGCCTCCGAAAACGCCCGTTTCGGCCAGACCGGCCCCAAGGTAGGCAGTTTCGACGCCGGTTTCGGCTCATCATATCTTGCCCGCTGCGTGGGCCAGAAAAAAGCACGCGAAATCTGGTATCTCTGCCGCCAGTACACAGCCGCCGAAGCCCTAGAAATGGGCATGATTAACAAGGTTGTGCCGTTCGAACGTCTCGAAGACGAGGTAGTTGACTGGTGCAAGACTATAATGATGCGCAGCCCCTTCGCTATACGAATGATTAAACGTGCCCTCAACGCCGAGCTCGACGGCCAGCATGGCCTCATGGAATTCGCCGGCGACGCAACCCTGATGTATTACCTCATGGACGAAGCCCAGGAAGGCCGCAACGCATTCCTCGAGAAACGCGACCCCGATTTCGACAAATACCCCCAGTTCCCCGGCTGAAATGCTCCAAGCCGCCTGGATACCATACCGCCTGTTGTTCAACTTCGAAGCCCGTACTTCGAGGCAGGTCATGACATATAAAGATACATACTTCATACGTGTCTCTGATTCCGAGCGCCCCGACCATATCGGCTACGGCGAATGCGCCCTTTTCCGAGGACTGTCGGCCGACGACAGACCGGATTACGAAGCTATTCTTGCGGAAGCCTGCCGACACCCGGAAACAGCCCTTGAAAGCCCCTGCAGTTCTATACGCTTCGGCTTCGAGACCGCATTCGGCAATCTCGAAGACCCGACGGTCAATAAAAACAAGTGGCTGAACGGCTCTGTGGGCATTCCAATCAACGGACTCGTATGGATGGGCGATAAAACCACAATGAGGTCTCGTATTCAGGAGAAACTGAACGCCGGATTCCGCATCATAAAGCTGAAAATAGGCGGCATTGACTTCAACGACGAGCTCGACCTCCTGCGCGAAGTCCGCCGCAATTTCAGCCCCGAAGACCTCGAAATCCGTCTGGACGCCAACGGCGCTTTCACTCCCGAAAACGCCTTGGCGCGCCTCGAAGCACTATCGGCATTTTCTGTCCACTCCCTCGAACAGCCCGTCAAAGCCGGCCAGACAGTAGCCATGGCCGAAATCTGCCGCAAGAGCCCGATTCCGATAGCTCTCGACGAAGAATTGATTGGAGTCCGCGACCGCAACCAATGCGCCGGGCTGCTAAGCGACATCAGGCCGGCATACATCATACTCAAACCGGCTCTGTGCGGCGGCTTACAAGCCTCCCGGACATACATAGAGCTGGCTGAAAGTATGAATATCGGCTGGTGGGCAACCTCGGCTCTCGAGTCTAATATCGGACTCGCCGCCATTGGCAAATGGCTCACAGATAATTATAGAATATCCATGCCGCAGGGCCTGGGAACAGGGCAGCTATACACCAACAATATCCCTTCGCCTCTCGAAATGCGTGGACCGGAACTGTTCTACAACCCCTCCAGGCCACAGGCCTCTATCGAAAATGTGCAATGGCGTTCCTGAATGATTTTTTTTCTGCTTCGCCTTATATCACGGCTCATACCTCAGGCTCGACAGGAAAACCTAAAGACATCAGGCTCCTTAAAAGCGATATGCGCCTTTCGGCAAGGGCTACAAACGCTTTTTTCGGCATCGACAGAGCATCTGTGCTCGCATCACCGCTTAGTCAGGACTATATAGCAGGCAAAATGATGGTCGTGAGAGCTATCGAAGCCAATTGCCGCCTCATACAACTGCCAGTAAGTAACGAAATAGAAATACCGGACGACATATCGCATATAGATTTGCTCCCGGTGGTGCCGTCGCAGATAGCCTCTCTGCTTAGCCATCAGGAATACGCCGGACGGATATCGGCTGTCCTTATCGGTGGCGCGGCTCCATCAGCCGAGCAGTGCAAGAGCCTCACCGATGCAGGCTACAATGCTTTCATTAGCTATGGAATGACCGAAACATGCAGCCACGTAGCCCTCGCCGAAGCCAATGACGCCGACCGCACATTCCACGCCATGCCCGGCATAAACTTCGAGACCGACACAGATGGCCGCCTCGCAATCCTCGCCCCGGAATTTTCATTCGCCAGACTGCAGACAAACGATATCGTCGAGTTGATAGACAGCCGCAGCTTCCGCTGGCGTGGCCGTGCCGATGGCGTCATAAATTCAGGAGGATTAAAACTGTTTCCCGAAGAACTCGAGGCTCTCTATGCCCCGGTATTAGGCAGTCGTCCGTTCTATGTATGCGGCGCCTCCCACCCACTGTGGGGGCAGGCCGCCATGCTCGTTATTGAAGGCTATGCCGATACCGATGAAATAGCCGCAGCCTTAAGCAACGCCATTCCCGACCACCGCTTCCTTCCAAAAATATTTAGGACAGTGGCCTCTCTCCCGCGCACCTCAAACGGTAAAATACGCCGCATCGTTCCTTCTTGAATATTCACTAACCCCAAAACGTAATAATATCATGATCAATCGTTTCATTCTCAATGAAGTTTCATACTTCGGCCCCGGCGCACGCCGTGAACTGCCCGAAGCAATCCGCCGTATCGGCAAAACCAAGGCTCTCATAGTCACCGACCCGGGCCTTATTAAATTCGGTGTCGCCAAAATGGTGACAGACGTGCTCGACGAAGCCGCTATCCCCTACGAAATATTCAGCGAAGTCAAACCGAACCCCACTGTCTCCAACGTTCAGGCCGGTCTTGATGCTTACAAAGCCTCAGGCGCAGACATAATCGTGGCTATAGGAGGCGGTTCGGCCATCGACACCGCAAAATGCATCGGCATTGTGAGCAATAATCCCGAATTCGCCGATATTGTGTCGCTCGAAGGTTGTGCGCCCACAAAGCACAAGAGCGTGCCTGTGATTGCCATTCCCACAACAGCCGGAACAGCCGCCGAAACCACAATAAACTACGTAATCATCGACGAAGAAAAACAAAAAAAGATGGTTTGCGTAGACCCTAACGACATTCCCGCAGTTGCCATCGTCGATGCCGAGCTCATGTACAGTCTTCCCAAAAGTCTCACCGCAGCAACCGGCATGGACGCGCTCACACACGCCATCGAAGGATATATCACCAAAGGCGCATGGTCGATGTCCGACATGTTCGAGATTGAGGCCGTCCGCATGATTGCACGCTTCCTTCCTGTCGCCGTCGAAGAACCGCAGAACGCCGAAGCCCGCAACGGCATGGCCGTTGCACAGTACATTGCAGGCATGGCATTCTCCAACGTCGGTCTCGGCCTCGTCCACGGCATGGCGCACCCTCTCGGGTCGCTCTTCGACGTTCCCCACGGTGTGGCGAACGCACTCCTGCTGCCGACCGTCATGGAATTCAACATGGAGAAGTGCCTCGACAAATACCCTGAAATTGCCCGTGCCATGGGCGTAGACATCACCGGCATGAGCCGCGAAGAGGCCTCACTTGCTGCCTGCGAGGCCGTTAAAGCCCTCTCCCTCAAAGTAGGCATACCCCAGCACATGACCGACCTCGGTATCACCGAAGCCGACATACCCCGTCTTGCCGAACAAGCCATCGCCGACGTCTGCACTCCCGGCAACCCGCGCGATGTAAGCCTCGAACAAATCGAAGCCCTCTACCACAAAGTCCTCTGATATCAAAATCGAGGGTGTGCCGACGTGCAAATTGCATTCCGGCACACCCTCGCTTCTCCACTATTTATCTTCCGTAAGATAGCCCTGGCGGCGCATGGCCTCGAGTATATTCTTGGCAACGCCCTCGTGATAGTACCCTACGATATGGCTCACCCAGTCATTATCTGATTTCGAGCCCGTGCGGGTACGGTTATATTCGCTCACAACACGGTCAAATTCAAGCAAATCAGCCGCCATATCGTCCTGGCGGTAGCGGTTATGGTGTATCAGCAGCGACTCCGGCTCCTTCGGCTTCATGTCGGGCTGCTCATTAGGCACACCAATGGCAAGCCCGCAGACAAGGGCCACACCTTGAGGCAATCCGAGCAATTCCGACACTACATCGGGCGCCACCGTGCGTATATAACCGATCGGACAAGTCGCAAGACCGCGGCTCTCGGCAGCGACAAGAGCACTCATCAGAGCAAGCGAGGCATCGATTACGCCGACGGTATAACCGTCGACAGTAGCCGGAAAACGGCTCACATCAACGCCCTTGGCCTCTGCCGCTACAGTAATCTTGCGAAAATCAGCGCAGAAAACCAGAAAATGATTGCAGGTCTTTATCTGTTTCTGATTCGTCAGACCATAAATCTTCTCCTTAAGCTCTTGGTCGTCAATATCTATCACCGTAAACTGCTCTCCGTTATAGCTTGTCGGCGTATTCCGTATGGCCTTATAGATAAAGTCCATATCCTCGTCCGAAATCCTGTCGCGCGTATAGCGCCGTCTGCTCCGCCTCTCCAGCAAAGCCTCTTCAACACTTTTACTCATAACTATAAAAACATTTGTTACATAAAAACAAATGCCTCTCAGTTAAAGTTTATCGGCAGTCACTCCGCAACGGACCCTATCGTATTAGCCGAAACAGGTTCTTCAGAGTCTGATATATCGGATTCCCGGATAGTTTTACTCAACGGATAATCGCTCAACAACCTGTTCCATTCAAGGGTGCGTTATATTCACCGGAACATAGTCAAAAGTTCTCGACCGAGCATTCCGAGGCAAAGCTTGAACGATACCCGAAAGAGAAACATCACTTTAGAGGTTGTTTAATAACATATGTGAAATCACAGGGCAAAAAGTACGAGATGGA
>CAJTOB010000044.1 GCA_910578035.1 uncultured Muribaculaceae bacterium
TAAGCAAAAATACACCAACCTGTGTTTTCACATATGTTATTAAACAACCTCTAAGGACAACCCGTCGACAATCCTGGCTCTATACGAAGAATATCTAAAGACCCACGACTGCATCGATGACCGGCCCGACATAAAAGTGTCGGACGACGAAAAAGAAGACAAGAAAAAGGAGTAGTAGAACAAGAATGGCGGCCCTTCCGAGAGCCGCCATTTGTTCAGAGTTTCTGGCCGGAGACGTCGTCGTTGTTAATTTGTCCGGCGGTTTTCTTGACAACAGCATTGAGCGAGCCGAAGCGAAAACCGAACGATAAACCGACGTACGATTGTCGGTAAGAAGTCTGGGTCTGCTCTGATATGAGATCGGAGTTTATGCCGTAGTTGTGGAATCCGGTAGTGCGCGGGCCGAAAGGACGGTTAGCGTTTACGCGCACCGTGAGACGGTCTCCTTTCAGGAATGAGCGCTGCAGGCTCAGACCATAGTGTATGCCGTCGGCGCCCATCTTCGAGTATGAATAAACTCCGCCGATACCGCCGCTGTACCAGCTGCCATAAACCCGCAGCTGAAGCTTCCACGGCAACTTTTGCGAAATATTTATGTAGGGATTGATAATGGCGCGGGCGTCCTTGAGCCCCGCCTTGGGGTATTTATACCTATTCAGACCGCCCCATATATTAACCATCACCTGTGTTTTGGCGAAAGGCGACCACTGGCAGTAGAGACTCGCGTTGAACTGGCGCGAATGGTTTATGTTACCATAGGAATAATAGGTGTGTTCGTTGACTACACTCTTATCCTGGCCGATGTTGTCGTTGCTGAAAGTCGCTCCGAGCGTGAAATCGAGATTGAATTTTGCCTTGATGAGGCTATAATTAAGGTTAATCTGATTCTGAGTCGAGCTTTTCAGATTGGGATTGCCCTGGCTTGTCACCAGAGGTGTCTCGTTGACCGTAGGGTCCAGATAGTATACACCCGGGCGATATATGCGGCGGTTGTACGATAGCTTTACAGTGTTTGCATCGTCGGGATTATAGCTCACAGCCACATTGGGTGCGAAATCATTGAGATTGCTTCCGAATTTCCGCTCGTCTCCGGTGAGATATTTGGCCGAAAGCCGCGAGAACTCGTAGCGCAGACCGGCGCGGGCTCCGAATTTTTTCAGCTTAAGACGGTAGTCGAAATATACTGCTCCTATAGAAGTGCGGTGAATGAAATCGTCTTCTGTCTCGTTGTCGCCGATATATTCGCGGCGAGTCTTGGAGTGGTTGTTTCGGTGCACGAATTTGCCGCCGACATCAATCTTGTGCTTGTCGCCGAGTGGTCGCGCCCAGTCGAGCTGCACGGTGTGCTCCGAGTATTTCAGGCGCGAGTCGGCGTCGATGCCCGTATATGCCATCGGCAGATTCACAAGGTCGAAATATTCTGTCTCCTCTCCCCTCTTCTGGTCTGTAGTGCTTATCTGGTATGACAGCGTTATGGTCTCGCCCTTGAGACGCGTGCTGCGCTGATAGTTTGCCACGCCGCCAAAGTCGAGGTAGCGGTTCTCGCGATAGCCCATGCGGCTGCCGTAGCTGTAGACAGGCGAACCGTCGGCTTCCGACAGACGCGTATAAGTGGTGCTGAACGGGTCGGAGCCTGAAAGATAGAAATTTCCCTCTACGGTAATCAGATTGAGCGTGTCGGGCTCGTAACTGGCCTCAAAACCGCCGTAGCCAGAGTTGTTCTTCGAGTATCCATCGGTGGTCGTGTATAGTTCGCGTCCACTCGACTGATAGGTGCCTTTCTGGCAGGAGCTGTACTCTGTCTCGCGTCTGGAGGAATTATAGTAGCCGCCATTGACAGAGAATGTCACTTTGTCGATTTGAGAGGTAAGCCAGAGATTGACCATAGGCACGAGGTTGCGGGTGTCGAACCACATATTGGTATTACCCATCACACCCTTTACGGCGGTCTGGCTGTCGGTGACGATATTCAGTATCGCGCCAACGCCCTCGGCATCCTCGCGGGCGCCGGGGTCTGTAATAACCTCCACCTTCTTTATGCTCGAGGCCGGAATTGCCTTGAATATGTCCTTGGCGTTACTAGTAAATGCGTTGTTGGGGCGGCCGTTCTTATATATCTTGAAATTGGAAGAACCATTGACAAGGATTGTTCCGTCGGCCTCTACGGTCACCATCGGCACCTTCTGCAGGATTTCGCTGAGGGTAGAGGTCGGCGCCTCGCTGTCGGCCTGCACATCGTAGCCTATGCGGTCTATTTCCTTCACCACAAGAGGGCGCTGGGCCGTAACGGTGATTTCGTTGAGACTCGTCGACGACTGGCGGAGCACAATCTTGCCGAGGTCTGCAGAAGGAGTCGTTTCCGACAGCGTAAAACGCTTCTCAGCGGGCTGCGACGTCATTCCGACCAACGATAGCCTGTACTCGCCCGGCGCGGCGAGAGAGGCGTTTATGAGACCCTCGTCGCCAGTCACGGCTCCGGCTACAGGCTTCACCGTGTCGGGAAGGGCAAATATACGCCAGGTCACAAAACTTTCGGGGTTTCCGAGACTGTCGACAGCTGCGGCGCTGACTCTGTAGTCAGCCGCCCACATCGCTGCCGGAAGAAGAGAGAAGAACAGAAAAGAGCTAAAACGTGTCATATCCATTAGACGCATTTCGATAAAAAATGTTACACCATATAACTAATTTTTTCGTAGGGCCGCCTCGCAGGCATAAAAAAACTTCGCACCGGCGGTTAAGCCGATGCGAAGCTCTGATTAGGATAAGGAAAAATATCTTGTTATTCGCCTACTGACTGAACGAAGTTGAGCGAACGGTTGTCGACCTTGTCGGCGCCCAGGAGGAGGGGAAGGGCGTTGTTGCGGCGGCTCATACCGAATGTCTGGTTGAAGCGCTGGCCGTATTCAGCCTCGGTGAAGGGGCGGTTGTCGGTGTTGATGTCGGTCACCTGGAAGACAACGACTGCGCGGTTGCCCTTGACGGGGCCTACAAGCTTGCCTTTGGGAGCGGCGGCAATGGCTCCCTGGATTCCGCTTTCGGCAAAACCGATGCTTACGGGCATCACACCTGCGATAGATACGTCGCCTTCCTGCTTTTCGGCATTCATCACACCGGCATAGCCGGCGATGTCGTTTGCCTTGCCTGCATAGTCGGCCACGAGTTTGTCGGCCTTCTTGGCGTTGCGGGCCTGGGCGCGGAGCTGGTTAACGACAGCGGCGCTGGTCCAGGGCATGTAGTTGTCGTAGATGTCGGTAACGGCGAGAGCGATGATGTAGCTCTGCTTGTCGTCCTGAAGCATGGGAGAAACCTGGCCTTTCTTGGCGTCGAGCACCCACTTCACGAAACGGCGCGATTCGGCGGCATTGCCTACGCCGGTAGACGAAGCGCTCACCTGGTCGGTGAGTACGTTGTAACCGGCAGCTTCGGCATTTGCCACGAAGTCGGCAGCCGACGAGTTGTTGCTCACGAAGGTGCGGAGGTCGCCGGTGAGCTTATCGATAGTAGCCTGCGAGGGGTCTACGGTATATTCGATAGTAGAGATATCGTAGTAGTTGACGGGAGCGTTGCGCTTGTTGACCTTGTAGATGCCTGCGACGGGCTGGCCCTGCACGGTGTCGTTGATAACGAATGCCTTGCCGGTAGCAGCAGTAGCAAGAGCGTTCTTCATACGGTCGGTAAGGCCGATGCCTTCGAGGGGAGTCCATACGCTGTCCTGACCCTGTACGGTAAGGCCATCGCTTACTTCAGCAGCGCTCTTGCCCGAGTTGATGAGGGCGGCAATGCTGTCGAGGTTAGCGCCGGGAGCGGCCTGAACCATGCTGATGTTGATTGAATCGATGCCGGAAGTTACGGCGTTGAGTTTTGCGATTGTGTAGAGGTCGCCGTCCTGAGCGATTACAGCAGCCTGACCGGCGGTGTGCTCGTCGAGGAAGGTCTTGAGGCGGTTGTCGCGCACGGCCGAACGGGGCACGTTGACAGTGTTTACGACGAAGTTGGCGTTGTTTGCCACACCCTGGGTGCCTTCAGTTTCGTTGAGAGCCACAACAGCGTTTTCTACAGTCTGCTGAGCGGCGATACGGTCTTCCGACGAGGGCTCAACGGGAACGTAGATGTAGCTTACCTCGCGGGTTTCCTCGTCGAGACGATAGTTCTGCTTCTGGGAGTTCCAGAGAGCCTGAACGTCGGCGTCGGAGAATTCAATCTGGTCGTCGCCGAGTGCGGCTGCGTCTACTGTCACGAACTCGATGTGGCGGGTTGTGGCGTTGTCATCGTAGAAGCTCTTGGCGTCGAGTTTGTTGTATGTATAAAGACCCGAAATGAGGCTCATGAATTTCTGATTGAGCATAGTAGCCTCCATTTCTTTTTCCTGATTAGCCCAGATGCGACGCAGTTCTTCGCCGGCCTGAGGACGGAGACCGTACTTGGCGGGGTTCATCATGGCGTCGTAGACAGCCGCGCCACTCACTTCGGGGAGCTGGAGCTGCTGCGAAAGATACATAATCATCTGATATGCGGCAGGGTGCATGTTGGGGCCTGTGAGGGCTTCAGAAATTTCCTTGTCGGTAACGTTGATACCGAGGTCTTTATATTCTTTTTCGAGCAGTTTCTCTGTCAGAAGACCCTGGATTACAGTCTGAGTGAGAACGTCGTTACTGTAGTCGCGGCCCTGATTGCGGAGCTGTTCGCCTGTCTGGGTGAGACGGTTCTGGTAGTCCTGGTATTCCACTGTCACACCGCCGGCCTTTGCCACGGTGGTGGGAGAGCCGAAATAGGTGCGTCCCGAGGTCATGAAGTCGCCCAGGATGAATGCAAGCAGCGCTACGATAATGATAACGAACAGTAGCACCGACTTGTTTCTGATTTTCTCTAAGGTTGCCATTGTATGATAAGTGGTTTAATTATTTTCGGATAAAAGCGCACAAAGATACGCTTTTTCCGCCAAAAAATCAAAACCGAAAGGCCTAAAACAGCGGCGTTGAGTCATTATTTAGCCATTATCGGGCATATGTCGCATGATAAAAGGCCGAAGGGCGTCCGAACCAGGCTGCAGTCACAGGCGTTTAAACAAAAAACATGAGACATGAAAAGAAGCGTTTCAGCAGCCTTTACAGTTCTGGCATGCGCCGGCATTGCGTCGGCACAAGGATTCATTAACGCCGCTTATGTAGGCGATGGCTTTGCGTTTTCAGTCGGAACGCCGGTATATCCATCTGTGGTGATTCCGCCGGCACCGGCTGTCGTTCCCGCTGTGATTCCACTCATGCCCGGATACGACTATTACGACCACTACGACAAGCATATGCACAAAGCGCGCAAATATGCCCGCAAGGCCGCTGAGCATTATCGCAAGGCGGTCGGCCGTCCGGCGCCTGTCCGCACCGGTGCCATGATATCCACCCCTATCGGCACTGTCTATCTCGGCACACCGGCCAAATACGACTATGACGACGACTGGGACGACGATGATTACGAAGACTACTACAAGCACATGCGCAAGAAATACAAGAAGGCATACAAAAAAGCCTACAAGAAATATAAGAAACACCATCATCACCATCATCATGATGATGATTAAGAAATTAGGGGTTTAGGGGGGAAGGAGGAGTTCAGGAGGGGTATCGACTACAAAATCAGATATTAGATGGTAGGAAAGCAGGAGCCTCCGGCGTGGCCGCAACCATGCCGGAGGCTCCCTCCTAATATCCTGATGTCATAACATCTTGATATCCTGACTTCTTAACCGCTTGAAATCCTAAATTCCTAACCTCATATCTTAAACTCTTCTTTGATAGCATCGACGGCGTCGAGTTTTTCCCATGTGAAGAGCTCGACTTCGCGTGTGAAGGGTGCTTCGTAGTGCGAAGAGAAGGTTTTGGTGACGGTGCGAGGCGTGCGGCCTACATGACCGTAAGAAGCGGTCTCGCGATAGATGGGATTGCGCAGTTTCAGACGCTTCTCGATAGCACCGGGGCGCATGTCGAAGAGCTTGTAGACACGTTCGGCGATTTCTGCATCTGAAAGGTCTACATGAGCTGTGCCGTAGGTATTTACATTGAGGCTCACGGGTGCGGCCACGCCTATGGCATAGGCCACCTGAACGAGCACGCGGTCTGCCACGCCGGCTGCAACAAGGTTCTTGGCTATGTGGCGCGAGGCATAGGCTGCCGAACGGTCTACCTTGGAGGGGTCTTTACCAGAGAAAGCACCGCCGCCATGAGCACCGTGGCCGCCATAGGTATCGACGATTATCTTGCGACCTGTCAGACCTGTATCTCCGTGCGGACCACCGATTACGAACTTGCCTGTCGGGTTGACAAACAGCTTATAGTCGGTGTCGAACATGTCGGAGATATTCTTGTCGAGCTTCGCGCGGAAGCGGGGAATAAGAATATCGTGCACGTCGCGACGAATGATTTCGAGCATTTTCTCGTCGGCCTCGGCCTGAGAAATGCCTTCTTTGGCGGCGTCGATAAATTCGTCGTGCTGGGTAGATACCACTATAGTGTCGATTCGCACAGGGCGGTTATTATCATCGTATTCAACAGTTACCTGGCTCTTTGCGTCGGGGCGGAGATAGGTCATATCGACACCCTCGCGACGTATTTCGGCGAGAGCCATCAGCAGACCGTGGCTAAGAGCAAGCGTAAGAGGAATATAGAGCGGAGTCTCGTTTGTAGCATAACCGAACATCATGCCCTGGTCGCCGGCGCCCTGCTCTGCGTCGTCGCCGCGGTCAACGCCGCGATTGATGTCGGGGCTCTGCTCGTGTACGGCAAGGAGCACACCGCAGCTGTTGCCGTCGAAACGGAGGTCCGAGCGGTCGTAGCCGATTTCGTTGATAACGCGGCGGGCGGTTTCCTGCAAATCGATATATGCTTCGCTCTTTATTTCGCCGGCCACAACTACCTGGCCTGTAGTGACAAGAGTCTCACAAGCCACTTTCGACTGCGGGTCGCGCGCAAGAAATTCGTCGAGAACTGCATCGGAAATCTGGTCAGCAACCTTGTCGGGATGCCCTTCAGAAACGGATTCGGAAGTAAAGAGATAATTCATGTTTAATGAAGAATTTAGAATTAACAATTAAGAATTATCAGCGTTAATTCTTCATTATTAATTATACATTAAAAAATTTGCACCGGACTCGTCGGGCGAGCGGTGCAGCACAGGAAAACTTAAAAACCGTGTATATATAGACCCGGCGCGGAAGCCGGAGAAACGATTTTAGCATTTTTTCGAGTGGTTGCAAGCAGCCAAATCTGTCCACATGCAATCGCGTTTCCTTGATTGCGCCGCAAAATTACAAAAAAATTCTCATACACAAGCCTTTTTACAAGCTTTTAACACTGCAAACAGACATAATAATTTTAGAAGTTGCTTAATAACGACCTCTACGGATAGATTCAACCTAAAAGAAATACCAACAGGTATCAATCTCCATTATTTTCATTATTTTTGCCTATAAATACAGAGAAATTCAATGGCAAAAATTATAGTCCAACATACAAATATAACCATCATCAACATAGATGGAGAAGACTATGTGTCTCTTACCGATTTAGCACGATATAAAAGCGATGATCCTACTGCGGTTATCGGAAATTGGATGCGCAACCGTAATACCATTGAGTTTCTTGGTATTTGGGAAAGCCTTTACAACCCCAATTTTAACCCCCTCGAATTCGAGGGGTTTAAAAAGGAAGCAGGGCTTAATGCATTCACACTTTCTCCCAAAAAATGGATTGAAAGAACTGATGCCATAGGATTAGTCTCAAAATCAGGCCGATACGGAGGAACATATGCTCATAAAGATATTGCATTCAAGTTCGCAAGCTGGATTTCGGTAGAATTTGAACTATATATCGTCAAAGAGTTTCAACGACTTAAAGCAGAAGAGCAAAAGTCATTAGGCTGGTCGGCCAAGCGTGAATTATCCAAAATAAACTATCGCATACATACCGACGCAATAAAGCAAAACCTTATTCCAGCTGAAATTACCAAAACGCAAGCAAATATAATATATGCAAATGAAGCCGACGTATTGAATGTAGCAATGTTCGGTCTTACAGCAAAGCAATGGCGTGATAAAAACCCTGAACTGAAAGGAAATATCCGCGACTATGCTTCAATTAATGAATTGATATGCCTGTCAAATATGGAGAATTTAAATGCCCTATTCATTGAACAAGGCATGCCACAATCAGAAAGGCTAATTAAACTCAATCAAATCGCGATTCATCAGATGAGCATATTAGATAGTGACAATAACGAACGCAAACTATTGAAATAACCATATTCGCTCATATCAGAAATCGTTGAGGAGGGGGTCGTCGTCGCCTTCAGAGCCGGGGAGGATTGGAGCGGGGGCCGGTTTGGGTGCGGAGGGCTTGGGTGCGGGTTTCGGCTGAGGTTTAGCAGCCGGCCGTGCAGGAGCTGCCGGCGACACCGGAGCGGGCTCCGGAAGTTCTGTCGGGCTTGATTCGTCCAAGCGAACGGGCTCGTCAGCCTTATCCGATTCTTCGGCGGGCGCTGCCGCCTCGGCGTCGGGAAGGGTCTCGATGTCTTCGGGCTGCAGGAGGTAGGCCTGAGTGTCGATATAGTTCTGTTCCTCGCGGTAGCGGAAGTATTCGTCGAAACTACGGCCCTGCTCGAGCAACACGCGGAAATCGTCGTCGCTGATGGCTATCGGACGCACTCCGGGAGGCAGGCGGAAGTCGGCAGACGATGCCATGACCTTGCGGTAGTGGTTGAGTTCTTCCATATTGTCGAAACCACGCACGATAATCATGCCGAGGCGTCCGAAATTCATGGTCTCGAGGTCGAAATCCTTTACTACGAAGGAGCGGAAGTTATGACGTGCAATCTCGAACAGGAGCTGAGGCGCAGCAATCTCGTCGGTGGCGAATGTGAAGACCAGCAACTGTTTCTGCTCGGGGTCGAGGGAGAACTGCGCTGCAGCATCTGCGGCGGTGAGGGTGCTGTCGTTGCTCAGGCGCAAATCCCAGAGCATAGAGCGCATGTTAGAGCCTCCCTGCTGCAGTTTGCGGCCCTGAGCCATGCCCTTGAGCCATGCCGAGGCATAAGGTGTGAGGTCGGTATCGGGATAGCGCTCAAGCATATCGCGGAGAACGGCGTTGAATTTCTCGGGCTCACGGTCGGTTACGTATGCGAGCGCGTCGATAAACATGAACTTCGGCATGAGCTTGCTCATCGGGTAATCGGTGTTCATCTTATCGTAGGCGGCATGTACCTCGGCATTCCTGTCATTGAGATAGGCATCGTAAGCCTTCTCGTAGAGCGCGAGCTGTACCTCGTCCATCCGGCGCAGATTCTCGATATAATTCGGGTCGCGCAGGGCCATTCCGTATTTGGATTCGGCGAAATCATCGAGAATAAGCCTGCGGTAACGCTCGGCAAGAGCCGTCTGCCCCTGCCTCATATACATGAGGTAGAGGTTATAGTAGGTGTCGAGGCGGTAGATATTGTCGGGATACTGCTCGAGCAGTCGGTCGAACTCCGAGCGCGCCGCCCCGTAGTCTTCGAGTTTATCCTTGAGTATAATACCCATATTGTACAGACCTTCCTGAATCACCTCGTTTGCAGTGTTTTTCTCGGCGTCTGTCTTCGGAATCTGAGCGAGATAATATTCGGGATAGTGGGGGTCGTTTGCCTTGTCGGGCTCACCGTCTTTACCCTCAGAGGCTTCCCGGCTATCGTCGGCTGCGGCAATGCTGTCTGCGCTTGCCTCATCGGCTTCGGCGCTGTCGAAGTCGTCGGTGTTGAATGTTGTCTTGTTGCGTCGGCGCCAGTCGTCCTCAAGCTTACGCGAGCCCCAGCGCTTCTGGAAATCGGTTCGTCCGGCATTTTTCACCGAAGTATTGTAGAAATACCACGAATTGTCAGTGTTGAGGTTGAACTGCTGCGTGCTGTTGTCCTGCAGGCTGTTCGCTTGCCCCTGTTGGTTGGCGAGATATTCCTCGCGCCGCGCCTGCTCAGCCTCCTCTTTTTCCTTCTTTTTCAGAGCCTCTATAATCTTTTCGACCACTGCAAGCTGCTGGTCGGGCGTCATGGCGGCCAGACGCAGGAGCGAGTCCTGCAGCTTGACGTTCTGCGAATAGACCGAAAGTTCGTCGAGCACGTCGCTGCGGCGTTTGAGCGAGTCGTAGCCCGGATAGGTCTTCGGCAGAGCCGGCACAGCCTCGGAGTAGCATGGCTGGGCCAGATCGTAGTCGCGACGGCCGAAGTATAGCGCGCCGAGGCGCAGCTGGTTCATGGCCTTGTCGATGCCGTTTCGGGTGGATTTCTCGTTGGCGAGCACATAGTTTTCGATAGCTCTGGCTGTGTCGCCACGCGAGAGATAGAGATTGCCTATGGCGTAGTAAATCTGGTCGAGATATTCCTTGTTGCGGTCGTAGCGGGTCATGCGCTGCAGGGCTTTGACTTCCGAACTGATGTCGGCCCCTTCGAATACCTCGCTCTGTCTGATGCGCGCATTGAATTTGGTGCGGTATGGCGCCGACGAGGCCGAGCCAGCCGAACCGAAGGCCTTGTAGGCCCGCGCGCGGTCGCCAAGACGCTCGTAGAGCTGGCCGAGGAGGAAAGTAAGACGCGTTTTCTGCGCACCCTTGGCCGATTTTGCCGCACGTTCCAGATATGGAAGCGCCGATGCATAATCATCGGCATGGATATAGTAGTCGGCATAGGCCCGGTCGTAGAGCGAGCGCAGATTGCCCGATGTAAGGTCAGTATCCTTTATGCGTGTGAGTATCATTTCGGCTTCAAACTGCCAGCCGAGGGCTATATAGCTCATGGCCTGCATGAGCTTGGCTTCGGTTACGGTTGCGGGCAGCCAGCTGAAGTGCTTGCTGATATAGAAATAGGTCGAGGCGGCGCCGAGAAAGTCGCCGTTGTAATACTGGCTCGCGGCCATGAGCATCCACGAATTGTGGAGAAAAGGATTGTATTCCTCGCGCTTCATCCAGGCCTTGTACTTGGGGTCGCGGCTCTTTCCGGCTTTCTTTGCCGGTTTTTTCTTGATAGATCGCACCTGGATTGCCTTCTGCGCCTTTTCGATAGAGCGGGTGAAATCGCCCGACGGCTGCGGCGCCGACTCGTCGGTCTTGGCCTCTATCGGGTGAATGAAGAGCAGCCGCGAAAAATCGTCTTCGTATTTGCTCTCCATATCGGCAAGGGTCTCGTTGAAGTGCGTCTCGCCGTTGTAGTGGATATTGTAGCGGGTTATAAACGCCTGATAATTGCGCGTGGCGGCTGTATTCTTACGCGGCGAGCACGCGCCCAGAGCCACTACGGCAAGCACCGCAGTGACAATGCGAAGCATCATATGCCCGAGGCGAAATGTCATGCAGGATTTTCCTTGGGCGATGGCGGATAGGCTATGCGCGAGTGATAGATGGTCATCAGGCGCTTGATGAAGGCCTCCTTGACCATGGCAACGTCGCGGAACGACAGAGTAGACTCATTGTGGAGTCCGTCGGCAATCTGACTGTCTACAATCTTGTTGACGAGGTCTGTTATGGCTTCGCGAGTGTGTTCCTTTAGCGAACGGCTGGCAGCTTCTACCGAGTCGGCCATCATCATCACCGAGGTTTCGCGGGTCTGGGGGTTGGGTCCGGGATAGGTGAAAGGCGTCTTGTCGATATCCTCGCCCGGATGCTCGCGGCAACATGTGATATAGAAGTATTTTGCCATGCCGGCACCGTGGTGCTCGCGTATAAATGCCTTGATTACCTGCGGCAGCCCGGCCTTGTCGGCAAGTTTGAGACCGTCGGCCACATGATTTACCACAATCGAGGCGCTGCGCTCACACGGCAAGGCATCGTGGGGATTAACGCCGTGCTGGTTTTCGGTAAAGAAAGCGGGATTGGCGAGCTTGCCGATGTCGTGGTAGAGAGCGCCGGCACGCACGAGCTGTACGTTGGCTCCGATACGCTGAGCGGCGTCGGAGGCGAGGTTGCTCACAGCTATGGAGTGATTGAAAGTGCCCGGGCATTCATTCGAGAGGCGCAGCAGAAGCGGATTGTTGATATCGGCGAGTTCCACAAGGGTAACTACCGATATGAAGCCGAAGAGGCGCTCGGCGGCGAACATGAGCACGTATGCCATCGAGGTAAGTGCCGAATTGACGGCGAGGAATATGACCATACGCCATGTGAAAGCCTCCATAGAGCCGTTCATGAGCAGTTCGAGGGCCACATAAGCCACCACATAGGCTATGGCGACCACGCCCGAGGTGCGCAGCAGCTGCGAACGGCGGCTGAGTTCGCGAAGGCTATATACAGTGGCTGTGGAAGCACAGAACTGCAGGAAGATGAATTCGAGGGCAAAGGCCGTGACGCCGGCACAGATGAGCGTAAGGACATATGACACGAAGATAGCCGTTCGTCCGTCGAAGAACACCAGCACCAGTATCGGCACTATCATCATCGGCGTGATATATATGCCCTGCGCAATGAAGTAGTTCAGTCCGATTGAAATGAGGAAGAAGAACGTCACAAGAATAAACATAAACGACATGGCGCGTATGTTTCCGAAAACCTCGGGGCTGAAGAAGTAGAAATATACCATGAGCAGGCTCATAAGCAGAGCCACGTAGAGAAACTGGCCCAGAAGCATCAGATATTTGCTCTGATTCTCCTTGCTGCTGAGCTGCGACATCATGGTCTCGTATGTCTGCAGATTGGTGAAGTCCTGGCTTGTTATAACGGCGCCCTTGTCAATGATGGTCTGGCCCTGCAGAATTATGCCGCGGTCGGCAGTGAGGGTGAGATAGTCGTATTCGTAGTGGCGGCGACATTCCTCGTCGTTGCGGGTGTAGTTGGGGCGAAGCAGATTCTGGAGGTTCGCACGGGTGAAATAGCTGTGCAGCTCGGGGTCGGTGATTATAGAGTCGAGGTATATATATACGTCGCGGGGCGAATTGAAGGCCGCCGTGCTCATTTCCGACAGAATATTTTTTTCGAGAAGCCTCACACGAGGGAGGCGGCCGGAATCTATATCATCTTTGGTGCTTATGTCTACAACTCCCGAAGCATAGACCTTGCGCAATTCAGCTCCAAGACGTGTTTTCAGGTTGGTGCCCGGGGCTGCGGGGAGTCTGCTGACAATTGTGTCTATCATCAGCTGGTTGAGCTCGTAGATAGGCACGAAGTGCTTGTCGAGGGTATCGCGCGCGGCCTCGATTGTCGCCGAGTCGGGGTGTACGGGAATGTCGAACGGCGCTATGAGCTTGGCGTAGTTCCAGGGGCGCCCCTCTTCATAGTTGAACCGGTTTGACTCGGGGTGCGGATAGAAATACACTATCACTATGGTTGCTGCCAGCGCTATGAGAATATGCTTGAGCGTTGTCTTTTTCATAGTTGTATCAATGGATTCTTGTGGCCGAGCGCACACCCTGCACGCTCTTGACGCTTGTGCACAGGCGCTCTACGACCTCGACATCGCGCACGCGCACCCAAAGGTCGCAGGAGAATACCTCGCCGCTGGCCTCTATGTCGAGTTTACGCAGGTCTATGCCGAGTGTCTGAGAAATGAGATATGTCAGTTCCTGAAGGATTCCGTGGCGGTCTATGCCCTCGATATGCACATGAGCTGAGAATCGGTCGTCGACCTTATCCCACTCCGTCGCCACTATGCGGGAGCCGAAGCCGGCCTTGAGCACCTGGGCCCGGGGGCAGTCGAGCGAATGGATTTCAACGAGACCGTCGTCGTCGATATAGCCCATCACGTCGTCGCCGGGAATGGGGCTGCAGCATGGCGCAAGCTTGAAGTTGGGATTGGAGCCGCTGGTCGAGAGACGGTATATCTGCTTGGGGTTTATCGGCTGGACAGTCTGAGCCGGCTCTTCGGGAGCTGTCTCTGTCTTTTTGCCGAAGCTGAGGAGCTTGGAGAAGAGGCCTGGGGTCTGACGCGGCTGTGCGGCCGCCTTGCGGAGAGGCTTCACGAGAAATTCGCCAAGCATTATCTCCTGGGCGGCAAGCTGGCGGCAGAGCTCGTCGCGGTTGCTGATATGGAATATGCCCTGGAGCTTGGTCATAACCATATTTGTATCGGGAATGTCGTGCTCGGCGAGCCACGATGTAAGCATTTCGTTGCCTCGGCTTATCATCGGCTGCACGGAGCGCCGCAGAGCCTGGCGCAGACGGGTGCGGCCCTTGGCTGTCACCATGAAACCTTCCCATTCGGGCTGCGGCATCTGGGTTTTCGAGGTAAGTACCTCGGCCTGGTCGCCGCTGTGCAGCTCATGCTGCAGGGGCACGAGTTTGTGATTTACCTTGGCGGCTATACAGTGCATGCCAATCTCGGAGTGGAGGGCAAATGCGAGGTCAAGCACCGTAGCGCCGGCAGGCAGCGTCACGGGCTCTCCGGCCGGAGTGAAGACCACGATTTCCGACGAGAACAGATTGAGCTTGAGTGTGCTCAGAAAGTCGATAGCGCTCGGCTCGGGATTGTCGAGAATGTCTTTGATTGTTTTCAGCCAGGCATTCAGTTCTGATTCCTCGTCGCCTTCGCCTATTTTGTATTTCCAGTGTGCGGCGAAGCCTTTTTCGGCAATCTCGTCCATGCGGCGGCTGCGTATCTGCACTTCTATCCAGTTGCCGTCGGGCCCCATCACGGTAAGATGGAGCGCCTGATAGCCGTTTGCTTTGGGAGTCACCACCCAGTCGCGCGTGCGGTTGGGGTGAAGCTGATAGAGGTCTGTGATGGCCGAGTATATGCTCCAACACATGTTTTTTTCCTTGCTCTGGTCGTCGCAATCGAATACTATTCGCATTGCATAGAGGTCGTAGACCTCCTCGAAGGGCAAGTGCTTGTTTTCCATCTTGTTGTAGATGGAATATATCGATTTGAGACGTGCCTTTGCCTCGTACTTTATGCCGAGTTCGTCGAGCTTGGCCTGTATCGGAAGCGAGAAATCGGTGTAGACGGCGGTGCGGTGCGGGCGTGTAGCCTCGATTTTTTTCTGAATGTCGGCGTAGATGTCGGGGTGCTCGTGTTTGAAGCTGAGGTCTTCCAGCTCTGTCTTGATTGCGAAAAGCCCGAGGCGGTGAGCGAGCGGGGCGTAGATGTAGAGTGTCTCGCCGGCGATTTTATAGCGTTTGTTAGGCGCCATGGAGCCGAGGGTGCGCATATTGTGGAGTCGGTCGGCCATTTTGATGAGCACCACACGTATATCCTCGCTCATGGTGAGCAGTAGCTTGCGGAAATTCTCGGCCTGCACTGAGGCGCGATCGCCGAAGATGCCGCCCGAAATCTTTGTAAGGCCCTCGACGAGCTGGGCTATCTTGGGGCCGAAATTCTGCTCGATGTCCTCGACGCTGTATTCGGTGTCTTCTACAACGTCGTGCAGAAGCGCCGCGCATATCGACGTCGAGCCAAGACCTATCTCCTGCAGCACAATGCGGGCAACAGCTATCGGGTGCATGATATACGGCTCACCGCTGCGCCTGCGAATGCCTTTGTGGGCTTCCTTGGCGAACTTATAGGCACGCTCGATAATCTCCACTTTCTTGCGGTGATTGCTGCGGAGGTAACAATCCATAAGGTCGCGGAAGGCCGCCTCTATCATGCGGTCGTCTTCTTCGGGGCTGTATATCGCTTTTCCAGTCATGTTGCTTACAAGCCAATTAAATACAAAAATAGCAAAAAGCATCGAGCCCCGCAATTTTTTAACATTCGGGAACCATTGAATTAAGAGGTTGTTTAATAATTTTCGTCGGTTTCGCGGAAAAGGAGCGATGCGGGCACGACGGCCTCGATGTCAGGGCGTGCCTGGCCGAGCGATATGCCGATACCGGCGGCGGCGAGCTGGCGCGCGAGCTCTGGCTTGCCGCGGAATCCGTGTACAATCCAGAGCTGACGCGGCGCAAAAGCCTTGTGGAGCTCCATAAGACGACCGTAGCGGCGCACACAGTGCACCACCAATGGTTTTTCCACTTTTTCGGCTATTGCCGCCTGGCGCATGAATACAGCCTCCTGACGCTCTGCCGGGCCTCCTCGCAGGGCATCGAGGCCGGCCTCTCCGACGGCTACCACGCGACTGTCGGCCACCATTGCCTCCAGGCGCCCGAAGAGCTCTTCAGGCACGGCGTCGACGGTGCTCCACGGGTGTATGCCGACCGAATACCAGGCCGAGCCGTAGTCACCCTCCAGAGACGCGTCGGGCTCTATTGAGCACACCATCGCGGGGCCGGTGCGGCCGTGGGTATGTATATCGGCAAAACGGTGCAGGTCGGGGGTCATGGCACGGGGTCGTAACCGCTTCCACCCCAGGGGTGACAGCGGGCTATACGCTTCACAGCAAGCCATGTGCCGCGGAAGGGGCCGTGTCTGCGCAGTGCCTCAAGAGCATACTGGCTGCACGTAGGCGTGAAGCGGCACGCCGGCGGGGTTAGCGGCGATATACAGGCGCGATAAAAGAGTATGGGCAGCGTTAGCAGCCACACGAGCACCTTATTGACTGTTTTCAGCATCGGAGGAGGAGGAGTATTTTGCCGCCAGAGCGGCGAGAATGCGGTTCATGGCGCGCTCTACGGCGCTATAGCTCATGAGCTTGTCGGCAACATAGACGAAGCCGAGGTCTACACGCAGACCTTCGGGCAACTGATAGCGGCCGTGGTTGAGGCGATATGCCTCGCGGACACGACGACGCATCGTCACACGGTCTACGGCATGGCGCAGCCGCTTCTTTGGTATGGATATGAGAAATGCGACAGGAGCGTCGGAAGCGCGCACCTCATCGGCACGCGCTACCGCGCGAAGGGGATAAGCCAGGGTACTGAACTCTGCGCCGCCGGGCCCGAAAAGAATCTCGATGGCACGGACGGAACAAAGTTTTTCCTTTTTACCGAGGCCGAATTTTTTCATATATCAGGCGTTAGCCACCTCGCCGTTGTGGCGGGAGAGGTAGAGGTCGAGAGCAGCCGTCATCGACGGTGCCTCGGGCGAGGGAGCCTCGAGGTCGAGACGGAGACCGGCGTCTTTCACAGACTTGGCTGTGGCAGCGCCGAAAGCGGCAATCTGGAGATCGCCCTGCTCGAGGTTGGGGAAGTTCTTGAGCAGCGAGTCGATACCCTGGGGGCTGAAGAAGATGAGCATATCATAGTCGAAAGACTCCTCGGGGGTGAAATCGTTGCTCACAGTGCGATACATCACCGCAGGTGTGCAGTTAAGCTTGTTTTCGGCAAGAAGAGTGCTGTCGGCGCCGTTGTTGACGTCGCTGACGGCAAAGAGGAACTTCTCGGTCTTGTGCTTTACCATCGAGGGCACGAGATCGGCGAGTTTTCCGGTCTTGGATGCAAAAATCTTGCGTTTGCGATATACGATGTATTTCTGCAGATAGTTTGCCACGGTCTCAGAAGTACAGAAATACTTCATGGTTACCGGAATGGTGATTCGCATCTCCTCGCAGAGACGGAAAAAATTGTCGACGGCTGTCTTGGCCGTGAATATTACAGCTGTGAACTCGGCTATATTTACTTTCTGGGCGCGGAACTCTTTTGCGCTGAGTCCTTCTACCTTTATGAAAGGACGGAATACAATCTCGACGCCGTATTTCTGCGCAATCTCGAAATAGGGCGATTTATCGGAAGCCGGCTTGGGCTGGGATACCAGGATTTTATTAACCTTCACTTTATCAGGGGATTAAATTCATTTCTACGCGGCCAAAAGCGACTCAAAATAGCTTAAAACCGCGAACAACGCCAGTACAGGAATAATTTCTAAGGCGCAAAGGTACAAAATAAAATAAAGCAAAGACCGGATTTTGTGGTAAAAAATTCTAAACCCCTTTCCGATGAATATGATTTTGCCGGCCAGAAACAAGGCTCCGCAGACCCACAGAAGCGGCTCGCGCCACTGGGGCATGAAAAGCATCAGCAGCACCGGAACCACCAGAGTCAGACCGGTATATGCTTGCGTAGCGGTGAAGCCGGCGAGCCACATCGTGCGTCCCGAGGGCGTCGCAAAGGCGTAGCCTATGGTGGCATAGGCACACAGCTGGAACAAATAGTAGCCTCCGGCCACACCTATGGCGCATAGCGCCCCGGCAAATGTGGGGGCGGCGCTCCAGGGCGTGGCGCAGTACAGGGCGAGGCCTCCGAAGACCACCGTTATCATTATCAGAATGAGCGATGCGCGCAGGGGGGCCTTGTGGGTGTCGTCGAAGGCATTCTGGCGTCGACGCACACTCCAAAGAGCCGTACGATAAGAACGCAGCGCGCGCCGTATGCCCGAGGCTCCGAGCCCGGCGGCTGCGAGTGCGGCCATCACAAGGACGCCGAGAGGGTCTATCTGGCCGAAAGAGGCCGGGAGCGCCGACGGCTCAAGGCCTTCGGCATGGCCTGAATGCGCCTCGGCATACTCGCGCGCGGCGACAACGCTGTCGGCCCACTGTTCTTCGGCAAGCCGTTCGGCCTGCTCGGGGGTGAGGATATGCGGCGCCACGGTGTCGGCCGCAATCGAATCGACCATTGACGTGGCTATATGTGGCGCCGCCCCCTCGATATACTCGGGAGGGTAAGGCAGCCGCGGGTCTATCCATTGATGCGGCGTGCGCACATGCAGGCTATCAGCAAGAGGCATTTTTTGGGGTTAGTGGTTAATGGTTAGTGGTTAGGGGTTAGGGGATTTTAAATCATTCTGGAATTTTCTACTGAGGTCCGAAATCAGTCGAGCCGTCGAGTAAAATCCAGTTTTTAAATCTTCGAATGTATCAATATCTATATAATTCAAATCCAACGCAATCTGCAACTGACAATACGCTTCCATCAAAGAACCATAAGCAATATCCAGAAAATGTATTTTTTCTTTCAGGAAATGACGTCCGCTACCCTCTGCTATGTTTGAAGGAACGGACACTATACTCCTTTGTATTTGCGCAGTCAATGCAAATTGCTCATTTTTAGGAAATACAGCCAACACGCCATAAACCTTGGCTACGAGGAGCCTTGCTTCAGAATATGCATTGAGTCTTTCAAATGAAAACATCATAACATCACTAACCACTAACCAATAATCACTAACCTATTTCTTAGAACTTGGGGGAGAAGGCGGTGGCGGAGGGTGCGGCGATGGCATATTCGACGGCTTCGCGGGCGGTAGAGACCACGCGGTAGAGGTCGCGATGGTCGGGCCGCATGAAACCGCGCTCTATGGCTGTCTCAAGCATGGAAATCATCGGGTCGTAGTAGCCTTCTACGTTATAGATGGCTATATTGCCGCCGAAAAGGCCGAGCTGGCGCCATGTGATGGCCTCGAAGAGCTCTTCGAAGGTGCCGATGCCGCCGGGAAGGGCCACGACGCCTGTCGCAAGCTCCATCATGAGGGCCTTGCGCTCGTGCATGGTTCCGACCACGTGGAGTTCGCTCATGCCGGTATGGTGCCAGCCGCGGCGCTCCATAAATTCGGGTATGACGCCCGTAGCGGTGCCGCCGGCAGCGAGCACGGCGTCGGAAACTTCGCCCATGAGGCCCGTGCGGCCTCCACCGCACACGAGCGATGCTCCGGCGGCGACAATCTCGCGGCCGAGGGCGGCCGCAGCGCTATGATATACCGGCTCGAGAGTGGCCGACGACGCGCAGTAAACAGCGATTGCTTTCATTAATTGCAGTTAATTCGGGTTAATGAAGGTCTGGAAGTGAAAAGAGTTAAGATGATAGTTTTTGATGCAACAACTATCATCTTAACTTATTAAACTTTCCGTCTACTCTCACTTGTTCTCGGCGGAGCGGAGGAAGGCCTCGATGCCCGCAACAATTTTCTCGGCCATAAGGCGACGATAAGCGGGGTCGGCGAGCATTTCTTCTTCGGGGAGCGACGACATGAACAGACCTTCGACGAGGGCGTTGGGATAGTCTGTAGGGCCGTTGAGCGAGAAGTTGAAATTGCCTGTAAGGCCAAAGTCTACGAGTCCGAGGCTTAGCATGGAGCTGTGTATGGCCTCGGCCAGCCCGAAGTTGAAGAGGTGCTTGTAGTAGACGCTCGTACCCATAGGAACAAGCGGATTGCCCGAAGAGTTGTTGTGCACGCTCACAGCCAGGTCTACGCCGGCCTCTTTCCATATGCGTTTGCGCTCCGACATTTCGGGGCCGGTATCGCCGTCGCGGGTGAGCACCACCTTGGCGCCCTTCGCACGCAGAATATCGGCGGCCTGGAGCACGATGTCGAGGTTCACGTCCTTCTCGAGCAGGCCCGAGGGGGAGCGGGCGCCGGGGTACTTGCCGCCGTGGCCGGCGTCGAGGCCGATGGTAAGGTCCTTGATGGCAAGCGAGGACGGACGGTGTCGCACGTCGATCACCAGCGAATTGCCGCGGTAATAGATGCTGTAGCCCCAGTTGTTCTTATCCTTGAGGCGGATATAGAATGTCATCACGTCGGCGTCCTGATGAATGTCGACGAAGCTTACGATGCCGGGAGTGCCCTTGCGCACGAGCCAGTTGGTGTTGTTTGTCACCCCGTAGAGCGACACCTTGAGCACCTGGGGCTCGATTTCGGTGACGCTGCTGTATGCCACACGGCGGGGCAGCCCGACGGTGAGGCGGTCGCACTTGCCGGCATTGCTCAGCGTAGCCGAGCCCGAATTGACTACCGCGGGGTCGAACTCGCCGTCGTGCACGTAGCTCTTGGGCACGTAGGCGAACTTGTTTTCGGCAAGACGCACCTTGTAGAGCGAGCCGTTCTCGCCCTCGAGCACAAGGCCGACTCCCTCGTCGAGGAAGCCCATCTTGGAGCCGCCGAGACGGTCGTCGCCGTTGCCATACTGCAGATAAGCGCCTGAGTCGGTGAAGGCATAGCGCGGAGTGTCGAATATCACATCGTGGCGCACCTTGGCAGGCTTGGCGGGCTTAGGCTCGGTAAGCACCACGGTGCGTTTGAGCGAGTTTGTGCCCTTGGCGGTCTTCACCTTCACAGGAATGGTGTTTTTGCCGTCTTTAAGCTTTATTTCGGCGCCGAAAGAGCCGGTTTTATATACATGGGCCTCTTTGCCGTCTATCCAGGCCTGGGCGCCCGGCTCGGTGATACCGATGAGGTAGTATGTGCTGCGTGTCACGGTGTCGGGGCGGTCTTTGTCGCCGTATATACGCAGAGCGGGCTTCGCCGCCGTTGCAGCCAGGGCCATCGAAGCCGCCACAGCCGCTATTATTATTTTTTTCATAGTTCTTTCTTTTGAGGTTTATAAAGTATTGAGTTGAAGTAGTTAAGACAATGGCTACGTCTCAAAAACCATTATCTTAACTTTTTAAACTCATTACTCTTTCAACTCCGAATAACTCCGAAAACATCACTTCACTCCGACGGCGCGGAGGATAGCGGCGGGAATATCTATATTGTTGTTGAAGCCTTTGAGAGCGTCGGAACCGGGGCCGATGGCGAATACCGGCACAACATTGCCCGAGTGGCTTGTGGTGCAGAAAGCGATGCCGGCGGCCTCGTTGAACATATCGAACACGGCCACGGCAAAAGCGTTGAAATTAGCATACAGAGTCTTCTGGTCGGCGGTGTTGCGCTGCTCGAAGGTATCGTCGAAAAGTTTGCGCAGCTTGGCCTCGTCGGCCTCGCTCACGGGAATGCGGGTGAAGAAACCGAGATTGTCGGCCAGATACTCTTTCATATCCTCCCATTTGTAGATATTGCGCGATTTGAGCAGAGCCTTGCAGTAGTTGCTGAATTCCTCTTTCGACACTTTCTGATAGTCGATATTTGCCAGACCGCCCTTTCCGCCGCGCTGCTTCACGATAGCCATGCCGCCGGTGTCGTGGTCGGCGGTGACGATGATAAGAGTCTCGTCGGGGTGCTGGCGGTAGAAATCGAATGCAACGCCAAGAGCCTGGTCGAAGTTGATTATTTCCTTGATGGAGGCGCCGGCGTCGTTGCCGTGGAGAGCGTGGTCTATGTTTCCGCCCTCTATCATCATGAAGAACTTGCGCGGTGAGGTGCGTTCGAGCTGAGCCAGAGCGGCTTCGGTAATCATCGGCATGGTCAGAGCGCCCGCGATGGAGTCGATGGTATAGCCGATATTGTGCACAGGACTGCCCTCGGAACCGAGAAGCAGCACGCGTTTGGAGTCAATCTCACCGATACCCTGAAGACCGCGCACAATCTGCACGCCGGCAGCGGCAAAGCGGTCGAGAAGGTCGTTGGGCTTGCCGTCGGTCATGGTGCCTCGCAGACCGGCACCGGCCACGAACTCATAGCCGCACTCAGCCATATCGCGGCCGATTTCGTAGAACATAGAGCGGTTGGGCACATGGGTGTAGAAAGCGCCGGGAGTGGCATCGTCGGGAGCTACAGAGGTAGCCACGGCCACGCCGTAGCCCTTGTCGTGGAGAATCTTGGCGACAGATGTCACGGCCACTGTATCGGCATTCATGCCGAGCATAGAGTTGCGGGTCTTGTGGCCTGTAGAGAGGGCGGTGCCGGCAGCGGCCGAATCGGTTATATCCGAGTTCGCCGACCATGTCTGCGACCAGCCCACAACGGGAAACTGCATCATGTTGAGAGGCTTGTCGTTGCCAAGCACATTACGGTTATAGTTCTGAGCCGCCATCACGGGGCCCATACCCATGCCGTCGCCAATGTACAGAAAAATATACTTTGGCGCCTTGGCGGCAGCGCCGAGCGCCACAGCCAAAAATAGCAGAAACAGATAATTGCGGTAATTCATGTATAATTGAGAATTAAGAATTTATAATTAATAATTAAATGCACTCTCGTTAATAATTCTAAATTATTCATTGTTAATTATTAATTCAATGATGGCGTCGGCGATGCGGCGGTCGTTGGCCAGGCGGGGTATCTTGCGCTGGCCGCCCAGACGGCCTGTAGACGACAGCCATCGGTCGAAAGTGCCTGCCGGTACCTCGGTGAGCTCGAGGCGCGCAAGGAAGATATCGCCTGCGCGCTTGGCCTCATAGTCGGAATTGACGCGCTGCAGCTCGGCGTCGAGCACATCGGCAAAAACTTCGGGCCCGCAGGCGGGGCGCCGCGTCCACTCCACGAGCCACTGGTGATGACCCTTGCGGCCGCACTCGGCATACACCGGCGCCGCCGTATAGTTGGCAACGGTGGCACCCGTGCGGCGGCACGCCTCGGCCAGAGCGGCATCGGCGTTCCACACCATCAGCTCCTCGCCGAAAGCATTGATGAAACTCTGCGTGCGCCCGGCAATGGATATGCGCAGCGGCTCGGTGCTCTCTATGCGCACCGTGTCGCCTATGGCATAGCGCCATAGGCCGTTGGGCCCCGAAATGAGCATGGAGTAGACCCTCCCCTGCTCTACGCGCCACGCCGGCACGGGCTCGCCCCCGTCGAGAGGCGCGAACTCGAAAAACACGCCGATATCGGCCAGCAGACGCATGCTGCTGCCCTCGCGCGTATCCTGCACGGCAAAGAAGCCCTCGGAGGCGTTGTAGTTCTCAACGAAACGCATCGCCGGGCCGCAGAAATCCTCATATTGGCTCCTGTAGGGCGCAAACGATATGCCGCCGTGGAAGAAGACCTCCAGATTGGGCCATACGTCGTGTATGCGGTCGGTGCCGGCGCGCTCCATCACGCCGCGGAGCACCGTCATAAACCACGACGGCACCCCGGAGATATTTGTAATATCCTGTTTTATGGAATTTTCTATGAGTCGGGGCAGTTTCTCGCGCCAGTCGCTCATCAGCGCCGTTGCCTTCGAGGGCACACGCAACAAATTGACCGCCGGGTTGATGCGGTCTATGAGCGTGGCCGACAGATCGCCCACTTTCACGTCTCGGGGCAGCCCGGACAACTCGTTGGCGAAACTTCCGCCGAGAATGAAACTCTTGCCGCCGAACAATCGGCTCTGCGGGTAGAGCGCCAGGTAGTGGGCCACGGCCGACGCGCCGCCGGCGTAGTGGTTGGCGCGCAGGGAGTCGTCGGTCACAGGGATATACTTGCTCTTGCCGCCCGATGTGCCGCTCGACTGCGCGTAGCGGCGGCATGCGCCCGGCCAAAGCACGTCGGCCTCGCCGCCGACCATACGCATCACATCGGCGCGCAAGTCTTCGTATACCACAACTGGCACCGCCGACGCAAAATCCTCATATCGGCCTGTTTGCCCGAAGCCGTAGCGGCGTCCATAATCCGTGGCGGCGGCACGGCGCAATAGCCATGCAAGCACGGCGCGCTGTGTGCGCTCCATGCCCTCACAATCAGCCCACAAGGCCGCTGCCGCAGCCCTGCGCCGAAAAAACGGTCGCACAATAGGCGTAAGGTTTAGCATAGCACAAAAATACAAAAAAAGTTAGAAGTTAGAAATTAGAAGTTAGAAGTGATGGCAAAAACTCCCGCCAAAATGGCCGACAAAACCACCCCAACAGCAGTTTACCATTGATATATGCTGGGCGAATCACCGTATGCCGCAGGGGCGCGCGTTCGGCGCGCCCGCGCAGCCCATCAGCCCATTAGCCCAAAATGCCGCGTAGCGGCAAAAAGCGGCATAGCCGCGCGTATAATAATAGCCTATGGCAAGCACGCCGTAGGCGAGCGCTGCCATAGGACCAATCACAAGCCTCACAAACCAAGCTGCGTAGCTGCGACACAATCACCCCACACACAGCTGTAGGGGCGCGCGTTCG
>CAJTOB010000045.1 GCA_910578035.1 uncultured Muribaculaceae bacterium
GCCCTTACGGCGTTGATATGAAAAAAGCTCGGCCGGGGCCGAGCTTTTCGTTTATGGTGATGAGGGTGAGTATTTCACGTGGACTTTGGTGATTTTGTTGCCTTGACATTGCTTCACACAACAGTAGGGGCGCGCGTTCGGCGGGCGCGCCGAGAACAGGCGTAGATGGCGACATTTGATACGCGGGCGCGCAGAACGCGCGCCCCTACGGCGTTGATATGAAAAAAGCTCGGCTGGGCCGAGCTTTTCGTTTATGGTGAGGGGGGTGATTATTTAACGAGGACTTTGGTGGCCTTGTTGCCCTGACGGCGGATATAGAGGCCGTTTTCGGGGTTGGCAACGCGCACGCCCTGAAGGTTGTAGTATTCAACAGGAGCGTTTTCTTCAACGAATATACCGTTGATGCCGGTAGGGGTAACCTTCTCAAAGTTTGTCACGTAGAGAGAGGGAGCATTCTTATATAACATAACAACTACAGTTATATTGTATGTACCGGCCTCTACAGAAGCCAGTTTATAGTTATTGCGGAAATTAAGGGTAGTTCCGTCAACAGTACCGGTGAAATTCTTGGCATTATTGTCTGTAACATCTTCACCGGGGGTTGCTGCTTCAAGTTCAACATTGTTGATTGTTACAACGCTGTTTACAAGTTCATTTGAAATAGCTGTAGCTGCGACCACGGCAGGAGTGAATGTTCCGGCCTCAGCTTCGGGAAGATTACCTACAGGCTTGATTTCTGGAGTATTGCCACTATAAAGCACATATTCACCGATCCAACCTGCCGGAATCTTGTCGCCTATATTATAGCTGTTGCTGCCATAAATCTGAATAAAATCACCAGCTGCATCACATGCGAAAACATTGCTGCCGTTTTTGAAACCTACTGTCAGTTCATAGCCTACCTTAAATTCTGTGTTGTCGGCGAGCTCTTTTGTAGCGGCAACAGAGGCTATAGTTTCTACAGGAGCGGTAACAGTAATGGTGTAAGAAGCAGAACCGGCGTTGTATGTAGCTGTTTCTTCTGACTTCGCTGTGATGGTAGTTGTACCAACGCCTACGATTTCAACAGCACCAGTGGTAGCGTTAACAGTTGCTACTTCAGGTTTGCTTGAGCTATAAGCAACGGTAAGACCATTGGGGTTAGTAAGTTTAGGAGCAGTGAATGCCTCTCCAAGCTCTACATTATAGCTTGTAGTCTCATATTTAAGACCGGCAGGCTGAAGATCAGGATTACCAGCAGGAACATATGTGACTACTATAGAATTAAATGTACATGCATCAGTTGTTGTGAAAACAACTTCTGTTGCATTACCTTCCCATGTCGCTTTTTTGCTTGCATATGCACCTAAAGTTCCTACATCAGCTTTTAATGCAAATTTTGCGGCTGTAAATTCTATTTTAGTAATATCTCCACCATCCGCAGTAAAAGTAAGGGTCTGATTCTTTTTACCACCTGTTGCAGAGCAACGGAAGTCAGGATTACCTGATGTGGGATACCAGAAACGCATCTTACCACCACCCGTTGCAGCAGTTTTAGTATCAACCGTTATAGTGACCTCACCCATTTTCAGGGGAGTAGAATAGTCAACGCCATTACCAAGCTTAGAAGGTGCAGTGTAACCGAATGTAGACGGATCTGAGAAGTCGAAGGTTACTTCTTCGGCAGAGGCGGCGAAGGATAGGCCGGCGACTGCGAGCAGTGAGAGTAAAAGTTTTTTCATACGCAGTAATAATGATTGGTTAGTATTAGGCCAGTAAGGAGGGGCTGCGCTGCCCCCCCCTACTAACTATTTTATTATTTAGAGCTTACGTAGCGGCGGAGGAAGATTTCGGTGGGGAAGTGGTCGGAGTATCCTCCGAGGTATGCACCACCCGAGAACGAGCGTTTGGGGTAGCCCTGTCGGTTTCCTTCGGTGTCTTTGAGGAAGTCAAAGTTGAGCACTTTGGCTTCGTAGAAGTGCCAGCGGTCGTCGGGCACGTTAACGAGGTTGCCGGATATTATAATCTGGTCGAAGAGGTTCCAGGAGCTCTTATAAGCGAGGGTGCCGATGCCAGAGTCGAGCTTGCTCCACCATGGGTTGAAGAAACCGTGGGCTTCGACGCCTTTCGATTTCTTTTTGGCGCCGAGGACAACGGCACAGCTGCGGTCCTGGGGGTCGTCGTTGAGGTCACCCATAATGATTACTCCTATTTCGGGGTCAACGTTCCATAGCGAGTCGGCAATCTGCTTTGAGAGAGCGGCAGCGGCCTCGCGGTTTGGCGAGGACTGTTCCTGGCCGCCGAGTCGTGAGGGCCAGTGGTTTACGATCACGGCAATGCGCTGACCGAGGAGCGAGCCGACGACGCACATCTGGTCGCGTGTGCGGTATGGGATTGTTGTGAGGCGGTGGTTGGTGACGTTTTCGACGCGGAAGTATCGTTTGTTGTATATCATGCCGACGTCTACGCCGCGAGCGTCGGGCGAATCGTGATGGACTATACCGAGGTCGAGGCCGCGGAGTTCGGGCTGGGCGATGACGTCTTCCATCACCGTGCGGTTCTCAATTTCAGACACGCCGATGATGGCCGGGCCGAGGGGCGTTGCCTTGGTCTTGAACTGAGAAATGGCATAAGCGAGGTTATGCAGTTTTTCGTTGTACTTGCGTGTATCCCACTGGCGCGGACCGCCGGGAGTGAACTCAACGTCGCGGCCTTCGGGGTTGTTGGGAATCGTGTCGAAGAGGTTTTCGAAGTTATAGAAGGCAATACCGGCAACCTGAACCTTGCGGTTGTTGTCGGCAGCGCTAAGAGGCAAAACTGCTAAGGCCATCATAATGACAGCAGCAATAGAGGATAAGTGCTTCATATGTAAGATAAGGTGTGTCTGATAGCGCAAATGTAGGCAAAAAATCTCAACAGACAAAAAAAACTTTCCTTAAAGTTTATCGTATGGCATCGGAGGCCAAAATCAGCCACGGTGCCAAAGCGGTGAGGGCATGCGCTGGGCGCAGCCGCCGCGACAGCTAAAAGTTGACATTTTCGGGCGCAGGAGCGCCGAGAATGCAAGATACCGACGCCGCGCCCAACCGCCGGAGGGCGGTTAAAGACAGACACAGCCTATGGTTTGGGCGTTCGACCGAACGACCATACCATAGGTCCTCAGCAATACATACGAAAGCAACCACATGGCGGTTGAATAAGACCGAGGCGGAGGGATATTCAACCGCTATGCGGTTGTACGGCTCTTTGCGGACATGACACCTATGGTATAGCTGCCTATCGGCTGCTAAACCATAGGATATGTTTATATTAAACCGCCGTCCGGCGGTTTAAACCTCCTCAAACGATACATCCAGGCGCCCGGACGGCGGTTAGAGACAGATTCAGCCTATATTTCCCACATTTGTCGTGCCGCTGACACGATTTTCGGGTGTTGTTTTAGATTTTTTTGCATATTTATTTGCAAGTATGGTGTCCTTTTCACTAAATTTGACCGCTTTTAGCCCTTGTTAAATATGGGCGTTGCCAATTTTTTAGACTACAGCTTAAAGATTTCAATAATTTATACTATAACATTGCGAAAAATTACACTTATTTATTAATATGCGACAAAGACTTTTTATCTTGGTGCTTCTGTCGGCTCTCTGGCCGGCGTTGCTGGCATCTGCGGCCACGGTAGTGGGCGTTGTTGTCAACGGAAGTACAGGCAGCCCCCTGAACGGCGCCTATGTATCGGTCGGCGCGGACGGCACTCGCGTGACGACTAATTTCAACGGCCAGTTCCGACTGGAAACAGCCGACAATACAGACGCTTATATCGTGGTGAGCTGCGACGGCTACCAGAGCGCCGGCATTGAGACAGCCATCGGCGCCGGCACGGTGAATGTAGGCGAAATCCGTCTGACTCAGGACAATATCGGCGAGGATTTCTACGGCGATGCCGCCGACCTTATCTTCGACGAGGCCGTCCTCGACGATGACGAGGGCTCGGCACAGAGCATTTCGGCTCTTACGGGCGCCAACGACAATATATACTATAATATGGCGTCGTATAACTTCGGCCCGATGTATTTCCGCTACCGCGGCTACGACAGCCAGTATCAGAGCGTGTATATCAACGGTATCAAGTTCAACGACCTTATCCGCGGCCGCTTCAATTTCTCTACTCTGATGGGTATGACAAGCCGCGCTTTCCGCAACAAGACCACGGCTGTGGGCATGGACGCGGCCAACTATGGCTTCGGCGATATCGGCGGCTCGGTGAACTATAACACCACCACCGACCTCTACGCTCCGGGCTTCAACGGTTCGCTGGCTTTCACGAACTCCAACTATATGTTCCGCGGCATGGTGACCTATGCCAGCGGTCTCAACAAGCACGGCTGGGCCTACACCGTGAGCGCTATCGGCCGCTATGCCAAGGAAGGCGTGATGGAAGGCACATTCTACAACTCGGCAGGCCTCTTCCTCTCGGTAGAGAAGCTTATCAACGCCAACAACACCCTTACGCTCACCGCTTTCGGCGGCCCGACACAGCGCGCCACCGGCCGCCCCACATATCAGGAGGCCTACGACCTGGCCGGCTCCAACCTCTATAACCCCGACTGGGGCTATCAGGACGGCAAGAAGCGCTCGGCACGCATCACCGAGACTTTCGACCCCACTGTGATACTCAACTGGATATATAAGAAGGAGAACTCTACGGTGAACACCGCCGCTGCCTTCCGCTCGGTTTACTACAACCGCACCGCGCTCAACTACTACAAGGCGCTCGACCCCAACCCGACATACTACCGCTATCTGCCCTCCTACTATGCAAGCGAGGACGGCGAGAACAGCGAGCAGTATGACCTCTACTACGACCTCTGGAAGAACGACGAGACTTTCCGCCAGATCAAATGGGATGACCTCTATCAGATAAACTATCTGAACAATGTACAGAACGAAGGTCTTGCCGCCGACGACCCCAACCGCAAGGGTTCGTCGTATATCATGGAGAACCGCACAAACCATCAGATCAACGCGCTGTTCAACAGCTATGTGAACACCCGCATCAACTCTTGGCTCTCGCTCCAGGCCGGCATCGGCTTCAACTACACCAAGAGCTCTAACTACAAGACTATCCGCGACCTCCTCGGCGGCGAGTTCTGGCTCGATATCGACCCTTTCAGCGACCGCGACATCGCCATCGCTCCGGGCAACCTCCAGAACGACCTCGACAACCCCAACCGCCATGTAACCAAGGGCGACCGTTTCGGATATGACTACAATATCTACGCTCTCCGCGCCGAGGCCTGGCTCCAGAATGTAATCAATCTGCCCAAGTGGGATATCAACTACGGCCTGCAGCTGAGCTACACCCAGTTCCAGCGCGACGGCAAGATGCGCAACGGCCGCGCGCCCGAAAACTCGCTCGGCAAGAGCCAGATGCTCCGCTTCGACAACGCCAGCATCAAGGCCGGCGCCATCTATAAGCTCGACGGCCGCAACCAGTTTGCCGCTCATGTGCAGTATGGCACACAGGCTCCGCTGGTAGACGCCGTGTTTATCGCACCGCGCGTGAAGAACACCGTGGTAGACGACGTTCAGAGCGAACGCATCTTCTCTGGCGACCTCTCTTATATATGGAACTACCGTCGCTTCCGAGGCAGCATCACCGGTTTCTACACCGGCGTAGACAACGCCATCGAGCGCAACGGCTTCTACGACGAGCGCTATACAACCTACACCAACGTTGTGCTTTCGGGCGTGAAGCGTGCCTACAAGGGCGTAGAGCTCGGCATGGCCTACAAGATTACTCCGAGCGTAACGGCTTCGTTCGCCGGAATGTACTCGCGCTTCCAGTATAAGAACAATCCCAAGGGCACCCGTACTTTCGAAAACGGTCTCCACCCCGACACCACTCAGACCGTATATCTGAAGAACTACTACCTTGGCTCGACTCCCCAGTTCGCCACTAACCTCGGCATCGACTGGGCAGCTCCTAAAAACTGGTTCTTCAACATCAACGCCACCTGGCAGGGCGACGCATACGTGAACCTCGCTCCGGCTTACCACGAAGCTCTTCCCGACCTTCCCACAGCCGACATCTGGGGCGGCAAGACTCCCACCGAAAGCGAACTCATCGCCAAAATAGAGGAACTCTCGGGCCAGGACAAGCTCAAAAACGCCTTCACACTCAACGCCTCTATCGGCAAGCTCATCTACATCAACCGCAAGGTGAGCATGAATGTGAACCTCAATCTCAACAACATCCTCAACAATAAGGACGTGGTGACCTACGCATACCAGCAGGGCCGTCTCGACACGAAGAACTACGACCGCGACGCATATCCCAACCGTTTCAGCTACGCGCAGGGCTTCCGCATGTATCTCAACGTCGGCATTCGCTTCTGATTCTGCAGGGTGAATAAGTTTAGAAAGTGAAAAAAATGGTTTTCTCACAACTCTTTAAGCTCTTTCCACTCCGTCAACTCTAAAAACAAGAAAATGAAAAGAATATATAAATATATGGCAGCGGCCGCGCTGCTTTGCTCGACGGCACTGAGCTCGTGCGACGACGATTTCGCCCGTCCGCCGATTGTAGCACCCCAGTCGCCCTGGGTAGGAACGGAAAACACGACCATCGCCCAGTTCAAGGAAATGTACTGGCAGGACGCCAACAACTATGCCGCCCAGATCGGCCAGACCGTAGACGGCAAAGACATCATCATCAAGGCCCGCGTGATAAGCTCGGACCTCTCGAGCTGTCTCTATCAGTATCTCTACGTGCAGGACGAGACCGGCGCCATGGCTATCGCCGCCCGTCAGCTGAGCTCGTCGGCCAAACTGGCAACACAGTATGGCTACGGTCAGGAAATCTACATCAACGCCACCTCGCTCTATGCAGGCCGCTATGCCGGTCTCTTCCAGATAGGCAACAGCACCGACGGCACCAGCACCACCTTCCTCGACAACAGCGTGCTCCTGGAGCATGTATCGGCCAACGGTCTGGGCCAGCCCGATAAAATCGACATCTGGACCGTGACTATTCCCGAAGTTCAGGCAGCCGGCGCCAGCCAGGAAGAACTGATGAAATATCAGGCCCACGCCGTGCGCTTCGAAAACGTGCACTTCACCCAGCCGGGCCAGGCATTCGTGCCGACCTCGGGCCAGGATTCGTCGATTCCCTTCGCTGATGCCGACGGCAACAGCCTGATTATCCGCATGAACCGCTACTGCACATTCGGCAACACCAATGTGCCCTCCGGAACCGGCACAATCACCGGTGAACTCGGCTACTTCAACGGCACCTGGCAGATGGTAATCAACAGCATCGAAGACCTCGAAGGATTCGACTTCGAAGGCGGCGATACTCCCGGCACTCCCGAAGAACCCGGCACCCCCGAAGGCGAAGGTACCGCAGCGAGCCCCTTCAACTCGCTGAAAGCCTATGAATTTACCAAAGCTCTGGCCGCCGACGCTACAACTGACACCGAATACTATATCAAGGGCAAGGTGAGCGCTGTCAAGGAACTGAGCACCAGCTTCGGCAACGCATCATACTCTATCGTCAGCGAAGGCTGCTCGCAGGCTTTCGATATCTTCCGCGGCTACTATCTCAACGGCGACAAATTCACCGCCGAAGACCAGCTCAAGGTCGGCGACGAAGTTGTTGTATGCGGCAAGCTCGTAAACTACAAGGGCAACACCCCGCAGATGGCCCAGGGCGGCAAGATTATAAGCATCAACGGCCAGGGCGGCGGCGACACCCCCGAAGACCCCGTAGGCCAGCCCGAGGGCGATGGCACAGCAGCAAGCCCCTTCAACTCCGTGAAGGCTCTTGAATTTACCAGCGCGCTCGCAGCCGACGCCACCACCGACACAGATTACTATGTGAAGGGCATCGTGAGCGCCATCAAGGAAATCAGCACACAGTTCGGCAACGGCACATACTCCATCACCAGCGAAGGCACAAACGTAGCATTCGATATCTTCCGCAGCTACTACCTCAACGGCGACAAATTCACCGCTGAAGACCAGATTAAGGTCGGCGACGAAGTTGTTGTATGCGGCAAACTCGTAAACTACAAGGGCAATACCCCGCAGATGGCCCAGGGAGGCAAGATTATCAGCATCAACGGCCAGGGCAGCGGCGACACCCCCGTCACCCCCACCGAAGGCACTATCTACAGCAGCCTTTCTGAAAAAGACACCGAGCTTGCAGCCGGCTGGACCATAGACAACGGCACCCTGCCCGAAGGCCTCACATATGTATGGAGCTGGAAGGTATATAACAACGCCGGATACCTCAATGCAAGCGCATTTGCAAACGGCTCGGCCAACGCCTCAGAGGCTTATGCCATATCGCCCGTAATCGACCTCACCGGCGCTACCGGCATTGCTGTGAGCTTCGACCACGCCGCCAAGTTCCAGACCACTCTCAAGACACTCTGCGGCATCGTGGTGCGCGAGGAAGGCGCCACAGCATGGACAGCGCTCACCATTCCGACATGGCCCACAGCAGGCGCATGGACATTCGCAAACAGCGGCGCCATTAGCCTCGAGGCTTATGTAGGCAAGAAAATTCAGCTCGCCTTCAAATATGGCTCAACCACCGAGGGCGCCGATACCTGGGAAATCAAAAATCTCGTGATTACCGGCAAGAAGTGAGCTTAAGTGTCAAGTTATAAGTAAAAAGTAATAAGTAATAAGGCTTCAGTAATATGAAACTAAGACAATATATCGCGGGATTTGCCGCTCTGGCAGCTCTGACGGTAGGTTTCTCTGCCTGTCAGGACGATATCGACGCTCCCGCAATGGAAGTGCCCGTTGCCAAAAGCACTCCCAACACCACCATAGCCGAGCTCAAGGCCCGCTACTGGCAGGAAACAGACAATTATGCCTCCACTATCGGCGACACCGAGAAGCCTGAGGAACGCACCGTAATCCATGGCCGTGTCGTATCGTCCGACGAGGCCTCGAACGTGTTCAAAAACCTCGTTATCCAGGACGAGACAGGCGCTCTTGCTTTCTCCATCAACTCATATAATCTATATCTGAACTACCGCGTAGGCCAGGAGATAGTGATGGACGTCACCGGCATGTACATAGGCAAGTACAGCGGTCTTATGCAGATGGGTATGCCCGACTGGTATGAGCGCGGCAACTGCTGGCAAATCAGCTTCATGGCTCCCGAATATTTCAGCAGCCACGCCGAACTCAACGGTGTGCCCGAAGCTGCCAAAATCGACACTATCGCTGTTCCCTCGTTCAGCTATATCGGCACAGCCCCCGAAGACCAGCAGAAATGGCAGAGCCAGCTGGTATGCCTCCAGAACGTATCGTTCCAGGAAGGCGGCCAGGCTCTCTTCTCAAGCTATCACTCCTCGGGCGAAAACCGCGTGATAAGCGACATCAACGGCAACACCATGAATGTGCGCACTTCAGGCTACTCCACTTTCTGGAACACTACCCTACCCGAAGGAACCATAGACCTCACCGGTATTCTGAGCTTCTTCAACAACGCATGGCAGTTTATCCTTATCGACGGCAATGCCTGGACCAAGTCGCCCGAACGCCCCGGCGCCAAAGACAATCCCTATAGCGTTGACGAAGCCGTACAGGCAGAAATCAACGGCCTCACCGCCCAGGGCTGGGTGAAGGGTTACATCGTAGGTGCAGTAGCTCCCGGCGTCGAAGAAGTGACCTCGGCCGACGACATCGAATGGGAAGCTCCGACAGTGCTCGGCAACACTCTCGTAATCGGCCAGACACCCGATACTAAGGAACTCGACCACGCCCTTGTGGTTTACCTCACCTCCGAATCGGCATTCGAGAAATACGGCAACCTCCGCGACAATCCCGCCAACCTCGGCAAGGAAATCCTCGTGCAGGGTACTCTCGCCAAATATCTCGGCACATACGGCATCACCGACAACAACGGCACTTCGAGCACCTTCGAGATTGAAGGCGTGGAAGTAGGCGGCGGCGAAGTAAGCGAAGGAACAGGCGCCAAGGAATCGCCCTACAACGTGAGCCAGATTATAAAGATGAGCCCCTCAAGCACCACAGAGGCCTCTGCAACCGGCGTATGGACCAAGGGCTATATCGTAGGCTTTATCCCCGAAGTAAGCGGCTCTACAGTGCTCTCAAACGCTGTGTTTACAGCTGATGCAGCCGTTCAGACCAACATCGTGCTCGGCCCGACAGCCGACTGCACCGACGTGACAAAGTGCATCGGTATCCAGCTTCCCAAAGGCAGCATTCGCGACGCCCTCAATCTGCAGACCAACCCCGCCAACCTCGGCAAGGAACTCGCAGTACTCGGCGACGTATATAAATACTGCGGCGGCCCCGGCATCAAGAACACCTCGGAATATGTGCTCGGCGAAGGTGGCGACACCCCTACCCCGCCCTCCACATCTACCGTATTCGAATCGCTCCTTGAAGGCGATGCAGAACTCGCCGCCGGCTGGACATTCGACAACGTAAACCTCGGTGGCCTCGAAAGCGTATGGAGCTGGAAGGTATATAACAACGCCGGCTATCTCAACGGCAGCGGCTTCGCAAACGGCTCGGCCGTTGCGACCGAAGCATATGCCATATCGCCAGTAATCGACCTCTCGACCGCTACAAGCCCCGTGGCAAACTTCCAGCACGCAGCCAAGTTCCAGACCACCCTTCTCTCTCTCTGCGGCCTCTACGCCCGCGTAGAAGGCACCACAGCATGGACCAAGCTCACTATCCCGAGATGGCCCGCCGCAGGCGCATGGACTTTCGTAAATTCGGGCAATGTAGACCTCTCGGCCTATGCCGGCAAGAAGATTCAGCTTGCCTTCAAATATGGCTCGAGCGCCGATGGCGCCGACACCTGGGAAATCAAAAACCTCAAGGTTATCGCCAACGGCACCCCCGACCAGGGCGGCGAAGACCCCAATCCACCCACGCCCCCGACTCCTCCTGTGACCGGCGACGGAGTGACCGTGACCGGCAATGACATAGCAGGCTGCGTAAGCGGCGCGGTGACTGTCGACGGCTACACCTTCACCACAAGCAAGGAAAGCGGCACAACGGCTCCTGCGGCCAATGTGTACAACGACGTGACTACAATCCGCCTCTACGCCGACAATACTTTCACTATCGCCGGAGCAGCCATGTCTAAGATTGTATTCACCCTCAACACCGGCACAGGCTCCAAGCGCTACACCACATTCACACCCAATACGGGCTCTGTGGCAGAGCAGAAGGCCGACGATACAGCAATCACCTGGAGCGGCGATGCCACAAGCATTACCTTCACCGTGGGCCACGACGCAACTCTCGGCTCAGACGGCGCAACAAAACGCGGCCAGGTGCATATTTCCGGCATAGAAATATATCCCGCGAACTAATACACAACTGTCTTGTAAAAAGCGGACGCGTCTATCAGCGCGTCCGCTTTTTTTTATTAAGCATAAAGCAAGCCAAATCAAGAAAATGGGCTCGTTTTGCTATGAAAGGGCGAATTTCGTGGTGAAAGTTCTATGTTTTAAATCTTATTAATGTTTATTTTCATAATTTTAGACTTATATACGAAATTTGTTCTTACCTTTGCATCGGATTTAAAAGGAATTACCCCCTTTAAATTTGATTACGTTTTGTTAGACTCACAATATATACTTGAATTTTGGTTATGAGGGAGGTGCGTTACTGTGAAGTAGCGCACTTTCATTTTATTTCGCTTGCATATAAAAACATACACCGCAACACAGACACGCAAGGACTATTTCATTACTATATAACCTCTTACAAAAAAGGCCCGGCACAAAAGCCGGACCTTTTCTATAAGCAGGGAGAAATTATTTAATGATAACCTTGGTGGTTTTGTTGCCCTGACGGCGGATATAGAGGCCGGCCGAGGGATTTTCAACACGCACACCCTGAAGATTGTAATATTCCACGGGGGTATTGTCGGCAGCCTCGATATCGGCGATACCGCTCTTGCCGTTGTTGTAGTGAAGCACTATTTCGTCGTTTGTAGCATTGTAAGACGATGACAGACGGAAGAGAGCAGCCGGAATAATCACGTAGTAGTCCACACCGTCTTCGAGTGAAATATTCTCTGCATAGCCGTCGTATTCGTCGCCGGCGAAGATAGAAATGCTTGTGCCGGAAGTAGTACCGCCCACAGGCCACCATGCGCCTACAGGTATTCTATAACCATCTACACTACCCTTCATCACCTTGATGTCGGCAAGCTTGGAGGACTGGAGGTTCACCTTTTCTGTGAATGTGAATGTGATAGAGCCAATCTGATCGATAATATCGCCGTCGGCAGGCGAAATAGCAGTGATTTCGACCTTTGGAGCCTCATAGCTGCCCTGATAGCGGATTGTCATGGCCTCATTGAATGCACCTGAAGCGTCCTTGCAGATTCCTTCGGGAATAACAACGAAATATTCCTTGCCTATTTCCATGTTAAAAGGCGAAATGAAACCATCGTAATCGGCGGGCCACAGACGAAGTTCGGCCTTGGAGTTGGCAGTAAGACGCCAATCATCTACCGATACGGTTTTTCCGACAGGAACGCCTGCAACAAGATTGCCCTCGATAACCTTCACATCTGGGTTCGATTTGACGATAGTCATATCGGAGGCAAAAGTCATGTTCAGACCCTCGAAAGAAGATATGCGGCTGTTTTCGGCTGGAGTGACGGCAGAAGGCGACACATAAGCGGAAAGTGTTTCAGAGAATGTAGAGAACACGTTTTTCCACGCACTTGCCTTGTATGCCGCAGCAGCGCCGACAGGTATATTGCATACAGCCGTAGCAGATATCTGATAGAACGGGCTCTCATAAGCCTCATACCAGTCCTCGAGTTCGGGAGGTATCATGCCTTCGCAGTTGACCGTTACAAGCGACGTACAGCCGTAGAACACACGAAGAGCGACATATGTCACACTTGCCGGAATTGTTACCGAAGACAATGCCTTACACTCGGCAAAGACAGCTTCCTGAAGAATAGGTAAGGCTTTGGGAAGCACAACAGCGGTAAGATTGGTTCCTGCAAAAGCCTGCTCTCCGATATACACAAGGCTTTCAGGCATATTGATTTGAGAAAGGTTAGACTGGCAGAACGCGAAAGCGTCGATAGCGCGGAATTTATTGCCTACAGTCACTTTTTGAATACCTGTGCGGTCAAAAGCAGCGCCGCAGATGCCGATACACTCAGCCGGAAGAGTAAGCTCAGTCTTGGTGTTTTTGGAGGGGAATGCAACAAGAAGAGTCTTGTCGGCATTGTAGAGAACATCGTCGATAACAATGAAACTTTTATTAGCCGGATCTACCTCGAAAGTGGTGATATTAGTGCCGGAGAAAGCGGCAGAACCTATGGATTCGACGTTGGCGCCGATTGTAATTCGGCTAAGCGGACAATCATAGAAAGCTTCGTCGCCAATAGCGGTGACACTGGCTGGAATATCGATAGATGTAATGGCTGTGCCATAGAATGTACCGTCGCCGATAGCCTGAAGGCCATTGCCGATGGTGACTTCTGCCAGCTTTTCACATTTGAGGAAAGCCTTGTTGCCAAGCACCTCCAGAGAGCCGGGCAGTTCTATCTTTGCAACCGGAACCTTATAGAAACAACTCGGTCCAATTTCTTTCAGGGTAGACGGAAACTCTACAGATACAAGACTGTTACAGCCGAAGAAGGCACTGTTGCCCAAATACTCCAGACCCTCGGGAAGACTTATAGATGTGAATTGGGTGTAGCCCATACCATAGTCTCCGATGGTCTTCAGTCCGGTACCCCACTTCACCTGCGCCAGAGAGCAATTATAGAATCCCTGCCTTTTGATTTCAGTAAGTGTGTTGGGGAGCTCTACCGATTTTATATTGCTCCAGTAAAAGGCCTGCTCGCCGATGGCTGTCACGGTGAGTTTGTCGCCGCAGATTTCAACCGTTTCGGGAATTACAGCGGTTACCACTTCATTGGAGGCCTTGCTTACTTCAGCCTCGGCACTCGATACTGCAGTATAGGTAATACCGTTTAATTCAACGGTGTCACCGACAGCCGCATAACATGCAGAACCGGCAAGTATGGCTGCAAGAGAAAGTAAAGTTTTTTTCATAAGCAGAAATTGATGATAATAATTGTAAACGCCTCCAAAATTATATAAAAACGGTCACGTTCAATATTAATAATAGTTAATAAATACTAAATAAGACATTTTTCTCAAAATTTGCTTACGTCAATCCTCATACACAGTCATTTTGCCATCAATATGCCATAAAATACAGATTTCAAGAGTCACCAATCTAATAAACCAAAAAAATTTGGCAGACCCGCGGGTAATTTGTAATTTTGGGTGTTAATGGTATATAGATATGGAACATCCCGAAAACGACTCCCAATATATCGGTCTCACCGTCAACGGCGGTGTAGAACAGCCCCCTATAGTCAATCCCTACCTCAAGAAACGGCCTCGGCGCAAACCGCTGCCGACCGCATCTGAACTTGTAGAAGGCATTCTAAAGGGCGACATCACCGCGCTCAGCCGGGCCGTGACGCTTGTCGAAAGCCTCGCGCCCGACCACTATGCTCTGGCCCAGGAAGTGATTGAAAAATGCCTCCCCCACTCAGGCAATTCGCGCCGCATTGGCATCACAGGCGTGCCCGGAGCCGGCAAGAGCACCAGTATAGACGTTTTCGGCCTACATGTGCTCAAAGACGGCGGCAAACTCGCCGTACTTGCCATCGACCCTTCGAGCGAACGCACCAAAGGCTCTATCTTAGGCGATAAGACACGAATGGAGAAGCTTTCGGTGCATCCGGGAGCATTCATACGCCCCAGCCCGTCGGCAGGCTCTCTGGGAGGCGTGGCGCGCAAGACACGCGAAACCATAGTGCTCTGCGAGGCCGCCGGCTACAACAATATATTTGTAGAAACAGTAGGCGTCGGCCAGAGCGAAACTGCAGTACACTCTATGGTCGATTTCTTCCTGCTCATACAGATTGCCGGTGCCGGCGATGAGCTTCAGGGCATAAAACGCGGCATCATGGAAATGGCCGACGGCATAGTAATCAATAAGGCCGACGGCGACAATGTAGGCCCCGCACAGCTCGCCCAGGCTCAGTACCGCTCTGCCCTGCACCTTTTCCCGCCGACGGCAAGCGGCTGGCGCCCGGAGGTACTCACCTACTCCGGCTACTACGAACTCGGCATACCCGAAGTATGGGATATGATAGACCGCTATTTCGCGTTTGTGAAAGAAAACGGTTACTTCGAAATAAAACGCCAGGAACAGGCCCGCTGGTGGATGTATGAAACCATCGACGAGCAACTGCGCAAACATTTCTACGACAATCCGGCCATAGAAACCCTCCTTAAAGGCGCCGAGGCCGACGTGCTTGCTCATCGCAAATCGAGTTTTGCGGCAGCTGCAGCCGTTCTCGACCATTATTTCAATAAATCCTCAGAGGCTTAGTTCTCATAAGATTAACAGCGATGATAAAAAAGATATTTTCTCTCATAGTAGCCATAGTGCTCATGGCGGCCGTTCCGGCGTCGGCCAAGAAACCGGGCGAGAAAGTAGGGCTTGAATTTCCCGAATTATCCTACGATTTCGGCACGATAGAGGGCGGAGAAGGCAAATATGTAGTCCACGAATTTACCTTCAACAACACGGGCGACGGTGCTGTGGCTGTAATTTCGGCCATAGCCAGCTGCGGTTGCACACGGCCTGAGTATACCCGCAAGCCCGTTGCTCCCGGCAAAACAGGAAAAGTGAAAGTTACATTCAACACAGCCGGCCAGAAAGGCGAAATAAACAAAGACATAAAACTGCGCCTGCGCTCGGCCAATGGCAAAAGCGAGCAGGTGACACTGCGAATAGCAGGCATAGTTGTTCCACCGACTGCGAAATGACATAAAAACTAACGAGGCAACGCCGTCACGGAGTCGCCTCGTTAGTATAAACCAATCATTATCACATTTTCTTGCAATGGAAAAAGCTAAAGTGCTTTCGTGATATTATAACATACCGAAAGTTTGATTGGTTCGGAAAAATGTCATCGAATTGTAATAAAATTACATAAACAAATGTTATTCAATGAATAACATCGTAAGACAATATTTATTTTAACTCTCTTTATCATCATTGTGCCTGATTTCTGCACAAGGTGTAGACTAAATTTGCATTAGAAACAAAAAAACACGATATAAAATGGCAAAGAAAGAAAGCTCCAAAAAGAGCGAAACACCCAAAGACCCTCAGGCCGCACGACTCGAAGCTCTCGAGCAGGCTATGGGGCGCATCGAGAAAGCCTATGGCCGCGGTGCCATCATGAAGATGGGCGACGAGGTCATCGAGGATATTGAGGTGATTCCTACCGGCTCTATCAGCCTTAACTACGCCCTTGGCGTAGGCGGCTATCCCCGCGGACGCATCATCGAAATCTACGGTCCTGAATCGTCCGGTAAGACCACTCTGGCTATCCATGCCATTGCCGAGGCCCAGAAGCGAGGCGGCATCGCTGCCATGATTGACGCCGAGCATGCCTTCGATCGCTTCTATGCCCAGCAGCTCGGTGTAGATATCAACAATCTACTCATATCACAGCCCGACAACGGCGAGCAGGCTCTTGAAATTGCCGAACAGCTCATACGCTCGAGCGCTGTCGACATCGTTGTTGTCGACTCTGTAGCCGCTCTTACACCCAAGAGCGAGATAGAAGGCGAAATGGGCGACCGCAACATGGGTCTGCAGGCCCGCCTGATGTCGCAGGCCATGCGCAAGCTCACCGGCACAATAGCACGCACCAACACCACCTGTATATTCATCAACCAGCTGCGCGAGAAAATCGGACAGATGTTCGGCCCGTCGGAAACGACTACCGGCGGCAACGCGCTCAAATTCTACGCGTCCGTGCGCATCGACATACGCTCGCGCAATCCAATCAAGGACGGCGACGATGTTCTTGGCAAACGCGCTTATATCAAGGTTGTAAAGAACAAGGTGGCGCCTCCCTTCAAGCGTGCCGAATTCGATATCATGTTCGGCGAGGGCATATCGCGCAGCGGCGAAATCCTCGATCTTGGCGTAGACTACGGCATCATCAAGAAGAGCGGTTCGTGGTTCAGCTACAACGGCGCAAAGCTCGCCCAGGGCCGCGATGCAGCCAAGCAGATGCTTGCCGATAATCCCGAACTATGCGAAGAACTGGAAGAACTCATCATGCAGGCTCTTAAAGACGCCGAAAAAGACCGCGGACGCCGCCCGGCAAAGAAGGCCGAAGCAACCAAAGACAATGAACCCAAAGAGGATATCGACGAAGATGTAGACGACGTTGATCTCGACGACGATCTGCCCGACGATTTCTCCATCGAAGAAGACCTTTGATTGAGTTAGAAGTTACAAGTTAGGAGTTAGAAGTGTGGTTTTTGCGTCAACAACTTCTAACTCCTAATTTCTAACTCCTTATTATTATTTACATGCGCTGATAATGCGATTTGGCATATTAAAAAAGTTAGAAGTTGTTGGCACAAATGCCACACTTCTAACTTCTAACTCCTAATTTCTAACTATTCACAGTTTCTTGCGGAAGGCGCGGCGGCGGCGGTGCTGGCGGCGTTCGAAGTATTCCCACTGCTTCTGCACGTTTTCGTTGCCTTCGAGCTCGAGGTTGCTTTCAGCATACTTGTAGCCGTTCTTATTGTACTGAGGTATGAGGTCGGCAAATATGAGGGCATTCACGCCGCGACTCTGATATTCAGGTTTTACGGCTACCAGAAGAAGGTCTACAACGTCTGTATTGCCGCGTATGGCCTTCAGCAGATGCCACCAGCCCGAGGGGAACATTTTGCCCTTTGACTGCTGCAACGCACGCGAAAGCGATGGCATGGATATACCCAGCGCCACGAGTTTGCCCTCGCTGTCTACAACGAGGCATACGTCTTCGAGACGAAGCACTCCTATATACGCTTTTATATAGAAATCTATCTGGCGCTCTGTGAGGGGCACAAAGCCGTAGAGGTCGGCATAGGCCTCGTTGACCAGCTCAAAGATGGCATGACCGTATTCCTTCTTTATTTTAGAGCGCGAAGTATATTTTTTGACCGACAGGCCATACTTGCGCGCCACAATTTCGGCAATGCGTGCATGCTTCTCCGGAATGGCTTCGGGCACTGTCATGCGGAATTCTATCCAGTCTACGTCTTTCTCATAGCCCATTCGCTCCATGTGAGCGGGGTAGTAGGGGTAATTATATATTGTAGCCATGGTGCCGAGTTCGTCGAAACCTTCGATGAGCATTCCTTCGTGGTCCATGTCGGAAAATCCCATCGGGCCTACTATTTCGGTCATTCCTCGGCTGCGGCCCCACTCTTCTGCGGCAGCAAAGAGTTCGTCTACCACCTCTCTGTCGTCTATGAAATTCACGAAACCGAAGCGCATCAGTTTTTCGCCCGTTTTTTCGTTGTATGCCTTGTTGATGATGGCGGTGATTGTACCGACAGGCTCGCCGTTGCGGAAGGCCATGAACGATTGAGCGTCGCAGAAATCGAAAGCCGGATTCACATCCGGCGACAATGTGCCGACCTCGTCCATAATCAGCGGCGGCACATAGCAATCGTTTCCTTTGTATAGATCTATTCCGAACTGCACATACTGATGCAGCTGGTCGGAGGAGGGAGCAATAGGGTGTACGAATACAGACATTTCACAATGTATAATTAATAATGAACAATTAATAATTATTTGACTCAAACATCATTAATTATTCATTATATATTCTTAATTATTAATTAGTTATGCGCCGGCGCAGGGCTATAGGGCGATTTTAGCCAGAGTACCAGCAGAATCATGAGAGTCACAAATATGGTGACAAGAATCACGAGTCCGCGGGAATTACGGCCTTCAAGCGCCAGATGGAGCTGCTGCAGATCTGTATAGCGCCGGGCAGGATTCGGGTTTGTGCATTTGCGGGCCACTCGGCGCAGGGTCGAATCGTTTTCACCCAGGGCGTCGAGCACTTCGGTGAGCACCTTTCCATAGTTGTATATATCGTCCGAAATCGACTGCTTCGACAAGGACGGACGCTGCTCGAAACCGACGTCGATAAGTTTCAGATTCTGTATATTCTCTGTGAAAATTATATTTTCCGGACGCAGAGGAGGGTGAACTATATGATTGCTCTGTATATACTCGAGCGCGTTCACAAGCTGATGACGCAGCTGCTCGAGGTGATGGCGGGTCACCTTTCCCTCTGAAAGAAGTTTGCGTAGAGTATCGCCGTAGACATCATCGCACACTATAGAACGGCCGATTCCGGGGATATCCTCGAAATCGTTTATCATCACGATATTCGGGTGCGCCAGATTGTAGCGCACATCGAATTCTTTGTCTATCATGGCCTCATACTGCGGATTTCCACAATACTGCGGCTTGAGTGTTTTTATCATCACCCATTTTCCGAACTTCTTGGCAGTATAAACGTCGTAGAACTCCTCGTCCCAGGCGGGTAGATGTTCAATTTCTGTCCAGCGGCTTTCTTGCTCCATGTATTGGAATAAGTAAAAAACAACAACTAACAGGTAATAAGTCAAGTATAGCAATTACCTTAACTTTATAAACCTTGAGCGTATAGCGGATTATCCCGCTATACGATTATTCGGCGTCGTCAGCCTGCTCGCGGATAGGAATTTCGCGAGCGATAGACTGGTCGAGCGAGATAAGAGTCTCCGTGCCGGTCACACCGGGAATCATCTGTATCTTTTTGTTGAGAAGCTCCATCAGGTGCTCGTTATCGCGGGCATAGAGCTTTATGAGCATGGTGTAGGGGCCTGTGGTGAAGTGACACTCCACTATTTCGGGTATTTTCTCGAGCTCGGGCACAACCTCGCGGTACATGGCGCCGCGCTCCAGGTTCACACCGATATAAGTGCAAGTGGCATATCCGAGAATTTTCTGATTTACGTGGTAGCCGGAACCGGTTATCACCTTTAGGTCGATAAGACGTTGCAGACGCTGATGAATCGCAGCACGAGACACACCACATTCCAGAGCCACATCCTTGGATGGAATGCGGGCATTGTGCATTACTATTTTTAATATTTTGCGGTCGAGATTGTCTATTTTCTCAAGCATAGGTAAGGTATATATACAGATGAATATTTGCGCAAATATACATATTTTTCGCATTTTGCGCAAATTTTCTTTACAAAGTTTGTCAATTATTCACAAAAAACGCCTAAAAACAATCATTCTGCCAAATAAAGGCAAGCTTCGGGTCCAAGATTGAATATGAGGTCGAGCACGCTCAGACCGGGCACGAATCCTTTTTCGGCTTGCCTCAGCTGCCAGTATGGCGGTATGACAGATGTCTCAAAATCGGATTTGCGGCAATCCACGATAGCGGCGTTTTCCGGCAGGGGGGTAAACTCTATATCGAGTATTTTTCGTACGAGTGCGTCGGCACGCGCGCAGAGCTCTGTCACCGGCATTCCGACACTGTCTTGCGACAGCAGAGGCGCAATACGGTCTATATAGAATTCGAAGAATGGCGTGCGGCTGTAGGCCGTGGCGAGGGCATTGGGCATAGACAGCCACCACTTGCCGTGGTCCGACACTGTGACGTCGCACCAGCGCACCGGTCCTTCCGGCTTTGAAACCGGAACTGTGAGCACCTGTACACCGGGAGCATCGATGATGTTGAAACGATGCACGCTTTTCATGCGTTTGTCGAAGCGCATGCCATAATCAACCGACACATCTTCAAAGCGGCACATCTGCCGGTAATAGCCGACAGTTCCGAACAGCATGGGCGGAAAAACGGCGCGGGCGCCGGGGTAGAGCAGGGGATAGTGGCTCATTTGTCGGGATTGGCGTCGCGAAGTATGCGGTTGAAACGTATCTTTCCGTCGAAAAGACCGCGTTCGTTGTCGAATGAAGCAAGTATAATCATAGGCGTACCCACAACATGGTCTTCGGGCACAAAGCCCCAGAAACGCGAATCCTGCGAATTGTCGCGGTTGTCGCCCATCATGAAGTAATAATCCATGCCGAAGGTGTAGGACGCGGCCTCTTTGCCGTCTATATATGCTTTTCCGGCACCTTTGTCGAAGTATGCCTCGGGGTGATTTTCATAGTTGCGGATACAGCGCTCGTAGATGGTCCAGTTTTCGGGTGTGAGCTGCACGGTCATTCCTTTTTTAGGAATCAGCAGACCATCGGCACCGCCGTAATTGGAAAGAGTCCAGTCGCCGTCTTCGCCGAAGGGGAAGGCATACGAGTTCGAGCCCTCGCCGGCGAAGTATGAGGCGATGTCGTTATACTTCACCTTGTCGACCATCAGACCGCTGCTTTCCATTTCGGAAATCATTGCCGCCGTAAGAGGGGCCATATACGCATAGCTTGTATGAGGAGCTTTTTCGAGGAATGGCTGCAGATTGACGCGCGAAGGAGTCATCGGCTCTATCATGCTTACGTCTACCCGTGCGATTCCGAGATTGCGGAGGTCGGTGTCGTCGAGCGGACGCGAAGTAGCAAAGACATAGTTGAATTGCACATGCTCGGGAAACTCGCGGCGCTGGCCGTCGATATATATTGTATCGTTGACAATCTTCAGGCGCTGGCCGGGCAGCCCGACTGCGCGCTTTACGAAGTTCTGGCGGCGGTCTACGGGGCGATAGATAATCTCGCCGAAAGTTTCTTTGTCGGCCTTGATCTGGTCGCGGCCATACTGCTTCACAAGGAGGTCGTAGTAGAGGGGGGTCTCCTCAAACTTCGAGGCCACAGTATCGCCGGCCGGGAAATTGAACACCACGATGTCGCCTTCCTCTACATTGCGGAGACCTTTGAGACGGCGGTATTCTACCGACGGATTGTCGAGATACGATTTATGGCCGAAAAGACTGTTGTGGACAAGCGGGAAATGAACCGGGGTCATCGGCACGCGCGGACCATAGACCATCTTGTTCACCCAAAGATAATCGCCGGTGAGGAGAGTTTTCTCCAGCGAGCTCGAAGGTATCTGGTAATTCTGCCCGACGAATGCGAACACAAAATATACAAGCACGAGAGCATAGACGATAGCATCGACCCAGCTCATGACCGAGCGCACGGCCTTCGACTTGCTCTTCTTCCACCATGTGAAAGGTATGTAGCCCGTAATATAAATATCGAAAAGAAGGAGCTCGAATATAGCCAGCCACCATGTGTGCATCCATGCTACCCAGGCCAGAAATACGATGCTGACAAGTGCGAAACGAATCCAGCGGGTGGTTTTGATTTCTCTGATGCGGCGCTTGAAACCGGCCACAAATCCTTTATTTTGGTCTTCCATTCTTCTCTTTTCTATATTAATTTGCAAAAGTAGCAATTATTTAGCAAGGTGGGGCAAAGAGGGGAGGGCACTTGGCGTGTTTTTTATACATTCTTAATATATGGGTAAGTCTAAAGATTGCAATATTTTCCGAAGATGGATATAAGCTAATTGTTAAAATATACTTAATAAATAATCATTTATGATTATTTATTAAGTATATTTCTTTCTTTGGCTGATGTCATCATAAGGCAAGAGTTACAAATATGCAGATTAGAAGGAGTTTATGTTAGGCAATTCCAAAATAGTTACACATAAAATCATATGCCTCCTTATTGTAATTTTGCGAGGGATCATTAGTCCGAGATACGTAAGACTTTATATTTTCCTCTAGTAGAGTTTTAATACCCTCATAATAACTAATTACCTGAAATTTGCCATTAATATTCTGCGCTGTCACGACTCCTAATGAAGTTGAAGCAATAATATATCCAAAGATATACATATTATTGTCTTGTTGGGATGGAGGAAATATATCAGAAGCACTAAAAGGCTTGTTAACATCTCTAGAATATACACATGCTAATAGTGAAAGATTTCCGACAAATGAACCAGTATTTACAAAACCACTTACAACGCGGTCTATCGTATCTTGCGACGCTTGATTCCTTGCCTCTATGATTTGGGCTTCTATACCATCTACATCCTCCTTATCCTCTCTATCTATGGTGCCATCTGTTTGATCAGAAGACAGACTTTGTTTAATGTCTGATTGGGCATCCTTTGGATTACTTAGTCCAGCTCTATTCATCATACTAACTCTGTCTCTTGTCTCAATAGAAATGTTTTTTACTTCATCAAGTTTACTTAAAACATTTGAAAGTCCTTGAGTTAACTCTTCTGACTTTCTTGAGAATTCTGAAACCGATTCTGTTATTTTTGAAGATGCTGAATCAATTTTACCATATTGTACCTCACCTTTATTATTAGATACGATAGCGTATATGATTGCAACTACAGAAAGTATCAACGATGAAAGAGTTGATGCAAAGGAAATATAAGAAATTATTTCAACAGAATGATCGCTTTGAATACATATATATGTAGCGAGTTCAATGATTAGAAAAATGCAAATCCCACAAATATAGCACAAATGTAACTTCTTATCAGTCAAAGATGAACCATACTTCAATCCTATTAAGACTAAAGCCGTTATGGTTACTAGGATAGAAAGAAGATTAAAAGTAGGAGATGTCAAGAAATTATCCATAATGAGTATTATTACTAGTTTTTATCATGTTGATTTATGCTTCCACGAACAAATCATCGGCTGTGATTTGCGAATGGATGCTGTTCATTGAATAGGAGTTCTTCACAAGTCCGGAACTTGTTATCATGGTCAGGGCAATTCCTTTGCGTGTCTTTGTCAGCTGCCGGAATAGAGCAGCCTTGTTGCGCAGATTCTCCATATATTTTTTGTCAATGGTATATGGTACGTCAGAATATTTTATTTCACAAAGATTTATTGCCTTGTCACTGCGGTCTATCAGCAAGTCTATCTGCGCTCCAGGATGTTCGTCAGTGGCAGCGGTGCGCCATGAGTATTCGTTTGTGATAACACCGCTTATGCCAAGAGCCTTCTTTATCTGCTCTGAGTGCAAAAGACATACGCGTTCGAAAGCGAGTCCGCTCCATGTGTTAAAGATAGGAGCCATCTGTATCTTAGACCAGTAATTGGTATCAGTATTCTTTCGACCCTCCATAAACTTGAAATAGAACAGCGTGAAATTATCAATAAGTTGATAGAGAGAGTTCTTTGTTTTAGAGCCTATTGCCTGATACTTACGGATAAAACCGCAATTCTCTAAATCCTCCAGATACTTTGTAAGCAGTCCACTAGTTGCAATATTAGCGTTTTCGATGATTTCATCACGTGTCATCCCGATTTTCTTTTTTGCTAACGCAGTTATGATATCGAGATATGGTTCGGGCTGTTTGAATAATGATGAATATAGCTCATT
>CAJTOB010000046.1 GCA_910578035.1 uncultured Muribaculaceae bacterium
TATTAACTTAACTTTCAACTACTTCGGTAATTTTTACCGAATCATTGTATTGAAGGAGGTCGTACTATTTCCGTATTTGTTTATTAAATATTCGGAGAGTTTTTCATAGTTTTCGAAACCATATGCGTTAAGTACATTACTTATTGATGTATTCGCGTTCCCATTTACAGAAGAGCCATTGCTATATTCAACGTTGTATTCAACGTTAAAGTATAGTTCTCCGTCGCCACAGATATCTTGGAGATAGATATATATACCCTTTTCAGAGTCGTTTAGCTTTTGGTTGAATAGGACTTTTAAAGAGCCATATTCATAATCGATAGGAGTTACAGAATTCATTTTGTTATTTTATTTTGATTGATGGTTAATCGATCTTATAATGTTTTAGCTATACTGATTTCATAGTACTTTAATATATGCGTTTCATCCAGCGTTTTTTGTAGGTCAGGCCCCATTGAACGTGCCATGTTCGACCTGATGCTTTATCTAATAATATGAATTGATACATATTTTGAGTAGGATATAATTCAAATGAATTTATTGTGTTGGATAAAGAGAGGTCTTCACTATTAATGGATATGGAAAATTCTTTGTCTTCATCTAAAGACCACTGAACTTGTTCGATTTTACCGGTCTGTGTATCAAGTTTAAGGAGATTATACATATTCTCTGTTTGATACATCTTATATCTGTTTCTATATTCGTCAATGCGTAGACTAACTGCATTATGAATAAGTTCATCTATTTCCTCGACAATTGAATCTAAGTGGGCTAGTAGTTGTTTATCTAATACCTCTATTGTTGAAATAGAGTCGGTTTGCAAATATGAAATAGAGTTAGATTGTGCAAATCCTAAGAATGACACAATATTTGCCAATAAGACATATAGGAATCTTTTCATGTGTATTTATTATTTGTTTATTATACGATATATTTATTTAGATGTCTACAAGGTCGATTTTTTTGCCTAATGCAGCGGCAATTTTAGATAATATGTCTATTCCGACAGAGTGTTTGCCATTTTCGATTTTACTAAGATTGGCAGCATCTATTCCTGCAACCTTGGCGAGGTCACGGGCTTCTATGCCTCTCTCTTCTCTGATTTCTCTTATCCTTGCTCCAATCCGAAAGCGTTCGTTCTGACGGTTTCCTGGGCTCATGCCCATGAACGAAATACCATTTATCATGCAAAATCGCCAGATATTATTGGCCATTTCTTCTTTGTCTTCCGAAAATTGTTTATCGAAAATCCCTTCTATTATATGTAGCTCATAATTTTTCATTTCTTTGTTAACATGCTTTCCGATATGAGAAATAATATAAAAGATTTCTCCATCAAGAGCAGTTACTTCAACAAGTGTAGGACTTACAATTCGGGCTGAGGACTGAAATGAAGTCTCCATGAAAATTTTGTATTCCTTATTTTTGAACATGTGACGAATATTTGAATTAATGATTCCGTGTGGCAAAGATATAACAAAAATATGCAATTGGCAAATTTAACAAGAGTAAATTGTTATATATGACAATGTGGTTAAGAGTTCTACTTCGTTTAAATTATTAAAATACTTCGCTTTATGATAAATGCAGATGTGTTAATTCTATGAAAAAAATCCAATACTTGCTCAAAGTATGGGTGGTGATTGTTAATTTTGCAGTATGGAACAGGAATTTTCATCTGTATTGCTTGAGAATGCGGTGTCATCGCTGTCGCGTCTGCCTGGAGTAGGGCGAAAGACGGCGTTGCGTTTTGCATTGCATCTGCTGCGGCGCGAAGAGAACGAGGCTGTAGGCATCGGTGAGGCTATCATCAATTTGCGCAAGGGCATTCGCTATTGTTCGGTGTGCCATAATATAAGCGAGGAGACGGTATGCCCTATATGTTCGTCGCCTAAGCGGCGTCGGTCGCTTGTCTGTGTGGTCGAAAATGTGCGCGATGTGATGAGTATAGAGGCCACGGGGCGCTACGACGGTGTTTACCATGTGCTGGGCGGTCTGATTTCGCCTATAGACGGTCTTGGCCCGGATTCGCTTGAGATAGCTTCGCTAATCGAGCGAATAAAGGAGGGCGGGATAGATGAAATAATCCTTGCGACTGGCGCCACGGTCGAAGCCGATACAACCGATTTCTATATCTACCGCCTGATTCGCCGCAGCGGCAGCGATGTCAAGGTGACCCAGCTTGCCCGCGGTGTGGCCGTAGGCAACGAAATTGAATATACCGACGAGGCGACGCTTGCCCGTTCGCTCGTCGACAGAACTCCCTTCACAGTATGACTCTCTCCAACGACAAAGTATCATTACGAGCTCCTGAGCCTTCAGACCTCGATTTTCTCTTTCTTCTCGAAAACGACCCAGAGGCGGCCGAAAACGGTTGTGCGACAGCCCCGGTGAGCCGCCAGCAGATGTGGAACTATATCAACAACTATTCAGCCGATATATTTGCGACCGGCGAACTGCGGCTTGTGATTGTCGACAATGCCACGGGGAATGCAGTAGGTGCTATTGATCTCTGCGATTTCAGCGCCCGCGACCGCCGCGCCTTCGTTGGCATCGCCATCGACAGCGATTACCGTCGCCGGGGCTTCGGCAAGGCTGCGCTTTCGCTGCTGTGCAGCTATGCTTCGACGACTATAGGCGTTCATTCGCTCGCTGCCTCGGTCGCCGCCGACAACGCCGCCTCGCGCGCGCTTTTTGCCGCTTGTGGTTTCGGCACCTGCGGGCGCCTTCGCTCATGGGTGCGCCGCGGCTCATCTTATGCCGACGCGCAGCTCTATCAGCGTCTCTTCCAGTGAAACGACGCAAAACATAAAAGCCGTTAAAGTTTTTTAGGCAAAGGGCTTGTGGAGGCCGCGGAATATTTTGTAACTTTGTAAGTTATGAATAGATTCCGTTTATCATTGATTTTTGTAGGTCTGGTGCTGATATCGCTTGTGTCATGCCGTAAGGACGAGCCGACACCGCCCGCTCCGACAGAGGCCTTGCGCGCTGTGCTTGTGTATATGGTTGCGAACAATAATCTTGGGAGCAGCCGTTTTGATGCTATGGATATAGCCGAAATGCAGACTGCTGCCGACAAAGGCCATATCGGCACGGGGCGTCTCCTTGTGTATCATGCTCCGTATAACAAGGCTCCACTGATGCTTGAGGTGAAAAAAAACGCTATAGACACCCTGAAGGTTTATGACAGGAACACGCTGTCGGTCGATGCTTCACGTATGGCCGAGGTATTTGCCGATGTTAACAAACTAGCGCCGGCTGCAGATTATGGTCTTGTGCTCTGGAGCCATGGAACCGGCTGGATTCGCGACGGAATTGATACAAATATTCGGCAGAAGTCTTTCGGCGAGGAGAATGGCAAGACCATGAACACATCTACTCTTGCCCGTGTTATAACTGAGGCTCCGATTGATTTCAGCTTCCTATATTTCGACTGCTGCTATATGATGAGCATAGAATGTATCTACGAGTTGCGCGACGCTGTGCCGCTGATAGCCGGAAGTGCAACCGAGCTTCCGTCGGCAGGCATGCCTTACGACCTGAATGTGCCGCGGTTCTTCGCTGCGCCTAACGCCGATGTCATTGGCGCGGCTACAAATACTTATAATACATATAACTCATATAGCGGACAAGACCGTACATGCACTATGAGTGTTGTGAACACAGATGGAATAGCCTCGCTCGCAGAAGCTGCCAGAGCCATATACGAGGCCTGCGGTGGCGGCCTGCCGGAAGGCTACGAGCCTCAACGATTCAGCTATATTTCTGTAACATCGTGCAAGTACTTTGATTTCAAAGATTATATGCATGAATTGTGCGCCCGGGCCGGCCGCGACGATCTTGCCGGAGCTTTCGACGAGGCTTTCGATGAAGTGGTGCTCTATTCAGCCGCTACGCCGCGTCTGTGGAATGCCATTCCCCTCGACCGTCACAACGGAATCTCCACCTATATTCTCAGAAACGCAAATTCGGCATCTACCGGCAACTATAATCAGTTGTCTTGGTATGCCGATGTCGCTTCTGCCATTAAATTCGAATAAATGATACTGTTTCAGATTTTTAATACACCTGCCGCCGTGCCCGACTCTGTGCCGAGCCGCCATCAGGAAATCGAAATGCTTAAATCGCTGCCTTTCGACGAACTGATGCAGCGTCTGGTATCGTCGATGGTCAACTTTGCAGTCAATCTTGCAATCGCGATACTGGTGTTCTATGTCGGGCAGCTGATTATCAAAAAGATATACAAAGTCGTCAACGGCGTTTTTCTGCGTCGTGATGTAGACGATTCTCTCGCCTCGTTTATTCTAAGTCTAATCAGAATACTGCTTTATTTTATTCTGATAGTCACTGTTGTCGGCATTTTGGGGATAGAAACATCGTCGTTTCTGGCTATCTTTGCCTCTGCCGGTGTTGCTATCGGTATGGCTCTCAGCGGCACATTGCAGAATTTCGCGGGCGGCGTGCTGATTTTATTGCTCAAGCCATATAAAGTGGGCGATTATGTAGAGGCTCAGGGCTATGCGGGCACAGTCCGCGAAATCCAGATATTCCACACTGTCATCACCACCCCCGACAACAAGTCGATAATCATACCAAACGGCGGTCTGAGCACCGGTTCGATAAACAACTATTCGAAGCTCGACTACCGTCGGGTAGACTGGACGGTGAGTATATCATATGGCGATTCGGTTGAAGCTGCCCGTACCAAGATTCTCGAAATTCTCAAAGCCGACCCCCGTGTGGTCGAAAAATATATAGAAGACGACCGTTCGCGCCGGCGAGCCGAGGCCCTTGAGAAAAAGCAGGAAGAAATTGCGTCGGGCGAGCCGTCAGTGGCCGAAGAAAAAAAGCCGGTCAAAGGTTGGCGTCGTTTTTTCAGCCGCAAACGTGATGAGGCTATCAAGAAACTCGAAGACGACGCCGAAATCACCTATGCTTTCGAGAAAAAAGAAGTGGACCGCTCACCCTCTGTGCGTGTGGCCGCCCTTGCCTCGAGCTCGGTCGATCTTAAAGTCACCGCCTGGACTTTTACCGACAATTACTGGGGGCTGTTCTACGACGTCAACGAAAAGATACTCGCAGAGCTGCCTGAGGCTGGCGTGAATTTCCCCTTCCCTCAGCTCGATGTTCATCTTAATCCTAAAAACACCGACTGACCCGCGTTCCTCGCCCCTCTCAACTAATAAACATTCATCATAAACCGACATAAATGAAACCTTATCAGCTTTGTGCAATGGCTCTTCTTATGACAGCATGCGGCAAGCAGGGCTCGCAGGAGTATCCTGCAGCTCCGGCCGACAGCACAGTCTATGAAGTTTTCGGAATGGAAGTAATCGATAATTTCCGTCCGCTCGAAAACGACACGGCGGCCGAGACTCTCGCGTGGGTCGAGGCTGAGAACAAGCTTACCCAGGACTATCTCGCCCGGATTCCGTTCCGCGAGAAAATCCGTGCGCGTCTCAGACAGCTCAATAATTATAAGCGCAGTGGCCTTCCGTCGAAGGAAAACGACGGTAAGTACTATTTCTATGAGAATGACGGAACCAAAAATCAGAGCGTTCTCTGCCGCATGGATTCTATAGGCGCCGAGCCTGAGGTCTTCATAGACCCCAATACGCTTTCGGAGGACGGCACTGTTGCGCTCACCGGTGTATTCCAGAGCCGCGACGGCAAATATACCGCCTATACCGTGTCGCGCTCAGGCAGCGACTGGACCGAAATATTCGTGCTTGACACCGCTACCGGCGAGCTTCTGCCCGACCACATCGAGTGGGCCAAGTTCACCGGAGCTGCGTGGAACGGCGACGGCTTCTATTACAGCGCCTACGACCGCCCCGAGGCCGGCAAGGAATTTTCTAACGCCAACGAATACCACCGTGTATATTTCCATAAACTCGGCACACCGCAGAGCGAAGACAAGGTTGTGTTCGAAAACCGCGAGCAGCCTCTCTATTTCCATACCGCCGCTACTTCGCACGACGAAAGCACTCTCTTTGTGATGGTCGGCGGCCAGGGCCACGGCGACGAGCTCTATGCGCTCGACCTCAAGACTCCGGGTGCAAAGTGGAAGCAGATTGTAAAGGGCCAGGACTACACTGTAGAACCCGTAGATGTTATCGACGGCCAGCTCTATCTCTTCACATCGCTCGGTGCGGAACGCAACCGTCTTGTGCGCGTGGATTTGGCAAATCCCTTGGTCGACAGATGGGTTGATGTGATACCTGAAGACCCCGACGGCGGTGTGCTCACATCGGTAGACTTCGCCGGACCCGACAAAATCATTGCTGTTTTCGACCGCGACGCCTCCAATCACGCCTATGTCTTCCCTCTCGAGGGCGGCAAGGCTATCTCAGAAATTGAATTCCCCACTTACGGCACAGCCTCTTTCTCTGCCGGACGCTCGGCCGACAAGGTTTTCTATTCTTTCTCGAGCTTTGTATATCCTTCGGCTATCTTCGAGTATAATCCTGCCGACAATACATCTGTTCCTTATAAATCGACCGAAATCGAAGGCTTCAATCCGGCCGACTATGTGACAGAGCAGATTTTCTACACTTCGGCCGATGGAACCAAAGTGCCCATGTTCACCGTGCGCCACAAAGATGTGAAGCCCGACGGCTCGAATCCGCTCTATCTCTATGGTTACGGAGGCTTCGGAGTCACCCTCAATCCCGGTTTCAACGCCAATCGTCTCATTTGGCTTGAAAACGGAGGTATCTATGCTCAGGCCAATCTCCGAGGCGGTTCTGAATATGGCGAAAAATGGCATGAGGCCGGCACCAAAATGGAAAAGCTCAACGTGTTTAACGACTTCATCGCCGCAGCCGAATATATGATTGACGAAGGCTGGACCGACAAGGACCTCATCACCATCGAAGGCGGCAGCAACGGCGGTCTGCTTGTCGGTGCGACTGTCAACATGCGCCCCGACCTCTTCCGCGTCGCCATACCCCGTGTGGGCGTTATGGACATGATGCGCTACCATCTCTTTACCATCGGTTGGAACTGGGCTCATGACTATGGTACCGCCGACGACTCTGCCGAAATGGCGAAATATCTTCTCGACTACTCGCCAATCCACAACATCAGCAACGACGGCACCGAATATCCCGCAATCATGGTTACGACTGCCGACCACGACGACCGTGTTGTACCTGCCCACTCTTTCAAATATGCCGCAACCCTTCAGGCATCAGATACAGGCGATGCTCCCAAACTGATTCGAATCGATTCGAAGGCAGGTCATGGAGCCGGCAAGCCCGTTGCAAAGGTTATCGACGAGTACACCGACATATATTCGTTTATCTTCGAGAACATAGGCCGAGAGCCTGCTTCGGCCCGATGAAAGCCCGCGCAGCAGTCATACTACTGTTTTCCTGCATCGTACTCACGTCGTTGCAGAGCTGTTTTACGGGAGTCGAAAGCACTCCCCGCATCAGCCTCAATGATGTGAAAAAGCAGCAGGCTGCCATTGTCACCGATGAGCAGCGCTTTCTGGCCGGTCTGGCTCCGACACCACCTTCGCAGTGGCGTCCGGGCCATCGGCTGCGTGTAGATGATGCTAAAATAGCTCTTGCGCTGACTTCCGCGTCTGCATCTGCCGACAGCCTGCCGGGGCGCGACCTCGTGTTCGACAGTTTCTCGCCGGCAGTATCACTGACCGGCACCGATGCTGTCGAAGTCGCATTTCATGCCGACCTGCCCGGAGGACGGGCCGAGTACTTCTATCGCGTGTCGGTAGATATCGCAGACCTCGATACACTGGAGGCACTTCATGTGCCGTTTACGGTAGACATAGACCTCGTCGCCCGTGTCGACAGTCTTATGCGGGGCCGTCGTCTCTTTATACGCACTCCGCAATGGTATAGCCCTTCGGGCAGCCATATTGCAGTACCGGGTCTGCGCCATGTGCCAGTAGTAATAGACAGTGTTGTGGCCGGCGATTCCAACTATCCTCTCGGAATCATTTTCACGCTCGAAAACGAGGCCCATGCCCGTGCTCTCGAGCCTTCCGGCAAAGAATGCACTCGCATGGTCTATATGACAGTAGGCCGTAGCCGAGCCGCCACACGCAATTTCGACATTCTATTCTCCTTCCGCGACCCGCGCCAGATATATCCGGGCATAAAAGACGATATATGGGAGCTGATTGTCCGTTCCCGTGTGAAAGAAGGCATGACCCGCGAGGAATGCCGTCTGGCACTCGGCGCCCCGACAACACTGCGCCGCATACCAACCTACGGCGGCATGCGCGAGAACTGGCAATACTCCGACGGCGTCTACCTCTACTTCGACGACGGCTTCCTCACCCGCTTCCGCCAGTAAGCCCTCGACTAACTAAAAGGTGAAGATGATAGCAAGTGGTATTGTATCAGTTGCTATCATCTTCACTTTTTGATGTTACTTTAATCGACTCTTCCGAGTTTTAAATCGGCTAAAATTACTGCGGTTTCAGGCTCTTTCTTTTCGGCATCTTTGGGCTTCCAGGCAACAATAAACCGCACAGACGCAGATGTTACCTTATAGCCTCGGTTTTCCCAATCAGATAAGGTTTCTTTCATTTTTAGCGATAATTTGGCAACCGCAAGATTTGTATCATTGCTATACAGAGTATTATCTCTATAAACCAGTTTATCACCACTTCTTAATCTCAATATATCTTGTTTTCGTTCTTTGAAATAATTCAGGAAAACATCTTTATGAGATAGCTGCAACACTATTTCATCAGGCATTTCATATTCAGCCAAGTCTGTTTTATGGTTAAAACCATCTAAATGATTGAAATAGCTGCCATTGGTGTGTATGAAAAGTCTGTTTTTCGCTCTGGTGATACCGACATAATAACGACGTTTCAGATAGTCGTTGTCTGGAAAACCGTCTGCGATGAGCATATAAACATCGTCGAATTCTCTACCCTTTGCCTTGTGGATTGTTGAAACAATAACTTCTGCACCTGATACATCGCAGAAATCTTCTACGGAAGACTCAAAAATGAACTCCTTTAGGTCGCTGAAATATTTAGTTTTGCTGATTTGCTCAAACAGTTCCAGACACCGTTCAAGATATATCAGGCTTTGGCTTCTTTCATATGCGTTTAGAGTTGCCAGTCGAGCCTCTTCCCATAGTTCGTCTGTTATCAGAGGAGTTGTAATTCTACAATCTATGTATTTTAGAAAATACCTTGTTTCGGCCATATCCCAGAAATGAAAACCATCGATAGATTGTATGAGTTTGCAGTTTATACCATGTTTTTTCAGAAGTGCAATTATGATTAAGGCTTCTTCATTGGTCTGAGTCAAAACACAAGATGTTCCGTTGCCTCGGTGCATAAGCAGATTGTCAACGAGAGGATAATACATGAACTTCGATATATGATGGATAACATCGACATATCCATGTTCATTTTTCATAGAGATAATTGGTGTGCTTTTTATTCTTTTTGTGATGGCTTTTGAAAAATTATTTGCGAAGTTTACCGGAAGTTGTGAACTTCGGTAATTTTCGGTCATTTCAATGAGACGGCTGCCACTTTCCTGTGTCAATTTATACATGAAATCAGAATTTGAACCTCTGAATTCATATATATTTTGGTCATCATCGCCTACTGCAATCACACGCATATCTTCGTTATTTGCCATCAAGGCTTTTACCAAGGCATACTCATCGGTGCCCATATCCTGAGCTTCATCTATGACCAAAACAGTTTTGCCGATTCTGTTTGGCTCGACCTCACCTTGTGAAATCATTTCGGCAGCTTTTGCAACTACATTTTTTGAATCTTCAAGATTTCCGATTCGCCCCAATAGGTCAAAGCAGTATGAGTGAAATGTTTTTATATCTACAAAGTGGGCGGCGTTTCCTATCAGACCCATGAGACGCTGTTTGAATTCTGTTGCAGCAGCTCTCGAAAAGGTAAGCATAAGGAGTTGCTCATGCTTTACATCTTCCAGAAGAAGAAGTGAAGCAAGTTTGTGCACCAATACACGGGTTTTACCACTGCCAGGCCCTGCTGCAACCACTATGCAACGAGATTCTTTGTCAGATATGATTTCCATCTGTCTGCTCGATAACTCACAGAAGAGCTGTCTGTATTTCTGTGGAGTAAGATTCCGTTGGATTTCGTTCAGCCTGTCGCCTTTGAAATATTTTGATACGAACTTTTTATAGTCCATGTGGAAATAATCCTGTACATACTGTAGAGCCGCATTGTAATCTTTCATCATTAAGTTGGCATATTCTCCTACGATGTGTATCTGTTGGATTTTAAGCTTGTAGAATTCATTGAGCATTCTATAATCTTCTTGCTTATATCTTGCTTTGCTGTCTTTGACTCTCTGGATATTCATGGCGTTATAAAGGACCAGAAAACCTCCTTCGAGTTTCAACGCGCCGATTTTAGACAGATAAAGCAAAGCCTCTTCCACATCTTCCAGTTGAATATCATCAAGACCTCCAAATAGCGATTGCGAATTTGTTTTTATTCTATTAAGAAGTTCTACAACAGAAAACTGAATTGGTTTGGACTGATTACCGCTGTTTTCCGTTTCCGCAGCAATGCAATATAACCATTTTACAGCAAAATGGCATATTTCCAGCCGTTTCTCATAGCGTCTCAGCGTGGATTCAATATCAGTTTGGCGGCTTAGGATAAGATTATGGGCCGCAGTTTCTTTTTTATTGGTATAGCCTTTTATGGTAAGAAAATAAAGCAGTGTGCGAATATCCTTCTCCTTAGAAGTACCGATACCTTCATTGACTGCATTTTCGTTTAGCTGTTTGCATGATATCTGCAGAGATTCATCAGGGATATTATCAAGAATATATTTTTCAAGACGAGCGAATCTTTCAAGAAGCATTTGTGATTTTCTCTCTGAATCGCCTGTCTCTAAAAGATAAGCGGATATATCCTTGCTGTCGGCGAGGATTCCTTCCTGACGCATTCTCTCAACTATTGAAATAACATCACGTTTGCTTAATCCGAGAGTATCCGCGAGGTAGTCTATGCGAGATTCAGCCTCGGAATCTTGTGCTTTCGCAATGTGTTTCTGTGATATGAGTGATTTTATTATTCGGACAGCTTTTTCTATCTCATTATTATCGAAGAACACCGATGTTGTTATTCGATTTCTCGCTTCGTCCATATTTTTGACTGTAATCCCTGTAGCATAGACATGAGGTACATTATTACCTCTTATAAGATAGCCGGACTGTTCCAGTGTTGCCAATGCAGTTCTTACGCGTGTCTCGATATCATATACTGAATCATCCCACCCGGCTTGCCTCGCAATTTCTAAAGCCGAACAACTCACTTTCGTGTGCTGACGGGTAAGTTCTTTTACAGCTTTCCATATCTGTTGAATCTCACTTACACTTATTTTGGTCTGATTAAGCAATATAAAATGTTTGTCGAGATCATTGTCGCTGAAAAGGACATAACAACGGGCATTTAGATTGGGGTCTCGTCCTGCGCGACCTGCTTCCTGAACGTAGTTCTCCAGAGAATCTGAAATATCATAGTGAACAACCAGGCCAACATCTTTTTTGTCGACCCCCATGCCAAACGCCGATGTTGCTACTATTATATTTACGCGACCGTTCATGAAATCCTCCTGATTTCTTATTTTTTCTTCTGCATCCATCTTGCCGTTGAAGGGTAGAGCTTTATAGCCGTCTCGTGTCAGTCGCGCAGCGAGTTCTTTGGTACGTTTTGTACGAGAAACATAAACGATGGCAGGGCATTCTGATTCGGAAATAATTCCGCGAAGTTTCAGATACTTGTCGCTATCGTTTTCGGCATGTATGACTGAGTATCGGAGATTAGTTCTGGATGCTTTTGAAGCATATAATTCTAAGGTCAGATTCAATGATTGCTTGAAATAGTCGCATATATCCTGGATTACTTTTTGTTTAGCGGTGGCCGTAAAGCAGGATACAGGAATCTGGTATTTACATTTTTTACGTTCCTGATAATCTTTGATGAATTTTCCTATATATAGATAATCGACTCTGAAGTCATGGCCCCATGAAGAAAAACAATGAGCCTCATCTATTACAAATCTTACAATGTGGCGTGCGGTCAGTATTTTTTCGATAGTTTTTGACCTCAGCATTTCAGGAGATATGTATAATAACGAAGCCTCTCCGTTGTATACCCTTTCTATGGCGAGAGCTCTTGATATAGGGTCTAACATGCCATTAATTGTCACCGCATCTGTGATACCCCTCTCAGCGAGATTGTCTACCTGATCTTTCATAAGCGACTGTAAAGGTGAAATAACCACAGTAAGGCCGTGCACGGCTTGGCCGGCTATGAAAGCAGGTAATTGAAATGTAAGAGATTTACCGCCGCCGGTGGGAAATATAGCCAAAAGTGATTTTCCCTCCACACCAGCGTTTGCGGCTTGCTCCTGAAGGGATTCACCATCGTAGGTGCGGAAATTACTGAAACCAAAAAAAGATTCCAGTTTTGCATGAATATCAAGTTCCCGGTTGCAGTACTCGCAGCCGTCTGTACATCTGGTATGACGCAGCAACTTTACTATATTCTCGACTTCGGGATAGTTATGGAGTACCCAGCCCGGGGTTACGGATCTGTAATCTGATGTTTCGATGAGTGCCAATGCGTATGCAAGAGCGCAGGGGTATTGCTGAATGAGCATATCGAGATTGGCATTCAGGCAAATCTTTCCGGTATAGAGAGTTCTTATAAGTTCGCTTATTCTGGTGATGTCATAGTCAGCATTTACTAATTTAAAGAATCCTTCAAACTCCTTATACTCTTTCAACAGGGATGCAAATAGTATTTGTTTATCGTTGGTCCATGAATTCCAGCAGTTGATTTCATCAACTAATAAATCGTTGGCATTCTTGCAGTCATTAACAGGATTGTTAATTTGCTCGCTCATCAGTTTGTCATCTTTGACAAGCCTGTGATACGGCCGTTCCGGAAATAATAATGGAGAAAGGTAAAGAGTGTCTACCAATGTCCAGCGGTGAGGCTTATCATGGAATAAATATTTTGCGTCATGATGAATTATGTTGTGCCCGCAGATATAATCTACATTATCAAGAAAAATAAATAAAGCATCTTTGGAATTTTGATGGAAGATAGAACCATCATGTTTTAATGCTCCGATATCATGGATTTTATGATCTTTTAAGCCTACCTCTATATCGACTACCGCATAGGCAGCCTCCTGGATTGGTGTAGATGCAGTCTGATTCTTGGAAATATCGTTTTTATCATCGCTTTTTCGGAATCCGATGAATCTGCGCCATATCGACATAATTATAGATTTGCTTAGGTTATTTATTTCATAGATTATAAGCTGGAGAAAACTCCTATAATTTACAAAAATACTAAAAAAACGATAGATTGCTGATTGCAGATAAATTTGTTTTAGGCAAAAAAACGGTGCTCTGTAGAAACTTCAGAGCACCGTTTTTATCAGGCGAGGAGGGCGGCCCAGGCCTGGAGGCGGCGGTCGGTGTACTCGGGGTGGTTGACAAGGTCGAGAACGAGGCCGCGCATGGTGTCGCCGTCGGAGGCTTCGGAGTGGCGGAAGGTGTAGCCGTCGGCGGGATATTCGCCTATCATTTGGGCGCCCGTATCTTTGAGGCTGGAGTAGATTTTGCCTACAGCATCGCAGAATGTATCTTTCATCTTTTCGTCGCCGCAGCCGAAGATGGCAATTTTGTGTCCATGGAGGTCGAGCGCCTGGGCGCCGTCTATGAAATCGTACATATCTTCTTCAAGATTTCCGCCTCTCCAGGTTGAGCTACCTATAATTATGGTTTCGTAGTCGCCCAGAGCCGACGGGGCTGTATCGGCCACATTGTGTATGTCTTCAGGCGGAATGCCCATTATTTTTGCGAGACGATTGGCAACGCCGGCTGTTGTGCCGGTATTTGAAGCATAGAAAATACCGTATTTTTTCATTGTAATGTTGTTGTTGATTTATCATATAACACGGCTAAGTCGTCTCTGGTTCAGTATTTTTAACAATGCTGATTAACACTCTTTGGAAAACCTCGCTATCCGGGCGAATGTTTGTATATTAAAACGACGTTACAACTACCAAAATTCAATAATCATGGCAACGAACGACAATAAAGCACCTAAAGACGGCTCCAGGAGCCTCAAGGCGCATAATGAACCAGAGAAGCTTGCCGCACATCCGGAACCGGCACGGCTCGAAGCCTATAAGGAAGACGAGGAAATAGTTCCGGCAGTAACCGCCGATGTCGATGAAACTCCGAAATTCATAAAATATGGTGCCGCCGTATTGCTTGGTCTTGCTTTCGGTCTCGGCTGCTATATTTGGTATGACGGCGGATTCCCGTCGCAGCCTCAGAACCCCGAGGGGCCGTTCGCTTCCCGTGCGGCCAATTACGACTATTTCAACAGCAATAACGACTATGAGATATATTACTCGGATGCCGATATTCCCTCTCCTTTCGAGGCTACGGCATATGACCTCGAGCCTCAGGTGGTGACAGCCGAAGTTGCCTCTGTGCCTGATGCCGACGGAGCGATGGCTGCAGCCGGCGATATACCGGTGGTCGTATATTTGTTCCAGTATGACTCTTCCAAGATTCCCGAAACGGCTGCTTTGACGAATATTGCAAATAGGGCGTCCAAAGCCGGCATGGCGCTTGACGTGAAGGCTTATACCGACGAGCACGGACGAGTGGCTTACAACAAGCGGCTGAGCGAACGCCGAGCCAAGGCAATCGCCGACTATCTGGTTGCCCACGGTATGCCTGCTGCGAAGGTTGTGATACATCCGATGGGACCTACTCACCAGTTCGGAAGTGATGCCGCCGACAGACGTGCTGAAATCACTCCTCTTCGCCAGTAGTACTGCTACAGACTGCTCGTGTGAGCGGTATATGCAAAAGGCGCGGCCCGAAGGCTGCGCCTTTTGTGTGTCAGTATGCGAGGACGTTTTTGCGAGAGGCGTCGATTTTAAGGAGTATGAACAGTAGAATGGTGAAGCCCCAGAGCGAAGAGCCTCCGTAGCTGAAGAACGGCAGGGGAATGCCGATGACAGGGCAGAGGCCAATCACCATGCCTATGTTTATGCAGAAGTGGAATATGAAATAAGAGGCCACGCAGTAGGCATAGACGCGTCCGAAGGTGGTCGGCTGGCGTTCGCCTATTTTCATCACTCTAAGAATCAATCCTAAGAAGAGCAAAGTGACGAACATGGCTCCGACAAATCCTTCTTCTTCGCCGATGGTGCAGAAAATGAAGTCGGTGTGCTGCTCGGGCACATATTTCAGCTTGGTTTGCGTGCCGTTTAGGAAGCCTTTGCCGAAGAATCCGCCGGAGCCGATGGCGATGGTGCTCTGGTTGACGTTGTAGCCTGCGCCGCGGAGGTCTTCAACCATGCCGAGGGCCACCTTTACGCGCATTTGCTGGTGCGGCTGGAGGTGGTTGAATGCAGCACCGACCGAAAAGAGAAAGCCGAGGGCGAATACAGCTGTAGCAACAGTGACATACAGTTTCGGTCGCCGGAGTTTTATAGCTTCGATAACCACATAGATGCATGCTACCGCTATTACGCCGATTGTTACGGGCAATCCGGGTATTTCTATTCCGCACAGGTCCAGAATGTATTCCACAAGTCCGGCTCCGGCGAACCAGAAGAGGAGATTGCGAGCAACCTCAAGACGGCGTGAGTAGATTGCCGTCATAGCCACCATGATAATCATAACCATTATCAAGACTATGAATTCGCCCGTAGGGATGCCGATAACGGTGCTTTCCACATATTTTATGCCTACCACAAATATCACTACTGCCAGCAGAGCCGTAAACAGCACAAGACCGCTCATACCCTCGCGGTAAAGCACGAAGAAGAGCGCCATAAAGGTAAGAGCCGAGCCGGTCTCGTTCTGCAGCAGAATCAGGACTATGGGTATGAAGATGATAGACAGAGCCTTGACGTAGTTTCCGAATTTCGCATTGAGCGAAAAGTGATATGTGCTGAAGAGCTTGGCGAGGGCCAGAGCTGTGGCGAACTTGGCAAATTCGGCCGGCTGGAGGCTCATCGAACCGAGCGAAATCCATGAGTATGAGCCCTTGGTGTCGTGAGCCAGAAAAGGCGTCACAGCCAGCAGTATGACAATGCCTATATATATAGGGTATGCATATGCCTCGTACATGCGCGTATCTATCAGCAACAGAACAACGCCCAGACAAAGCGAGAGGCCTATCCAGCGCAACTGTTTGCCGGAGAACTCGTCGTATGAAAGTATGCTGGCATTGTCGAAGTCGTAGCTTGCGGCATAGATGCTCACCATTCCGGCAAGCACCATTATCAGATATATTATGATTGTGGGCCAGTCGAGGTTGCGGAACGTCGACGATGGGTCATTTCTTCTTGGGAGGGGCATAGAATATAGATGAGTGCATCATTTGGTCTTCCATATATTTTCTCTCGGGCGCTATTGTGCCGGTGAGGTATTTTTCCATCACCAGACTGCCGATAGGCACGCCGTAGGTAGCGCCCCAACCGCCGTTTTCGACATATACCGCCACCGCAATCTTAGGCTCGTTGTATGGCGCGAAGCCCATAAAAGCCGAGTGGTCTTTGCCGTGAGGGTTCTGGGCCGTTCCCGTTTTGCCGCAGACTTCGATGCCGGGTATTGCCGCTCGGCGGCATGTACCGCCGGTCACGGCCATGCGCATGCCTTCGGCTACGGCGTCGTAGTGCTTGCGTTCTATGGTCGGATATCGTTTGTTCAGAATCTCGGAGGGCATGACGGTATCCTGTATTTCTTTCACCACATGCGGCGTTATAAACCAACCGCGGTTGGCGATCGTAGCGCCCAGATTGGCAATCTGAAGTGGTGTCGAAAGTATTTCGCCCTGGCCGATGGAGACTGATATGATGGTGTTGGCGCTCCAGCGACCGGCTTTGTAGAAGCGGTTGTAGAATTCTTCGTTCGGAATGAAGCCGCGCTGCTCTCCGGGCAGATCGACTCCGAGCCTATATCCGTAGCCCATGGAGACGAGGTGCTTTTTCCATATTTCGAAAGCGTTGGCCGACGATCCGTATTTGCTGCGCTTGTCGATCATGGCTTTGAATCCCCAGCAGAAAAAAGCATTGCAGGAGGTTTGTAGCGCCGGCTTGAGGGGGAGAGGCGAGCCGTGGGCATGGCAGCCTACGCGCAGGCCGCCGTTGATATACCCGTGGGCGCATGGAAATGTTGTGTTGAGGTCTATGATGCCTTCCTGAAGGAATATGAGGCCCTGGGTAGGCTTGAAGGTCGAGCCGGGCGGATAGGCGCCCATGATGGAGCGGTCGAAAAGCGGCCAGGAATCATCGTTTACGAGTTTGCGGTAGTTTTCGCCGCGCTGGCGTCCGACGAGCAGAGTCGGGTCGTAGTTGGGCATCGATACCATGCAGAGCACCTCGCCTGTGGCCGGCTCTATGGCAACAACGGCTCCGCGCTTGCCGACCATCAGCGACTCGGCATACTGCTGTAGCTTGATGTCGAGGCTGAGGCGAAGGTCGCGTCCGGAAATCGGCTCGATGTCGGCGGCGCCGTCTTCATATCGGCCCTGAATGCGGCCGCGGGCATCGCGTATGAGGATTTCCACGCCTTTTACGCCGCGCAGATACGACTCGTAGCTTTTCTCAATTCCGAGGTCGCCGGTGTAGTCTCCGGGCGAGTAGTAGTCGTCGCGCTTGATGTCGTCGGCCGAGACTTCGCGGATATTTCCGAGCACATTGGCCGCAGTGGCGTGCTTGTATTGGCGCAGTATGCGTTTCTGTATGAAGAAGCCGGGAAAACGATAGAGTTTTTCCTGGAGCCGGCCGTAGTCCTGTGCCGACAGCTGTGTTATAAGCCGTTGGGGGGTATAGGAGGAGTAGCCCGGATTGAGGCGACGGTCTTTCATGTCGGCCATGCGCTTGTCGAACTGCTCTTTTGTGATATTTAGCGTAGAGCAGAAGTCGAGGGTATCGAATGGCTGAACGTCGCGTGGTATGAGCATGACGTCGTAGGCCGGCTGATTGAAGACAACGAGTTCGCCGTTGCGGTCGTAGATAAGTCCGCGCGAAGGGTAGACAGTTTTTTTCAGAAACGCATTGGAGTCGGCGGACCGTTTGTATTTTTCGTCGTTGATCTGGAGGTCGAACAGGCGTACGAGGAAGATGGCGGCTATCAGAACGATGAAACCGCCAATCACATATTTGCGTTTCTCAAGATCGTAGTTTTTTCTCAAGCCTTGTGTATGTGTTTATACTGCTTCACGGCCGCGCGATACAGCGCAGTCGAGAGCGTAGAGGAGAACGAAAGAGTAGATTGTAGAGGCTATTATACGGAGCACAAGCAGTCGGAAATTGAAGAACTGGAAGGCTTCGATGGTAAACACCATGGTGCAGTAGATGAGTACCATGGTGACAAGGAACTTCATGAAGGCGCCGTGACCCATGCTGCGGGTCGAGGGGCTGCGGCCGGCAAGGTCGTCGTCAATAGACACATATAGGTGAAATATCGGTTTGCGGCAGAAGGCAAGCACTGTGCAGGCAAGGGCATTGACTCCTGCGGTGTCGCAGAAAATATCGACTGCGAGCCCTGCGAGGAAGCCTATTGTGGTGGACCAGTTTGTGCCCAGTGTCACCGGGAGCATTATGACGATATAAATGAAAACTATCGGCAGTGCCACGTTGAACAGAGCCAGATGGTTGAATATCACCGCCTGAGCCGGCACAAGCAGCAGGAATGCCAAAACTATCGATATCGCCGTCTTCATCTTAAATTATGAATTATGTATTATGAATTATGTGTTGTTTTTTCGCTGTATGATGAACCTTTAATCCATAATTCATCATTCATCATTCATAATTCATCACTAATTGCCGAATGGTTTCTTTTTTGAGTCGTTTTCTTCGCCGGCTGTGATGGCTCGTAGTTCTTCGGCCTGGTTATTGACTACCACCTGTACATTGCCAAGGGTAGTGAAATCGGCAAGGAGCTTGATACGCAGGGTGAAGAAATTCTGGTTCTTGTCGCTTTCAGCTTCCATCACCGTTCCGACAGGGAGGCCGGCCGGAAAGACGGCCGAGTAGCCGCTGGTCACGATTGTGTCGCCCGGCTCATAGATTGTATGTCGGGGCAGCTCTTCGAGAAGGGCCTCGGTCGGATTGACGCCATCCCATACGAGGGAGCCGAAATAGTCGCTGCGTTTGATTTTGCACGACAGGCGGAAGTGCGGGTTGAGCAGCGATATCACGCGGGCGCTGTGGGCGCCTGTAGTGCTCACAATGCCGACAACGCCGTTGCGGTCTATCACACCGAGCTCAGGCTTAACGCCGTCGTTGCTGCCTTTGTTGATGGTAAGGTAGTTGAACGGGTGCGATATGCTGTTGTTGATCACATGCGCTACAATGAAGTCGAAATGGCGCACCCCGCTGTCGAGAGCGAGAGTATCGGTGAAATTCGCTTCCTGCATGGCATCGATGGTCTCCTGCAGACGCACAATTTCGGCCTGCAGCTCGGCATTGCGGCGGTTGAGGTCGCCGTTTATTTCGCGGAGGTCGAAATAAGAGGTCACATTGTTGGCCCCCTTGTAGACCGTGGCCGCCATACGGCCTGCGCTTGTCATGAACACATGCTGCCGGTATGGGTCGCCGTTGAACAGAAGCATGCAGCCGATCACCACGTAGAACGTGAAGACCAGCCACTTGCTATGTCGTAGTATGAAGCCGAAAAGCTCGTTCACCGTCGGCTGTCCTTATCGTATAAGGAACGAGAATTTGTGAATATTCTTCAGAGCGACGCCCGTTCCCTTGGCTACGCAGAGCAGAGGGTCTTCGGCAACGTGGAACTGAATGCCGATTTTGTCGATGAGGCGCTTGTCGAGACCGCGCAGCATGGCGCCGCCTCCGGCGAGGTAGATACCGTTGCGCACGATGTCGGCATAGAGCTCGGGCGGAGTCTGCTCGAGGGCGCTTAGCACGGCCGCTTCGATTTTCGAGATTGTCTTCTCGATGCAGTGGCATATTTCCTGATAGCTCACGGGTACTTCGAGGGGCAGGGCGGTCATCAGGTTCGGGCCATGTACCACGTAGTCTTCCGGCGGATTCTCGAGTTCGGTAAGAGCCGAGCCGACATGCATTTTTATTTGCTCTGCCGTGCGGACACCGACCTTGATATTATGAGCGCGGCGCATGTGGTTGAGAATATCGTCGGTGAGGTCGTCGCCTGCAATCTGGATACTCTTGTTGCTTACGATGCCACCGAGCGATATCACGGCGATTTCGGTTGTACCGCCGCCTATGTCGACAATCATGTTGCCTTCAGGAGCTTCGACGTCGAGACCGATGCCGAGGGCAGCCGCCATCGGCTCATGAATCATGTAGACGTCGCGGCCGTCGGCGTGTTCCGACGAGTCGCGCACGGCGCGGACCTCGACTTCGGTCGAGCCCGAGGGAATGCCCACAACCATGCGGAGCGAGGGCGAGAACCAGTTGTTTTTGGTGCTGGCCTTCTTCACAAGACCGCGAATCATGAGTTCGGCGGCGTTGAAGTCGGCAATCACGCCTTTGCGCAGGGGGCGCACGGTGCGTATGCCGGGGTGGCCTTTGCCTTCCATCTGGTGGGCCTCCTTGCCGACAGCGATGAGCTTGTCGGTGCGGGTGTCGAGCGCCACGATAGAGGGCTCGTTTATCACAATTTTATCATTGTGAATGATGATGGTATTTGCAGTACCAAGGTCGATGGCAATCTCCTTGGTCAGAGAAAACAACTTCACTTTTAATAATTAATAATGTAGAATTAATAATGTAGAATTAAAAGAATCAGAGAATTTATAGTCTATAAATCCGTTTGCTCAGATTGAAGAACGTGATGTTTTAAGAATCGAGGTGAGCAGGCGTAGTAGTTCTTCGCAATCTTCGTTATAACAATCAAACTCTTGAGAGTCCATATAGTTCGATTCAAACAGCAGTTCTAACCAATATTGGGCCTCTGCTGCTTCTTTTAGAGATATTGAAAGTTTAGAGATGAAGTCTGCTTTAGATTGAGCGTAAAGCCCCTCTCTGATATTGGCTCCAATAGAGGTCGCACTTCGGAAGAGCTGTTTTGACATTATGTATTCCTTTCGCATATCAGCCAACTCCCGGCAGAGGCAGATGCACTTAAGTGCAAATGCCTTGCTTTTGTCGCGGAGTGGATTGGAATCCATTAGTCAAATGAACTAATAATTTTTTAATTATAAATTCTTAATTCTTAATTAAGAAATAGATTAGTGGCGGAAGTGGCGGAAGCCGGTCATGACCATTGTCATGCCGTGGTCGCGGCAGAAGGCTACCGAGTCGGTGTCGCGGATAGAGCCGCCGGGCTGGATGACGGCGTCGATTCCGGCCTGGTGGGCAATCTCCACGCAGTCTGCGAAGGGGAAGAATGCGTCGGAGGCCATAACGGCGCCTTTGAGGTCGAAGCCGAAGCTGCCGGCTTTTTCGATGGCGTGGCGGAGGGCATCGACGCGCGATGTCTGGCCTACGCCCGATGCTATCAGTTGGCCGTTGCGGGCAAGAACGATGGCGTTACTCTTTGAGTGCTTCACAATCTTGTTGGCGAAGAGGAGGTCGGCCACAAGGCTGTCGGAGAGATTGTCGCCCGATACGAGCTTGAGGTCTTCTGCTGTCTCAACCTTGCTGTCGGCGTCCTGCACGAGTACACCGCCGAGGATTGTGCGCATGCGCTGCTTGCCGGTGGCGATAGCCTTGCGGCGGAGCACAATGCGGTTCTTCTTCTGCATCAGGATAGTGAGTGCGTCGTCAGAATACTCGGGCGCAATGATTACCTCGAAGAATATTTTGCCGATTTCAGCTGCTGCCTCGGCTTCAATCTTTGAGTTGCAGATTATGATGCCGCCGAAAGCCGACACAGGGTCGCCTGCGAGGGCTGCTGCCCATGCCTCTGTGACGAGAGGACGGCTTGCGAGGCCACATGCGTTGTTGTGCTTGAGGATAGCGACGGTCGTTGTGTCGAATTCGTCGATCAGCGAGCAGGCGGCGTCGATGTCGAGGAGGTTATTGTAGCTTATTTCTTTGCCGTGGAGTTTGTCGAAGAGTGCATCGAAATTGCCGTAGTAGCATGCTTCCTGATGGGGATTCTCGCCGTAGCGGAGACCCATTGCGCCGTCGACGGCAACGCGGAGAGCCGAGTCTTTGCCCGGTGCCAGAGGCGTAGTGCCGGCAAACCTGTTGAAAATGGCCGAGTCGTAGCCGCTCGAAACCGCGAACGCCTCGCGGGCGAGGAAGCGGCGCTGCTCTTCGGTTGTTGCTGCGCCTTGGGTGTCGAGTATGCCCTGAAGATAGGCGTAGAACTGCGACGAGGCCACAATGGCGGTGTCGGCAAAGTTCTTGGCTGCGGCGCGGATAAGCGAGATACCGCCGATGTCTATTTTTTCGATGATGTCGGCTTCGCTTGCACCGGAGGCAACTGTTGCCTCGAAGGGATAGAGGTCTACAATGATAAGGTCGATGCCCGGAATTTCATATTTTTCCATTTCGGTGACATCGCTTTCGTTGGAACGGCGTCCGAGAATGCCGCCGAACACTTTGGGGTGGAGGGTCTTGACACGTCCTCCGAGGATTGAGGGATATCCTGTGAGGTCTTCAACTGCCGAGCAGGGCAGACCCAGGGATTCTATATAAGAGCGAGAGCCGCCGGTCGACAGCAGTTCTACGCCACACGAATGAAGTTTACGCACGATGGGCTCGATACCGTCTTTGCTGAATACAGATATCAGAGCGCGATTGATTTTTTTTAGTTCCGACATGATTTTGTTGTAGCTATTGGTCTGCAAATTTACAAAAAAAACTTCAATCGAACTCGCTCAACCTCAACATTTCGGGGCATGCGGACGTTTTTTAGGCATACTAACCCCTAATAATACGATTATGTCTGTTTTCAAAACCGAAGACCAGCGCGAAGTCGCTGTTCTTTCGAAACTCGAAAAGCAAATAGAACGTCGCGAAAGAATCCACCGTTTCCTCATCGGAGGTCTCAGCGGACTGCTTGTTCTTTCGCTTGCTGCCCATGTCGCCTGCCATTTCAGCGAGGGTAAGCGCAAGCGGCGCATATTCTGACGCGGCGCCCTCTGCGGTTGAATGAAACAACGCCTCTGTTCCGGCCGGAACAGAGGCGTTTATGGTTTGGCTGATATGGCCGATTAGTTGTGCATGAATACTTTTTTCACTTCATTGCCCTGACGGCGGATATAAAGGCCTGTGCCGGGATTGGCAACACGCATGCCCTGAAGGTTGAAATATTCAACGGGTGCTTCGTTGTCAGCAATGATGCCTTCTATGCCGGAAGAATTGGAAGACGATAGTTTGATATTGTCGATAAACCATCTGCTTTTATCCGTGTCGTCTGCTTTGTTTCCAGGCCACTGCTCGTCTATGTTGCGGATAGTTATACGGGTCTCTCCATTGATTTCAGCGTCTTTGAGTGAAACAACTGCATTTATCCATTCGTAATCGCTGCCAGCCTCGAATTTATGAGTAGGTGCGAGATATTGTTTTTCAATATCACCATTTTTTACAATCACGACCAGCGCAGTGGGATCCCATACTGCTGTTTCGGAATTGCCTCTGCGTTGTGAACACCAGTCGAATGACAATGTGATTTCTTCGCCTTCAGCAGGAACTTTCTCCAATTTAGGAAGTGTTATTCCTGTAAAATAGTCTGTAAGGCCGAATTTCAAGTAATTTCGCTGGAGATACGATTGAGCGGCTGGCTTACGAGGGTCTTTGGTTGGAGCGCAACTTACAGGGAATTCGTATCCTTTAAACAGAAGAGCATCATAAGTTGATACTTCTTGTCCGTCAATGGTTACCTTGTTTGTACCGAGTTGCTGTGCGGTTGCTTCGGCGTTGTTTTCGGCAATGGTGTTTCCCGCAGGTTTTTGTGAGGACCACGGTTCGAGCCATTCGAAGTCTTCCTGGAAGTAGACGGTTTCCTGTGCGGCCAGCGACAGGCCGGCAGCGGCTGCGAGAATTGTGAGTAGAGTTTTCTTCATAGATTTTTGGATTAGATTAGTAATTTAAGGTCGATTAGGTGGTTTCGATTGTATTTCGTTCCACTTTGCAAATGTAAGTATCGACTTTCAATTATGCAATAAAAATCCAAAGAATATTGCGAAAAAATGGTATTTCGCCGCTATTTCGCTGCCGTATGCCCGTGAAACTAAGAGGTTGTTTAATAACATATGTGAAAACACAGGTTGGTGTATTTTTGCTTAA
>CAJTOB010000047.1 GCA_910578035.1 uncultured Muribaculaceae bacterium
AATCCATCTCGTACTTTTCGGCCTGTGCTTTCACATATATTATTAAACAACCTCTTATTTTATTGACCTCGGCTATAGCCTTGCCGAGTTCGCCATTCTCGTTATATGCTTCGGCTAGCATCAGAGCGTGACATCGCGCGTTATCCTAAAAAACATTTGCGCCATGCTCCCCGAAAGCGATTTCCTCCGGATTCATCGGTCTTTCATAGTCTCACGGTCTAAAATCAGAAGTTTCAGCAAACAGGAGGTATTTCTTTCAGACGGCACAAGTCTGCCCATCGGTCGTCAATATGCCGGCGAAGTCATTCAAAAACTCGTAAAATAAGAGGGGCTTGGAACGCCCCCCTCATGATTCAGCTTGCCTTGCCCGACAGATATTGCTGCATGTTGGCGTCTGTCGCTGTCACATAGCGTTTGAGCACATTGCCGTAGTGTATCACATCTTCAATCGGAGCCTTGGCTACACCGCTCTCTGCCGCAGCCTTGGCTACTGCGGGTGGCACGGTAGTAAGCAGACGGCGGTCAAACGGTTTAGGAAGAATATAGTCCGGACCGAACTTCATGCCGTGAACGCCGTAAAGTTCCTTCAGCGAAGCCGGCACAGGCTCGCGGGCAAGAGCGGCTATGGCATGCGCAGCGGCAAGTTTCATCTGCTCGTTGATTTCGGTAGCGCGGCAGTCGAGTGCGCCGCGGAATATATATGGAAATCCGAGCACATTGTTTATCTGATTCGGGTAATCGCTTCGGCCGGTGGCATATACAAGGTCAGTCCTCACACTCAGAGCTACATCACGCGCAATTTCGGGCTTCGGATTAGCCAGAGCGAACACCACCGGGCGCTCCGCCATCGAAGCAAGCATGTCGGGCGTCAGAACATCGGCCACCGACAGACCGAGAAATACATCGGCTCCCTTCATAGCATCGGCAAGAGTCTCGCGACCGTCAGGCTCAATGGCAAATTCGGCTTTAGAAGCATTTACGCCTGCCCTGCCCTTGTATATCACACCCTTGCTGTCGCACATCACAATCTTGGCGCGGTCAACTCCGAGCGCTATCATAAGCCGCGTACAAGCCGTGGCAGCCGCTCCTGCGCCGTTCACAACCAGGCGTATATCGCCTATTTCTTTCTGCTGCACAATCAGGGCATTGATGAGGGCGGCGCCGGCAATTACAGCCGTTCCGTGCTGGTCATCATGCATAATGGGGATATCGCATTGCTCCTTGAGCGTTTTTTCTATCTCAAAACACTCGGGAGCTTTTATATCCTCAAGATTAATGCCGCCGAAACCCGGCGCAAGACAGCGCACTATCTCCGCAAATTTATGGGGGTCGGTTTCGTCTATCTCTATATCGAAAGCATTCAACCCTGCGAAAACCTTGAAAAGCAGAGCCTTGCCCTCCATCACCGGCTTTGAGGCCATTGCGCCTATATTGCCGAGACCGAGCACCGCCGTACCGTTTGAAATCACTGCTACGATATTACCGCGGCCTGTATATTTATATATGTTGTCTGAATTATTGGCTATCTCAAGACATGGAAAAGCCACACCAGGCGAATACGCCAGAGAAAGGTCCTCGGGCGTTGAAAAAGGTTTGGTGGGAACTATCTCTATTTTACCGGGTCGGGGATAGCGGTGATAAGCAAGTGCTCGTGATTTATCTGAACTCAGTACTTTCTTCATAATTCTAAAAAACTGTTTTGGAGTAGAAACACACTTCCCGCCCACATAGTTTTCCAATCTTGCTGCAATAAAATTTTGTCAATACAAAGAAAAGTACTAATTTTGCATCACAAAACCCGCGCATGTGGCGTAATTGGTAGCCGCGTTAGACTTAGGATCTAATGTCTCAGGACGTGGGGGTTCGAGTCCCTTCATGCGCACAACAAACAAAGGTCGACAGAAATTGTCGGCCTTTGTTTGTTATACATTGAGTGGAATGGCGCACTCGTTCGAATAAAAAAAGAACTAAATTTGAACGCAATGTATTTATTAGGATACGACATAGGAAGTTCTTCTGTCAAAGCAGCTTTGATTGAGGCCGAAAGCGGCCGTTGCGTAGCCTCCGATTTCTTCCCGAAATCAGAAGCTCCGATTAAGGCTCTCAGAGCAGGCTGGGCCGAGCAGAATCCGGATTCATGGTGGAGCTATATGAAAGATGCAACCGCCTCTATCCTCGCTCAATCACATGTAAACCCGACCGACATAAAGGCCATCGGCTTAAGCTATCAGATGCACGGCCTCGTAGCTCTCGGCGAAGACCTCAGACCGCTCCGCGATGCCATCATCTGGTGCGACAGTCGCGGCGTTCCCTACGGCCGCAAGGCATTCGATGAAATCGGCCCGAAAAAATGCCTCGGTTCACTGCTCAATTCGCCGGGCAACTTCACAGCCGCAAAACTTGCCTGGGTCAAAGAGAACGAACCCGAACTTTTCAGCAAAATATATAAAATAATGTTGCCGGGCGATTATATCGCCTTCCGTCTCACAGGCAAAATCAGCACTAATCCCGAAGGCCTGTCTGAATACATGTTGTGGGATTTCAAAAACGACTCCCCCGCACATTTCCTGATGGATTACTATGGTTTCGACAGCCGCATTCTACCGGAAGTCGGCAATACATTCTCGAATCAGGGCAAAATCACTGCCGAAGCCGCGGCCGAGCTCGGTCTCGCAGCCGGTACTCCGGTAACCTACCGTGCCGGTGACCAGCCCAACAATGCCCTTTCGCTGAATGTGTTCGAGCCTGGCGAAGTAGCATCTACCGCCGGCACTTCGGGTGTGGTCTATGGCATAAACGGAACTGTAGATTACGACCCTCTGTCGCGCGTCAACAACTTCGCACATGTCAATCACACTGCTGCAGCTCCTCGCATCGGCGTTATGACCTGCATCAGCGGAACCGGCATTCTCAACAGCTGGATAAAACGCAATATAGCGCCACAGGACATATCATACGCAGGCATGAACGAACTCGCCGCAGCTGTCGCACCGGGCAGCGAAGGCATCTCGATTCTTCCTTTCGGCAACGGCGCAGAGCGTGTGCTCGAAAACCGTGAGCCCGGTTGCTCTTTCCATGGAATCAACTTCAACGTACACGACCGCCGACACATAATCCGCGCCGCTCAGGAAGGAATTGTGTTCGCGTTCATGTATGGCATGGAGGTAATGCAGAGCATCGGTATGAAAATAGAGCGTATCCATGCCGGACATGCCAACATGTTCCTGAGCCCTGTTTTTCGCGAAACCCTGGCCTCTGTCTCAGGGGCTGTCATAGACCTCTACGACACCGACGGTGCTGTCGGTGCCGCCAAAGGAGCCGGCATCGGAGCCGGCATATATGCATCGCCCAAAGAAGCCTTTGCTACACTTGCCCGAATCGGCGAAACCACACCGGCCAAAGACCGCGCGCCCTATCTCGAGGCATATGCCCTCTGGAAACAACGGCTCAATTCTACTATAGGATTATAATACTAAACTTCATAAAATAAACACTAATGGCTAAAGAATACTTTCCCGGAATAGGGAAAATCAAATTCGAGGGAACTCAGAGCTACAACCCTCTCGCATACCGCTACTACGACGCAGACCGCGTTGTGCTTGGCAAACCGATGAAAGAATGGCTCAAATTTGCCATGGCTTGGTGGCATACTCTCTGCGCCGAAGGCGGCGACCAGTTCGGCGGAACAACCAAGGCATTCCCCTGGAACGAAGGCACCGACGCTGTCGAAATAGCAAAGCAGAAAGTCGACGCCGGTTTCGAATTCATGCAGAAAATGGGTATCGAATACTTCTGCTTCCACGATGTTGACCTCGTGAGCGAAGGCTCTTCAATCGAAGAATATGAGGCTAACATGAAGGCCGTAGTCGCATACCTCAAAGAAAAAATGGCCGAAACAGGCATCAAGAACCTCTGGGGTACAGCCAACGTCTTCAGCCATGCTCGCTATATGAACGGCGCCGCCACAAACCCCGACTTCAACGTCGTGGCTCGCGCTGCCGTGCAGATTAAAAATGCCATCGACGCCACTATCGAACTCGGAGGCTCGAACTACGTGTTCTGGGGCGGCCGCGAAGGCTACATGAGCCTCCTAAACACCGACCAGAAGCGCGAGAAAGAACACCTGGCCCGCATGCTCACCGCAGCCCGCGACTACGCTCGCGCCAAGGGCTTCACAGGCACTTTCCTAATCGAGCCCAAGCCCATGGAACCGACCAAGCACCAGTACGACGTCGACACCGAAACTGTAATCGGATTCCTCAAGGCGCATGGTCTCGACAAAGACTTCAAGGTAAATATCGAAGTAAACCATGCCACACTCGCCGGACACACCTTCGAGCATGAACTCGCAGTAGCCGTCGACAACGGCATGCTCGGCAGCATCGACGCAAACCGCGGCGACTACCAGAACGGCTGGGATACCGACCAGTTCCCCATCGACAACTTCGAACTCACCCAGGCCATGATGCAGATTATCCGCAACGGAGGCCTCGGAAACGGCGGCACAAACTTCGACGCCAAAACACGCCGCAACTCCACCGACCCCGAAGACATTTTCATCGCACACATAGCCGGTATGGACGCTATGGCACGCGCTCTTCTCAGCGCAGCCGAAATTCTCGAAAAATCGCCCTACTCCAAAATGCTCGCCGAGCGCTACGCAAGCTTCGACTCAGGCGAAGGAAAGGCATTCGAAGACGGAGCAATGTCGCTCGAAGACCTCGTGAACTATGCCAAGGCTCACGGCGAACCGGCCCAGACAAGCGGCAAGCAGGAACTCTACGAAGCAATCGTAAACATGTACGTATAAGCCCAGCCTAACATATATCAAAGGCGGGTAAGCGACAAAAAAGCCGCTTACCCGCCTTGTTGTATCCCGCAGCGTCCGCACATTGCCGACACAACGCCCGGAAAAGCCCTTGCCAAGCGTTGCCATTTTTGTATTTTTGCAAAATGAAAGCTCTTATTAATCTACTCCTTCTCATACTGGCAGTTTCACCGGCTGCGGCAGCCGACATCTGTCTGAACCGGGGCTGGCACTTCGCTTATGGAGATTTCGAGGGCGCCACCCACCCCGGATTTGACGACAGCAACTGGCAGACAGTCAATCTTCCTCACGATTTTCAGATTTATCAGCCCTGGACTGCCCCTGGAGCCGATGAAAAGGCCGACACTTCAAATCAGATGGCCAACATAGCCAGCAGACTCAGTTCCCGCGGCTTCAAAGAGATGGGCATCGGGTGGTACCGCAAATCGTTTGTGCCCGACGAAAATTGGCGCAGTCGCCGCATTCTCCTCGACTTCGGAGGAATCATGCTTGTCGGCGACGTTTATCTCAACGGAGAGCGTGTCGGTGGCACCGATTACGGCTATCTCGGCTTCGAAATCGACATTACCGACAAACTTAAATTCGGCGAAGACAACACCATAGCCGTCCGCGCCGACACCGGCGCCCCCGAAAATTCGCGATGGTACACAGGCGGAGGGCTATATCGCAATGTAAAAATAAGAATCACAGACCCCGACCAATACTTCACCCGCCATTCGCTTGCCATTGCCACACCGATAGTATCGCCCGAATACTCTACAATAACCGTCGACGCCGAACTGGCTACATTCACAAGGACCGACAGCATCGACGTCGGTATAGCGATTTCAGACTCCGACGGCAACTGCATATACAGCCGTCGTTCGCGCCATTGGAACCACCCGCGGCAGCATATACGCGAATTCCGTCTCGACAGCATAGCGCTCGACAATGTAAGCCTCTGGGATTGCGACAATCCGGCTCTGTACATTCTTAAAGCCACAGTCTACCGCCCCGACGGAAGCGCAGCCGACAGCGTCTCGGCCCGCTTCGGCATTCGCTCGGTTGATTTTTCACCCGAATTCGGCATGAAGCTCAACGGCCGCAAAGTGCTGCTCAAAGGCATCGCAAACCACCACACCCTCGGCGCACTCGGCGCAGCGGCATTCCCTCGCGCCATCGAAAAGCGCATTCAGCTTCTTAAGGAGTTCGGGTTCAACCATATCCGAACTTCACACAATCCTTATAGCGAGGAATTTCTCGACCTCTGCGACGAATACGGCATTCTCGTCGTAGATGAATTGTACGACAAATGGACAACACAGTATGCCGGCGGTCGCTCGCCCTGGACCGAGCGCTGGCAAAAGGACATACCCGAATGGGTGCGCCGCGACCGAAACCACCCTTCGGTTGTTTTCTGGAGCCTCGGCAATGAACTTCAGCTGATTCCCGACCTTCCGTTCAACGACTGGGGCGTGACGCCCTACCGGCTCCAGAAAGAGCTTCTTAAACGCTATGACCGCACCGGCAGACCTGTCACGGTAGCCATGCACCCCCGCGGACGCAACGAGCAAACCGACTCCCTCCCGGCGCCGCTCGCGCTCGTCACCGACATCGCGGCCTACAATTACCGCTACATGTACTTCCCGGGCGACTCACGCCGGTTCCCGCATATGATTTTCTATCAGAGCGAGGCCAACACAAGCAATCTCGGTCCTAACTTCTTCGAAATGAATCTCGACAAAGTCATAGGCCTCGCCTATTGGGGCATGATAGACTATCTGGGAGAATCTCACGGCTGGCCGGCAAAAGGCTGGGCTCAGGGCGTGTTCGACATTTCGCTCGAGCCCAAACCAACAGCATATTTCCTGAAAAGCTTTTTTAAGCCAGAGGAACCGATTGTGCATATAGCTCCATTCGAAAACACCGGCACCACAGAGTGGAACGGTGTGGCAATGGGAGGCAAACGCTTCGCCGACAACTGGAACTTCGCACCCGGCGACACCATCAACCTTTATACCTACACCAATGTCGCCGAAGTCGAACTCCGCCTCAACGGCCGTAGCCTCGGCCGTCGCTCAAACGACACCGCCGATGCCAAAACCCGCAACCGCATTCTATGGGAAAACATCGTCTGGGAGCCGGGCACAGTCGAAGCCTTCGCTTATATTAAAGGCTCGACAAAACCCTCGGCTCATCACAGTCTAAGCACCTCTGCAAAGGCGAAAAAGCTCATAGCCAAGCCCGACAACAAGCGCTGGCAAGCCGACGGCACCGACCTTCAGCACATCAGAATAACAGCCGTAGACCGCAAAGGCAATATCGACCGCAGCGCCGATGCCTCCCTCACTTTCAGCGTCGAAGGCCCGGCTGAAATCGCGGGCGTAATAAACGGCGACATCTGTAGCGAAGAGCTTACTGTGGGCAACACCCGTCGCCTCTACCGAGGGGTAGCAACCCTTATACTACGAAGCACCGGGCAAGCGGGCTCGGTAAAACTGATTATCGATTCTACCGAATTCGGTACAACCAAACTAAGCCTACACACTTCAGAATGATGGATAAACGCCGCTTCGAATCAGAATTCCGCAAACTCTATCTGCCTCTTGGCATGTATGCCCTCCGCTATGTCGGCGACACCGACAGCGCCGAAGATACCGTGCAGAACGCTTTTCTGAAAGCCTGGCAGGCCATCGGAAACGGAAGCGACATTACCGATTTCAAAGCGTTTATGTATCGTTGTGTGCGAAATGAATGTATTTCTTTTCTTCGCCGGCAGGAGCAATTTGTCGGCATTGAGGACGTGCCCGAAGTTGAAGACACCGACATAGACACATCTGAGCGCGACGCCCGCATATGGCGCGCCATCGACGACCTGCCCGACCGTTGCCGCGAAGTCTTCCTGCTAAGTAAGCGCGACGGTCTCTCCAACGAAGAAATTGCCGCCGAACTCGACATTTCAGTCAAAACCGTCAAAAACCAGATGACAAAGGCCTTCTCACGCCTCCGCGCCGCTTTGTCGACCGGCCACAAACCCTTCTACCTCCCCTTCCTATAAGAGGCTGTATCATAATCAGTAATATTCTAAAGCAGTAGGAGCGATTGTGTAGCAGCTACACAGCTGTTTGAGCTTTTTTAGGCTGAGAAGTAGCCGCATGGCGGCAAAAGAGCTGCGTAGCTGCGACATAATCTACGAGATTTGTTGCAGCCACACAGCTTAACGTGTGTGGTTTGTGATTCCCCTACTGCATACAATAGATTTATCAGTTGCCGAAGCTGAGGGTGGTCATATATCCAGGTCTGCCGTAACCGTCATACTGCGAGGCGAACGACAGGCGGATAAACTGATTACCCGTGCCCCACCAAGTAGCCTCCATGCCGCCGGAGACGCTCTGTACGCTCACCGGCGCTCCATATGCACTTACGAGCGAAGCATAGGTGCTGTTATATCGGCTCATATCGTAGTACGTGGTCGGATACATGAATCGCGACCCGCACAGACCGCCGTGATTATTATAGAACATAAGGGCTTCGGGCCACATCATGTTGAGCATAGGCACATTATTGACAAATATCGTATTATTGTCATAGGCGCTTACGGTATATCCGTTGTTCACCAGAGCATTTATCGACAGATTGATGGTCGTGCCGAGAGCAATGCCGAGAATCGAACGGAACGGACGCCAGTGGTGCGACGGACGCCATTTTGGAGGAGGAGCCGGACGGAACCAGCCATGATGCGGAGGCATAGGCTTCATGTGACCGTGGTGATGCCCGGGGCGATGGGCAGCCTGCGGCGGACGCGGCGGACGGTTCTCAGGCCGATTGTGATTGCCACCGCTTATATTGCCCGGACGATTACCAGGACGGTTGTTACCAGGTCGATTATTGTCGGGTCGGCTATTACCGGGTCTATTGTTACCGGGCCTGTTGTTATCAGGTCTATGATTACCGGGTCGGCCATTGTCAGGGCGGGGCTGCGACGGACGCTGAGGCGTCGCCGGGCGGTCGTGACCGCCACCATTACCATGCGATGGCCTGCCGTTATTGCCTGGCCGCGAGGCGGGCTGAGTCTTTTGAGGCTGCTCGCGTCCGCGCTCGTTGCGTCCGCGGGCTTCGGCTACAGGGCACATCAAGGCCCCGCAAAGAAGCAAAATACCTGCACATCTGATTATTCTTTTCATAAGCGTCGTATTTATTTACTTTGATTGCAAAACAGACATAAGGTTTAGTAGTTTTAAAAATTTTCTTTCTGGCAGAATAGGACTTTTCAGGCACACCTGCGTCTATAGGGTAAAACAATCACATAATGCAATGAAAACAAAACTTCTGATTCTACTGTTCGCTCTTGGCGCATTTGCAGCCGAAGCACGTGAGCCTCAGCAAGGTTACCGAGGTTTCTTCGACTTCGACTTCCATTACTTCAGCCAAAAAACTCCGTGGAATGCCAATTCCGATTATCTCTACTTGAGCCTATCGACTTCACACGGCTATCAGTTCAATCCTCATCTATATATCGGAGCCGGCCTCACTTTCGCAGGCGACAATATGCTGCCTTTATACCTCAACGCGCGCACCGACTGGAAATTCGGCAAATTCACACCTTTCGGCGACATAAAACTCGGCTATAACTTTACAGACGGTGGCGGAATATTCTTCTCGCCCTCTGTAGGATACCGCTTCAACTGGGGCCGCAAAGTCGGCATTAATCTCGGGGTCGGACTGACTGTGAAAGGATATAATGCCACTATTCTTGAAGTCAACACAACTCCCGACGGTTATGTGGGATTCGAAGAAATCGGAACAAAATGCAAGAACCGGTCATATCTAACCGTCCGTATTGGCTTAGATTTTTAAGTATATGAAACACGATGAAGAAATAATAGCCGTTGCCCGCAGATATCGGAGCGGCGCTTTCGCTGTAAAAGAAGGCTGGGAACGCCTCGGCATTGCCTCCACCCCCTGGTGGTCGGCAAAAAAAATTGCCGCGGCAGCAGCAATAGCAGTCGTTGTCAGTGCCACTGCAGGAATATTCATACACAACAGCCTGCAAGAACCGGCTCCCGCCGAGATTACTCCTGCCGTAGCGACAGCACCGCGTTATACGGTCCGCGCAATCGACTTCGAAGACGCTCCCCTCCCCCTCGTACTCGAAACGATGAAGGAAACATATGGTGTCGAAATCGTCAATATCCCCGACAATGCCGATACCTTTAAACTCACACTTCACTACGAAGGAAACGCCGACGACCTCGTCGAAACCATCAACGACATTTTCGGCACTGAAATAGCCATTAAAGAATGATACGCATAGCCCTACTGATAACTGCAATCTGTATTTCCATCACCGCCGCCGCCCGGAAAGTGACAATCGACGCGACCGACCGCCCTGCAGCCGAGGTCTTCGGCGAAATCATGAGCCAGACCGGCAAAAACTTCGTATATTCATCTGATATCCTTAAAGATGTAAAAGTCACCGTCAAGGCTAAAAACCGTCCGCTCAAGCATGTGCTCTCCGATATGTTCCGCGATACCGACATCACTTTCAAAATCCGCAAGAACGATGTCGTTCTCAAGCGCCGCAAGAGCCGACGCCGCACCATGGTCGAAGTGCTCCACGGCACGCCCGATATTCCCCTTTCGAAGACCGACAAAAACATGCTCGACGAGATAATCGTGGTATCGCGTCTCGAAGCCCCCGCCGTCGAGACTGCCGAGGTAGGAGCCAAAAAGCTGACGGAGAAAGAAATAAAAAACACACCCGTGCTATTTGGCGAAAACGACGTCATAAAGGCGCTCCATCTGCAGCCCGGCGTCACCGAAGGCTCCGAAGGCATGGCCGGAATGCACGTGCATGGCGGCGGAGCCGACGAGAATATGTATATGCTCGACAATGTGCCCCTCTATCAGATAAACCACTTCGCCGGCCTGTTCTCCGCTTTCAATGCCGATGCGATTCGCTATATCGACTTCTTCAAATCGTCTATCCCGGCCAAATACGACGGTCGACTGTCGTCATTCCTCGATGTCCGCACAAAAAACGGCACCACCGAAGGCTTCAGAGGCTCGGCCAAACTCGGCCTCACTTCGGGTGCGCTGAATCTTGAAGGACCCATAGGCGGAAAAACGAGCTATTCAGTAGCTCTGCGGCGCTCATGGTACGACGTTCTGAGCGTTCCCTTGCTGGCTTTAGTCAACTCTCAGAACGGCAGCGAGAAAATCAACTTCCATTATTACTTCACCGACCTCAATGCAAAGATAAACCACCGTTTCACAGACCGCACAAGCGCATATGCAAGCATATATTTCGGCAACGACCGCCTGAAAACGGCCAATAAAGATTCCGACGGTGACTACGAGGAGAATGTCGGGCTGCACTGGGGCAACTTCGTTGCTCAGGCAGGAGTCAATCACAGATTCACGTCTGCGATGACCGCCGAATTCACCGCCGCATACACCCGCTTCTTCTCAAGTCTGAGCAATCAGGAAACCTTTATCGACAGGGGAATCAGAGAATACTCCGAAATAAAGACCAAAAACAATGTAAACGACTGGATTGCACGCGCCGACTTCGACTGGCAAGCTGCCGACAACTCGCGTGTGCGCTTCGGAGCCGGATATACAATCCACTCTTTTATGCCCTCAACCACTCAGCGAACAAACTCTTATGCAGATGAAACCATAATAGTACGCGACTCAACCCGGACCTATCACGCCGGCGAAATCAATGCCTATATAGAAGACGACTGGAAAATCAACGACCACTGGCGTGCAAACGCCGGCCTGCATGGCTCATTCTTCCATATCGACGGCAAAAATCACTTCGGCATATCGCCCCGATTGTCGGTGAGCTACCGTCTTGACGAAAGATGGGCGTTCAAGGGGGCCTTCAGCCGCACGACACAGTATGTACACCAGCTCTCGCAGAGCTATCTGGCTCTTCCGACAGACCAGTGGATACCTATCACCGGCAAATTCAAGCCCCAGACAGCAAACAAAGTATCAGTGGGCGCCTACTGGCAGTCGGCCGACAGAAAATTCGAGATTTCAGCCGAGGCCTACTACAAAGACATGCGGAATCTCATAGACTACTGCGACGAATACTACCTCCGCCCGCCACTTGAAATGTGGGATACGCGCCTCACCTCCGGCAAAGGCTCCGCGAAAGGCATAGACATCAAACTCGAGAAAGTTGCCGGGCGCTTTACGGGCCATATAGCATACAGCCTCGCATGGGCCGACCGTACCTTCAAAGAAAAAAACGGAGGTCACACCTATCCGGCCCGTTTCGACAACCGCCATACAATCAATATTCTGCTAAACTGGAACATAAGTTCAAAAGTGAGCCTAAACGCAGCCTGGACAGGCCATTCAGGCAACCGCTTCACCTTCATGCCGCAGGACTGGGAGGGGCCCGACTTCACCGGTCAGTACTGGATAGCAGACACCCCGCTGCGCACCAGTATCAATAATTATCAACTGCCGTTCTATCATCGCCTCGACCTGGCGTGCTCAGTGGCAAACCGACGCGGTTACTGGACTTTCAGCATATACAATGCCTACTGCCATAAAAACGTAGTGGCAATCGTACGCGACTCCGACAAGAATAGTCGGCCTGTGTTCAAAAAAGTTAGTCTTCTCCCCATAATCCCATCAGTATCATACACATGGATTTTCTAAGAAATATCACAGCCGCTCTGCTTGCTCTCGCCCTGACATCGTGCTACGAAGAGTTTTCGCCCAAAATCGACACCACACCGGTGCTCTGCATGAATTCTCTTATCACAGCCGGACAGCCTATCGAAGTTGAGCTTAGCCGCACGTGGGTCTACAATGACCCCACATCACAAAACGACCACAGTGTAAAAAATGCAGATGTCCATATCTATGCCAACGGCGAACTGCGCGATAATACTTATATCCCGCAGCAGGGCGACCGCATAAGGCTCGTAGCCGAATGCCCCGGCTACGAACCCGCCGAAGCAGAAGTGACGGTGCCCTACGCAGTTCCGTTCTCGTCAATCGACTGCAAGCCGGTGCTCCTCTCCCGCTGGACAATGGACGTTCCGGGCTGGGATTTCGTCGAACAGATGTCATTCAACACATATTTCACCCTCTGCATATCTGACGTTCCCGACAGAACAGACTACTACCGCTTCACCTTCGAGGAGTTCGACAATGACAATGAGGCCACCGACTTCCATATCGGCAGCTTCGAATACGAATCCGAACCTATCTTCAGCGAGCATATAGGAGCTTTCGAAGTCGTAATGGGAAGCACGGCATGGAATTTCCAGTTTTTTACCGACAGGCAGTTCTCCGGCAAAGACTACAAGATGCATATCAATTTCATGTTCGGCGCTTTCGCGGCAAATATGACAGAATTTGACGACAGCGCCCTCGACTGCGGCTACATACTCACCTTATCGACAGTCTCAGAGAGTTTCTATAACTGGGAGATATACCGATGGCAAGTGTCAGAAGGCATTGGCAACGATATGAGCGATGTCGGGCTTTCCGACCCTCTGATAAGCTACAGCAACGTATCGACAGGCGCCGGTGTGGTCGCTGCCCAGGCCTGCACATCGTATAGAATCAACATGGCCGATTTCCTGAAAAGCTGCCTTAAAGAAAGTAATCAACAAAATAACAAACCAGAATGAATAAATCAGTTCTTTCCATCGTAGCCCTTTTTTCGGCTATCAGCTTAAACTCCTGCAAAGAAGACGAACGAGTCTACATCGACTGGAGCATCACCACGCCCGCTCCCGAAGAATTCAACATACTCAATGCACACGGTTTCGTTCCCGAGCTCATCATCAAGACATCGGCCGAAAGCGGCAGTGTCACTCTCGAAAGCCTGAATGCCCGCGAAGTACAAATTGAATATACTTCCGACAGATATGTGAGCTCCGAAATGGCCTACACCATCAGCAAAGCCGGCGACAACACTCTCCTGATAGAGTTCGAAGCTATCAGTAATCTCACCGAAACACGCAATGAAACCGTGCTGCTTACCGCAAAGATAGGCAAGCAGACCGTGAGCTGCAATACTTTGATAACCCGTAGCCCGAAAGAACCCGCATGAAATATCTCGTTTATATCTTAATAGCTATTACGCTTGCAGCCTGCAAGGAGGAGGAGGCTGATTTGCGCTTCACTACAGAATCCAACTCCAATCCTGCGGGCATAGTAATCGATTATTTCTCGCCCGACCCTCTGCACTGTTCCAAGTCATATGAAATCAAAGCCAACGAACAAGGAGGCCGACTCGTATTGAAATGCACCAACCAGCCCGACATAATAGTAGTCGAAAGCTCTCTTGCCGGCGGCACTTACACCAACAAAGAAAGCGCATACAGTGTAAGCTACAGCAAAAACGAAATCACCTTTGTATTCACCCCTTTGGACGAGACCGAATCAAAAGTGTCCTACAGCCATATCAATGTCATTGGCGCCGGAGACCGTGGAGACTTAAAGACCGGCATAACCATTATCCGCTTTTTTGAAAACACCACACCTTAACCGCCATAACAACACTCCAAAGCCCAGTCATTAGGTTAAACTACTATTGCAAAACGAGGGCGTTCCATCATAAATTTATATGCAATAGGGGCGCGCCGAACGCGCCCCTATTGCTTTAGAATACTATTGATCGACACAGTCTGTTTTTACAGAAAGGCCGTCTGCCTAATCGGCTTGCTCGAGGAGGAGGACGCGGCTGGCGTAGTCGTTGCGCTTGTGGTGATCAACATTGTGGTCGAGGGGCATTTCAAGACCGTTAGCCATCAGATAGCGGCCGGAGAAGATTTTACCTTCATACGACAATGGTCTGTTGTCAATACGGTTAAGCTCGGTCACTCGATAATTTTTATCGGGGTCGAGACCGGCCATCGGCACACGGGGCAACTGCTGGTTTACGAAAGTCTCGGTCTTCCACCAGTAGTAAACCGCTCTGTCCTTTTCGGGCGATACATACATCATCGAGGCCGCTCCTTTGCGGTCGTAAGGCGACAGAAGACGGTAAATATCGCCCTGCTGCACAACCGCCCTTATAGACTTATACTGCTCTATTGCGTTCTTGCACAGCGTCTTCTCGTCTTCAGTCATATTCTTGGGCTGAATCTCCATGCCAAGGCGTCCGCTCATAGCCACATCTATACGGTATTTTAGAGGTATTGTTCGGAATGTCTGATGGTTGGGGGCTGCGCTGATATGAGAGGCCATGATAACCGACGGGAAAAAGTGGCTCGTGCCCCACTGCAGATACACGCGCTGCAGAGCGTCGGTATTGTCGCTCACCCATATTTCATCAAACCAGGGCAGCAGACCGTAGTTGGCTCGGCCTCCGCCGCTCGCACATGCCTGAATGGTTACATCGGGATATTTTGCGCGGATACGCCCAAGAGTCTTCTGGAGACCGCGGTGATACTCAATGAAGAGGTGCGACTGATTGTCGGCGGTTAGATACTGCGAGCCGTGGTTCATCACCGGTGCATTGGCATCCCATTTTATATAATCGATTTCAGGATAGTTCGTGAGAAGAGTGTCGACAATGTGGAACACTATATCCTGCACCTTCGGGTTGGCAAGGTCGAGCACCAGCTGTGTGCCGCCGCGGCCATGCATCGGTTCGCGGTTTGTGGGCTTGATGATATACTCGGGGTGCTGTTCATAGAGCTCGCTCTTGGAGTTTGTCATTTCAGGCTCTATCCAGATACCGAACTTCACACCCGCCTTCTTGGCCGAATCAAGCAGACCGCCAATGCCCTTGGGAAGCTTGGTAGTGTCTACAGTCCAGTCGCCAAGAGCACATGTATCGTTGTTGCGCTTGTACTTGCCGCCAAACCAGCCATCGTCCATCACGAAGAGTTCGCCGCCCATCGAGGCGATATCGGCCATCATGTCGGCCATACCCTGCTCGTTGATATCGAAATACACGCCCTCCCAACTGTTGAGCAACACCTTGCGGAGCTTCTCGCCGTGAGCAATCTTATATTTACGCGCCCAGCGGTGGAAATTGCGGCTCACACCGCCCTTGCCTTCATCTGAATATGTAAGCGCAAGGGCAGGAGTAGTGAAAGTCTGGCCTTTGGCAAGCTTATAGGCAGAATTATCCTCATTGATACCGGCGAAGAAATGATGAAAGTTAGACTCGTCGGTGTCTACCCTCAGACGGTAGTTGCCTCCATAGCAGAGAGCGGCGCCGATAGTACGGCCGCTGTTCTCGGAGGGCATACCGTCGAGCGAGAACATAACATTGGGCTGCGCCGTATGGGTATTTCGCACGCCGTCCTTATTCTTTATCACCTTCATGCCATGCACCAGGGGAGCTTCTTCCACTCGGCTCTCATTGCCCCATGCGCCGTAGAACGATGTCATATGCACATTTCCGTAGCGAATAGGCAGATAGGCCGATGCAAACTCACCGAGAGTCACCGCAGCCTTGCCGCGGTTTACAGCTTCGGCCCATGTCTCGATTACATCGGAGCCTTTATACGTACGATAACAGATATTGATGTCGAACGGATAGTACTTATCGGTCATCTTCACAACAGTTTCTTCGCCGTTATCGGTATTTTTCCGCTCTACCCCGGTCACGGCCATGTCGAGAGTCATATTTCCGTCAGGGTGTGTGACGCTCATGGCAGTCTCGCGCAACGCAGTCATGCCATACACAGGATAGGCGTCGAGAGGGGTCGAGGCCGATTCGGCAACGCCGGTCACATCTGAGGCCGGCAGTTTTTCACCGTAATAAAGGAATCGGAGAGGAGCGCCGTCAGTGGCATCAAGCAAAAGAGTGGTGTTCGCGGTCGACACATTCACTATTTCAGCACTGGCTGCCAAGCAAGCTGATGCCAAAATGGCCGAAGCCGCAAGTCTGGTACAAGATTTTCGGTTCATTAATCGCTATAAAGATTGGTTATTATAATTCTTTTTGCAAAGATACCTTTTATTTGCCATAAAAGAGAGTGTTTTCCTCTGCGAAATTATTTTTGTAATTTTGCGGGGTTTTTCAATATTATGAGCAGTATAGTTTCCAGACTAAAAGTAATTTCGAGGGAATCGACATTTCCGGTTCTAATGGCTCTCTGCACCGTACACTGCCTCAACGACCTCCTGCAATCGGTCGTTTCGGCTGTATATCCGATGCTGAAAGAGGACCTCTCGCTTTCGTTCGCCCAAATTGGCCTTATAACACTTGTATATCAGATAGCGGCATCGGTCTTCCAGCCGCTGGTAGGTCTTGCTTTCGACCGTCGGCCTTACGTCGGCAGTCTGCCGCTCGGCATGGTTTTCTCTACCGCCGGCATCGCGCTCTTTGCCTTTGCCATGTCGCTTCCTGTAGTACTGGTAGCCGTCTTCCTTGTCGGCGTCGGCTCATCGACACTACACCCTGAGGCCTCGCGCATAACCTCGCTCGCCAGCCATGGCCGCCGAGGACTGGCCCAGTCCATATTTCAGGTCGGAGGCAACTTCGGCACATCTATCGGGCCTTTGGCAGTAGCTCTTGTCGTAGCGCCTCACGGACGCCGCTATGTGGCTCTGTTTCTAATCGTTTCGGCAATGGCATTTTATGTCATGCGCACCATCTGCCGGTGGTATTCCGGCTATCTGGCCGCAGCGGCAAAGACCGGACGCGAAAAAACGTCTCTGCGCCGGGCGCCGTTGTCGTATGGGCGCACAGTGTTCGCTATCAGCGTGCTGCTTGTGCTTATATTCTCTAAATACATCTACATGGCGAGCCTTACCAACTACTATACATTCTACCTCATAGACCGCTTCGGGGTATCTATCAAAAGCTCGCAGATTCTGCTCTTCGTATTCCTTGTAGCCACCGCAGCCGGAACTCTGGCCGGAGGCCCTGTTGGAGACCGCTATGGCCGCAAACCTGTGATATGGGCATCGATACTCGGAACAGCGCCTTTCAGCCTCCTTATGCCCCACTGCGGACTGGCCGCAACTGTAGTGCTCAGTTTTTGCGCCGGCTTCATGTTGTCGTCGGCATTCCCGGCCATACTCCTCTATTCGCAAGAGCTCCTGCCCAACAAACTCGGGCTCGTGTCGGGGCTCTTCTTCGGCTTCGCATTCGGCGTGGCCGGCGTAGCCTCGGCAGTCCTCGGCGAATTTGCCGATGTATACGGCATAAACGCAATATTCGATTTCTGCGCATACATGCCCCTGATAGGCCTCGTAGCCTGCCTCCTGCCAAACCTCAAAAAAAGGTCTGAAGGCTGCTGAACTTACACACACTTTGGGCCAACGGCTTGTTGTCGATGCAAATATGTATAAACAACAATAAACAGATATATGAATTTTGATTTAAAAGGACACGCCTCTATGTTTGGAGCCAATGCAATCTGGGGCGCGATGGCACCGATTGCGAAATTTGTAATGATTAGCGGTACAATAATTCCACTGGTTGTAACCAATGTGCGTATTGCCGGTGCCATGATTCTGTTCTGGCTTGTATCTCTGTTCATGAAACCGGAACATGTCGGGGCGAAAGACCTGGCAAAACTATTCGGCGCTTCCTTACTTGCAATCATCTTCAATCAGGGTTGTTTCATTACCGGCCTGGGAATGACCTCCCCTACAAACGCCTCTATAATTACCACAAGTATGCCCTTGTGGGCCATGGTTCTTGCAGCATTTTTTCTGAAAGAGCCTATAACCGGAAAGAAAATCATGGGTATCGCAGCCGGTGCTACCGGAGCTGTGCTTCTTATTCTTGGAGGAAGTTCGGCGAATCAGGACGGAGCAGTATCTTCGTCCGTATGGGGCGATTTAATAGTTTTGACAGCACAATTGAGCTACGCCCTATACATAGTGCTTTTCAAGGATTTTGTATCCCGCTATTCACTTTTCACTGTCATGAAGTGGATGTTCACATTTGCTTTTATATGTATATTGCCCTTCTCTGCCCGGGAGCTTTCAGAGACAAGATGGGCAGCCGTCACATCGATGGAATGGGGCGCATTGTCATTGGTTGTGGCAGGAGCAACCTTTGTGTCTTACATACTTGTTGTAATCGGTCAGAAACGACTTCGTCCTACTGTGGCCGGAATGTATAATTACATACAACCACTTGTAACCTGCATCATTGCAATACTATGGGGCATGGACACATTCGGCTTAACCAAAGCATTTGCAATAATGCTGATATTTGCAGGAGTATTCCTCGTAACCATGAGCAAAAGCCGCAAAGACATGGACTCGGAAAGAAACACACTGTCCGAAATCGCAGGCTGAATAAATACTTGAAAAGCGTGGGTGAGTAAGTATTTTACGCACCCACGCTTTTTCGTATATTTGCAGTCATGAAGCGTTTCATGGCAATTCTAATAGCAATCCTGTTTATCATCAGGGCTTCGGGCGGCGAAATGCTGTTCCGCCCCGTCTTTCCTACCGACGACAGCCGGATACGCTCCCTCATACAGTTGCCCGACGGCCGCATGGCCGTTGCCACAGTCTCGGAAATCTACCTTATCGACGGCTCCAACACCACTGCCATACCGCTCGCTGACAGTCCGTCGGCACACCTCCCCTCCTACGACGGATTCCACCATTTCTACTATGCAGACTCTCTCCTTTGGCTCAAAACAAATCGCGAGCTTCGCTGTATCAGTCTCGACAACTGTCGGATAATCTCAGTTCCCGACAGTCTACAGTCTGCTACAGACCTCTATATAGACCACTCTGAAAGACTATGGCGTATAAAGGACCGTAGTATTACCGACGGCAATGAAATCATAAGCCTCGGCTCAAAAAAACTTCAGGATATAGCCTCCGAAGGCGATAGCCTCTATCTATTTTTCTCCGACGGAAGCATGCAATGCCGACAACTATCCTCCGGCAGAATAATATCCGAAAGCGCTCCTTATGCGCCTCAAGACTCTGCTCTATTCTCTCGTACTTCACTCGTAGTCAAGGCTCCCGAGGGCTTCTATCAACTCCGCAACGGCACCAAGGCTGCCCTGTTTTTCTACAATACATCAGCCAAAACCTGGAAAAAACTCCTCGAAACAGATTTTGTGCTCAATACCCTCTCTATTTCAGACAGCGGAGAGGCCATAATAAGCTGTCCTCAAGGACTCATAAGCATTGACCCCACAACGGCTGAAACAACATATCACCCTCTGCTGCGCACCCGTACCGGCAGCCTCCTTGCCACAGAAGTCAGCACCATCACCCACGACAGCTCAGGCGGTCTGTGGCTCGGAACCCTCAAGCGCGGCCTTTTCTACTATCACCCCGATGCTTACAGATATATTTTTATCCCGGCGACATACAAATCGCCCGAATCATCAACATTTTTCACTGAAAATCAAGACGGAAGCGTGCTGCTGGCCGAAAATGGCAAAATCATAGCCGTTAAACCCGACGGCACACAGACCACACCGGGCCATGCGGGGCTGTACCCCAACGGCGAATATGCCTCAGGAGCAGCATTCGTATCAACCTCAGGCTCGCTGTTTTTCAGGGAAAACGACGGCTATCACATCTTCATACCCGCAGAAGGACTCATCCACGCCATCACCGACAAGGGGCGCCACGCACCCCTCATTGCCGCCATTTCGGTAAACGGAGAACCCCTGGCACCAGCCGATTGCCGCATTTTGCCATACGACCGAAACTTCGTTGCCTTCGACTGCGTGGCGCCCTCCTACGCGTTCCCCGATTCTACCGTCTACACCTATCGGCTCGACGGCATCGAAAACGAATGGCACACATTCCGCGCCTCGCAGTCGCCCTCGCACAAACTCACGGCCACATACACCTCACTCCCACCGGGCAGCTATACATTTATCGTAAAAACTCAAGGCTCGCCGGAAACATCATTTGCGTTCCACATAAAGCCGCCGTGGTGGCAGACAACAGCGGCATATCTATCATTCGCTATCGTGGCTATAATGTTGATTGCAGCCGCCGTTGCGATATACATTTCTTATATCCGCCGAAAAATGGAGCGCCGTCTTCGCGAAGAGCACCTCCTCGAACGAATCCGCGACCTTATAGCACAATGCAACGCCTATGAGCTCGAACGGCAACCAGACCCTGCAGACAGCCCCGAAGCCGGGCTCAACGGCGCCGATGCCGAATTCATTGCCCGCGCCGTCGAAATGGTAGAACGCAACCTCAACACACCCGCATATTCCGTCGAGCAGCTCAGCCGCGACCTATGCATGGAGCGCACCGGACTATACCGAAAACTCACCGTCCTGCTCGACCGCTCGCCAAGTCTCTTCATTCGCGACATTCGCCTGCGATGCGCAGCCCGTCTCCTCGCCGAAGGGAAACTATCGGTAGCCGAGGTGGCCGAAGCCACCGGTTTCAGTAGCTCAAGCTATATGAGCAAATGCTTCGTCGAAACATTCGGCTGCCGACCCTCGGAATATGCGGCAAAATCAGCAAAATCAACATGAGTGTTGTCTGTTTCAACATGAGTATTACCGCGCAAATGCCTGCACGCGTTAACTTTGCGACATCAAAACATAAACAACCGCTCATATCATGAAACCCCGCAACATTATCACAGCCGCTGCAATGCTGGCAGTCTTCACGGCCTCGGCAGCCGGCGGACAACTGCGTTTCACCGCTCAGGGCATGGACGTGGAAATACAATTTCTGAGCCCGTCGACAGTCAAAGTGCACAAAGCTCCTGTCGGCGCATCTGCCGACCCTGCAAGCCTCGTAGTAATAAAAACACCCGAAAACTGCGAAATCAGAAAAACCGAGAAAGGCGACAGCGCTACCCTGGCCTCTTCAAGCCTCCTCCTCAAAATCAACAAAGCCAACGGCTCAGTCGACTTCTTCGACACCACGGGCCGTCATCTGCTCAAAGACAAAGAATACGGAACCTCCTTCACCCCTATACTCGATGCCGGAAAACCATCGGGCAAAGTTCGAGCGTCCTTCCTGCTCGAACCCGACGAACCCATCTACGGCATCGGCCAGGTCATGGACGGACGTTTCAACCGGCGCAGCTCGACATACCACATGCAGAACGAAAACATGTTCACATACTCACCCCTGGTTATGTCGCCGACCAAAAACTACGCCCTCTACTGGGATAACTACTCAATATCCGACTTCGCAGACTCCCCCCAGGAAATGGCCTTCGAAGGCATCGGCAACCACTCCGACTATTATTTCATCTATGGCGACAATGCCGACAGTATAGTAGCCGGAATACGCGACCTCACCGGCCACGCACCTATGCTCCCTCTATGGGCATACGGTTTCTTCCAGAGCAAAGAGCGCTACAACACACAATTCGAGCACCTCGGCATTCTCAAAAAATACCGTGAACTCGGCGTGCCCATCGACTGCGTCATTCAAGACTGGCGATACTGGCCCGAATGGCAGCACACCGACTCCGCTTGGAACTCCCACTCCTTCGACCCCGAACGCTATCCGCGACCCGTCGAATGGGCCGACAGCATCCACGCCCTCGGCGGCAAACTAATGATTGTGGCATGGCCCGGCTTCGGGCCCAAAACGCCCCAGCGCGCCGAACTCGACTCTAAAGGCATGATTCTCGGCTTCGACACATGGCCCCCCAACAGCGGCGCCCGGCCATACGACGTCTTCAACGATGAAGCCCGCGACATCTACTGGAAATACCTCGACAAAGGCATATACAGCTACATAGGCAACGACGGATGGTGGCTCGACTCAACCGAACCTGACCACATCAACCGCCAGGATTCCGACTACGACACCCCTACCGCCCGCGGCTCATACCGAAGCACAAAAAATACATATTCACTCATGCACAACACCGGCATCGCCGAACACCAGAAAGCAGCCGACCGCACCAAACGAGTCGTAATCCTCACACGTTCCGGCTTCGTCGGGCAGCAGCGTCTCGGCTCAAACACCTGGAGCGGCGACGTACAGTCAACTTGGGAAACCCTCGCCTCCCACATACCGGCCGCTCTCAATTTCACCGTCATGGGCATACCCAACTGGAACAGCGACATCGGCGGATTCTTCGCCTGGCGATGGCACGACCGCGGCGGCATCAAAAGCCCCGAATTTCAGGAACTCTACACCCGTTGGAACCAGTTTGGCGCATTCTCGCCAATGATGCGCTCTCACGGCACCGACCTGCCGCGCGAAATATGGCAGTTCGGCGAAAAAGGCACCCCCGTCTACGACGCCATCGAACGCATGATACGCCTCCGCTATCGCCTCCTGCCATACATCTACAGCACATCATGGGATATATCGGCAAACGACGGCACCTTCATGCGCCCGCTGTTCTTCGACTTTCCGGCCGACACCGCCGTTTACAACATCGGCTCCGAATACCTCTTCGGACGCAATATCCTCGTCTCGCCCGTCACAGCACCCGGCATTAAAACCTGGAACACATATCTGCCACAAGGCTCTGAATGGTGGGATTTCTGGAACAACCGCAAACTCCAGGGTGGCCAGACAGACCACCGTCCGACAGCCCCCGACGAAATTCCGCTCTACCTTCGTGCCGGCACAATCCTGCCCTTCGGTCCCGATGTGCAATACTCCACCGAAAAAAATTGGAACGACCTCGAAATCCGCATCTACCCCGGCGCTGACGGCACATTCACACTCTACGAAGACGAATTCGACAACTACAACTACGAAAACGGCGCATACACAACCATCACATTCCGATGGAACGACGCCGACCGCACCCTCACAATCTCAGACCGCCAAGGCAACTTCCCCGGAATGCTCAAAAAACGCAAATTCCGCATCGTCCTCATAACACCCGCCTCCCCCACAGGCGACACCCCCATGCAACCCGCCCGCACCATCACCTACACCGGCCGCCACTGCACCCTCCCCCTCTGACACCCCAAAAAACCGTCACAGTTCCGAATATACCAAACTATATTCGGAACTGTATAATAAACCGACAGATATGCTATCGCAGCACTATCTTCATCACTCATCGAAAATAGGTTTGGCAAACCAATAGCCGTAAGCCTCGTTATCGAGCACATAGATGGTATCC